>CANQVU010000015.1 GCA_947627415.1 uncultured Clostridia bacterium | reverse complement strand
ACTTTTCCCAATTCTTATGCAAATCACATTTACTTTTTATTGTATTTTTAATAAAACTATGCTATACTTTTGTATAGTAATTTATATTGGAGGTTTTATGAATGAAACTTACTTCAGATAACGAAACTTTAGCAGAAAAAAAAGCTTTAATACTATATATTTTAGACAAAGTATCAAAGCCTATTAGTAATGATGCTCTTTTGAAGTTAGTTATTTCTATTGATAATATGAATTATTTTTATTTTCAACAATTCTTATTAGATTTATTAGAAAATAAATATATTATAAGCTATGTTCAAGACGATGAGTCTTTATATGAGCTTACATCTGAAGGGAAAAATGCTTTATCTTTAGTTAAAGATATTATTCCTGGTATTACTAAATTTAGAGTTGATAATAGCTTTAAAGAAACTTTAGGTGAATTTCAGAATGAAATATCAGTAACTAGTGATTTTATTCCACATAGTGAAAATGACTACAGTGTTAGATGTAAAATAGTTGAGAATAATCAAACATTATTTGACTTGCAAGTTTTTGCAGGTTCAAGAGAACAAGCAAAGACGATATCTGATAGGTGGAATAATAACGCTGAAGAATTATATCCAAAAATATTAGAAATATTAACAAAAAATTAAACAATTGAAGCTGTTCCCCTTTTGTTTAATTTTTTTGTCTTACATATTCATAAAGGATAACACCTGTAGCTACTGCTGCATTTAAACTTTCTGTTTTACCGAAGCATTGGTATTTTTATTTTTTTATCTGCAATTTCTAATACTTCTTTTGAAACTCCATTTGCTTCGTTTCCTATTATTATTGCTGTTTTTTTATATTCTACATCATATACGCTTTCTTCTGTTTGTAGTGATGTTGCTATAACTTTGAATTTATGTTTCTTTATTTCTTTTATAGTAGATACTAAATTTTCACTTTCAATAATATTTACTCTAAATATTGCTCCCATCGTAGAACGTACTACTTTTGGGTTAAATACATCTCCACTTTTTTTTGATATGATTACTTGAGAAAGTCCTACGCTATCAATTGTTCTAAGTATGGTCCCTAAGTTTCCGAGGATCTTGTATATCATCTAAAACCACTATTAAATCTTCATTATATTTTATATCTTTATCACAATTTTTCTTTTCTACAACTGCTAATATTCCTTGTGGATTTTGTACATCTGTCATATTGTTAAAAACCTTTTCATCAACATATACACAATTGTATTTTGCTATTTCATATAAAATTTTTTGGTCTATTTCTCCAGTTTTTACACAATTATCACATACTACAATTGTATCTATATCTGCTTTTTCCGATATAGCTTCTCTTATTAATTTTATGCCTTCTATTAAATATTTACCATTTATATCTCTATACTTTTTTTCCTTTAATTTTTTTATCTTTTTAATAGTTTCATTATCTTTACTTGTAATTACCATGATAAATCCTTTCTTAAATAAATTGTTGTTTGTGCGAGGTATTCGCTAGGACGGAGGAAAAATTTCCATTTCTGCGAAATAAATTTTTTCCTCACGTCCGGACGCTCAAATTACAATTTATTCATACATTTAAAAAATCCATAATTTCTTTTAAAACATTGTCTTTATTTTCTAACTTATACGTAATATATGGTTCTCTTGCAGGAGAAAATCTTATTTTGTTCCCATACTTTTTAACTATGTTATCTATATCTATAGTAAAAACATCAGGATTAAAATTAAAAACTATACCATTTTGCTTTTGAGTTATTTTAGTTATACCTAGATTCTTACACATACCTTTTATTTCTGCAATTTCTAAAAGATTATTAACTTCATTTGGCATCTTTCCGAATCTATCTACTATATCTTCCTCTATATTTTTTATATCTTGTTCATTCTCACACAACGCTATATTTTGATATACTTCTATTTTTTGACTTTCATTTTCGATATAACTATCTGGTATATAACTAGAAACATTAATATCGATTGTAACATCTATATCTTCTTCTACTTCTATACCTTTCATTTCTTTTATAACTTCATCTAATAATTTACAATACGTATCATAACCTACTTGATCCATATGTCCATGTTGCATTTCTCCTATTAAGCTTCCTGCCCCTCTTATTTCTAAATCTCTCATTGCTATTTTAAATCCCGAACCAAATTCTGTAAATTCTTTTATCGCTTTTAGTCTTTTTTCAGCCACTTCATTTATTAGTTTGTCTCTTTTATACGTAATATATGCATAAGCTTGTTTGTGAGATCTTCCTACTCTACCTCTTATTTGGTAAAGTTGTGCTAAGCCCAATCTATCTGCATCTTCTACAACTATAGTGTTTGCATTTGGAATATCAATTCCTGATTCTAATATAGTTGTACATACCAAAACATCTATTTCTTTATTTATAAACTCTATCATTATATCTTCTAACTCTTTCCCTGACATCTTTCCGTGTGCAAATCCTACTTTTGCTTCAGGAACAAGCTGTGATATCTCATTTGCTTTTCTTTCAATTGTTTCTGTTTTATTATATAGATAAAATACTTGACCTTCTCTTTCGAGTTCTTTTGTTATAGCTTCTTTTACTACTTCGCTATCATATTCTAATACATATGTTTGAACTGGCCTTCTATTTTGAGGTGGTTCATAGAGGCATGACATATCTCTAATTCCTACAATAGACATATGAAGTGTTCTTGGAATTGGAGTCGCAGTCATACTTAAAACATCTATATTTGTTTTTAATTGCTTTATTTTTTCTTTATCTTTTACTCCAAATCTATGTTCTTCATCTATAATTAGTAATCCTAAATTTTTAAATTCTACATCTTTACTAAGTAATCTATGAGTTCCAATTATTATATCAATTTCACCTAATTTTAATTTTTTTATAATTTCTTCTTGTTCTTTCTTCGTTCTGAATCTATTTAGTAACTCAATTTTAATAGGATACTCTTTCATTCTATCTTTGAATGCTTCATACTGTTGATTTGCAAGTATTGTTGTTGGAACTAAATAGCTTACTTGCTTTTGGTCCATACATGATTTAAACGCTGCACGAATTGCAACTTCTGTTTTTCCATATCCTACATCTCCACATAGAAGTCTATCCATTGGCTTTTGTTTTTCCATATCTTTTTTTACATCTTCTATTGCTCTTAATTGGTCATCTGTTTCTTGGAACTCAAAACTTCCCTCAAATTCCTTTTGCCATTCACTATCCTTAGAAAATGCAAAACCTTTTACTTTTTCTCTTTTTGCATATAGCTCTATTAAATCACGTGCTACTTCTCTTAAATTAGATTTTACTTTTTGTTTTGTATTTTCCCATTCTTTACTTCCGAAGCCTATTTAATTTTGGCCCTTTATCTCCTACGCCAATGTATTTTCTAATGTTATCTAAGTTATTTGTTGGTATATATAATACATCATCATCTTTATATTTTATTTTTACATAGTCTTTTGTTATTCCATCTGCTTTTATAGTATTTACTCCAATAAACTGTCCTATTCCATTTGTTTTATGAACAATGTAATCTCCGAACTTTTAGGTCTGAAAATATTACGGTTTCTCCTTGTTTAAATTCTTGAGATAGTTTTTTTCTTTTTTTTGGTGCACTACTAAATAATTCTTTCGCTGATATTACTAATAGATTAAAATCAAAGCATTCAAATCCTTCACTTAGCTCTCCATTTTTTATGATAATATCATCTATATTTAATTTTGTCTTTTCATCAAGAATTTGTCTGAATTTTTTCTCGTTATTTTTGTCTCCTACTAGTATGATTACTGTTTTTTTATCTTTTTTTGCTTGTTGTATTTCCTGAAGACATAAATCCATTGAACTACGAAAAAATTTGACCTCCCTATAGCTAAAGCTATATCCGTTTCTTTTTGCATGCATACTTTGTTTATCTACAAATCCAATATCCTGTTTCTCTAAATATATTGTTTGCACTTTTTTTATTTCATCTATAAATCTAATATAATCTCTTAAATTAATAAGAGCTTCTGGTACTTCTCTTTTCTTTTCCATTAATGTTTTTATAACATTATTGTTGTCTTTTATTATATTTTCAGACCTTGCTTTTATTTTTCCAATTTCATCTATAAATACTATATAGTCATCTTTCAAATAGTCTATAATTGTTTCTCGTTTTTGATAAAATGAATTAAAATATTTGTCTATTTTACTTAAATAATCTCCCTGTCTTATGGATTCGATATCTTCTGATATTTTTTCATCTTTACTAGATTTGGTTTCTATTCTCTTAATAATTTTCTCTATATCATCTTCTAATATAAACTCTGATGCGGGATATATGGTAACTTTTTTTATTTTTTCTGTTGACCTTTGTGATACTATATCAAACTGACGAAGTGAATCTATTTCATCTCCCCAAAGTTCTATTCTAATTCCACTTTTAGAAGATACTCCAATATCAATTATTCCACCTCTTATACTATACTCTGCTACATGTTCTACTAAATCACATCTTTCATACCCTAATTCATTTAATTTGACCTTAATATTATCTAAATTAATACTCATACCTTCTTTTAATGTAATAATATTATTATATAAAGTTTCTTTTGCCACTATTTCTTGGGATACTGCTTCTATTGTTGTTACTATAACTTTTGCTTTTTTATTATATATATTGTTTAAGCAATTAATTCTATCATAAGAAATATCTTTACTTTCTGCTAAATAATCGTATGCTAAGATTTCTCTTCTTGGAAAATATACAACATTATCTGAAAAGTATTCTAAGTCTTTTAAAATCTTTTTTGCTTGTAATTCATTATATGTAACAATACAAATAGGCTTTTCAGAATAAAATAAAGTTGAATATGCAAAATGAACTTTTCCACTATCTGTAAGCCCTGATAACATTATAGGGCTTACTCCTGCTTTTACATTATTTATATAATCATTAAACTTTTTAAAATTAGGTAACACTTTTACTATCTCGTCCATAAAAACCTCTTATATATATAATATACATTTATAATGTTTATATTATAAAACGGGATTAATTATATCATATTTTTTATAATTTTACAACTTTACATTTCTTTCAATTAGTAACATTCAGATAAAACAGAAAAAACAGCGAATGAGCTGTTTTTTCGTATTGAATAAGCAAATGAAACTTATTCAAAAGGTTGATTTACAGTGCTGCCCACTGATTTGCGAGTACTGGGTCAACAATGGTTTCACCATTAGAAAAAGGTACAAATAATCCTTTTTCTAAGTATCCAGCTTCTATAAGATCTTCAACAATCTTATAGCCTTTTGCTACATATGTCTTACCATTACGGTAAACAAATACAACTTTACCATTGTTTGTGCAAAAACTCCCTATTTTTTCTGAACCAACACAATCCAAGCAATCATTATTGATTATTGGATAGTAGGTATTTTCATAAGAGAAATGTTTAACTCTTACACCTTTTTCAGGCATTTCGAAGCACTTAGAAAGTACTTCTTTAGGCAGCTCGCCAAATCCGTGTTCATCACACCACCTTGCACAATGTGCAATAAATTCTTCCTTATATTCTTTCCTTGCCATTTCACGAAGTGAATCCCAGCGAAATTTTTCAGCTTCAGGATAATCTCCATTTGAAAATGGTACATAGAATGGGGAAGCAGGCCTTAAAAAATTGTTTTCGCTTAAGCACTTTGCTGCAGCAGATGTAAATGGAGTAACATACAAAACGCTATTTTCAACATATGCGAGCGTTGAGTTGTTTGTTGAAAACCAACCATTGAACTTCGCTGCATATTTTGGATCAAGCATTTTGCTTTCTTGGGTTAGTGGCCAAAATACCTTAATAGGTGATGCAATTGCCACACTGTCTTTCTTGAGTTCCTCAAGATTTGAATATTTTTTAGTCATTTTTATTTCCTCCTTTTGTGATTATTTTTTTGTTAGTTATAACAAAAATGACTAATATCAACCTTTTTCTGGTCAAATGATTCCTTAATGACCATAAATATAGGTTTGATATATTAATTATACCATATTTTACATAAAATTGCAATTTTGCTACATTCAAGGTTCATTCTTCCTTAAATCCTTCTCCAAATACCTCTCTTGCATTTGATATTACAATAAATGCATTTTTATCAATTTCATTTACAATTTTTCTTATTTCTCGTACTTCATTTCTTGAAGCTACACACATTAGCACATTTTTTTCTTCTTTTTTGTACATTCCCTGACCATTTAACGACGTGCTACCTCTCCTTACTTTATCTCCAATTTCTTTTGCTATATCTTCATATTTTATAGATATTATATATATAACTTTTGCAAAGTCAATTCCTTCAAAAAATATATCCAACATTTTTCCCATTATGAATATTGTAATTGCCGAATACAGCCCTACTTCTAATTCTTTAAAAAATAGCACATTTAATCCAACTATTATTGTATCGAGAATAACAAGTAAATTACTTATCCTAATATTAGGATTAAAGGATTTTGCTATTTGAGTTAATAAATCGCTTCCTCCAGTAGATGCACCTGCTTTTAAAATAATTGCTGTTCCTATTCCTGCTATTATTCCACCATATATGCATCCTAAAAATCTATCATTTGTAAGTGGTTTAAATCTTTCAAAAACATCTATAAATACTGATAATAATACCGTTCCCGATATTGCATTAATAAAAAAGTGCTTGCCATTTTTTATTAATGAAATTATAAATAATGGAATATTTAATACCAATACCATTGTTCCAACTGGAATTTTTAATAAATAATATGTAATTGTTGCTAATCCCGAAAATCCACCTGCTGATAATTGATTTGGAAGTAAAAATAGACTAGTGGAAATAGCAATAATAGCTGTACCCACAATTAGTTGTATAGCTTGAACTAATAAATATCTTAATTTAATTATTGTTCTTTTTGTTTTAAAATTCATAAAAAAGCACCCATATTTATTATGAGTGCTTAAATGAATTTTATTCATCTAAAAAATCTGTATACGTTTTTGTAATTTTAATTTCAAATTTCCCTGGTCTTATTTCTTCTACTTGTTTTACTTTTACGTCTACATCATATAATTCTTTTAGTTTTTGAATGTTTTCCTTTTTATGCCCTATAATATTATTTACATTTTCAGGATTAATTTCTATTTCTATTTCTTTTACCTTAACATCAAATCTTTTTATTTTTTCTAATATTGAATCATACCAAATACTATCTTCAACTAATTGTCCGAAAGCTTCATGATATGGACCGGGCTACTACCTCGCTCTTTTCATTTTCAGGATTACATATTAAATCTGTGCTCTGAAGGCCCATTCTTATTACTGCTATTTTTCTTTTTGTAAAGAAATAATATAGTTCTTTGCATCTTTCAACAGCTTGATTTACTGAAAGTGGCTCATAATCGCCATTTTCATATTCTTTTTCTAATTCTGTATTCTTTATTACTAATACTGGATATAATCTTACTATTTTAGGTTTTAATTTTGCTAAATCTCTAGCTGTGTTTAATTCATCAAGTTTTGTACTTTCTGGAAGTCCTATCATCATTTGATGTCCAAGATCAAATCTATATCTTCTAATTAATTTTGATGCTTTTTTAACATCTTCAAAAGTATGACCTCTTTTACACCTTTTTAATATGTAATCATTTGTAGATTGTACTCCTAACTCTATTGTTTTTACACCATATTTTTTAAGGAGTTTTAATCTATCTTTATCTATGTAATCTGGCCTTGTAGATACTCTTATTGAATTAATTTTTTTATTCTTTACATACTCATATGCCACTTCTAATAACTCTTCTTGTTTCTCTTTTTCTATTCCTGTAAAACTTCCTCCAAAAAATGCAACTTCTTTATAGCTATCTTCTTCTTTAAAACTTTTTAAATATTTTTCTATTGTCTGTTTTACTTCTCTTTTAGTAACTTTTTTAGTTTGTCCACTTATACTTTTTTGATTACAAAATGTACAATCATTAGGGCATCCTAAATGTGGTACAAATATTGGTATTATGTATTGCTCTCTTTCTTTCATTTTATTCCTCCTAACGCTTGCCTTGCCGCTTCCATTTCTGCTGCTTTTTTTGTTTTCCCTTCTCCGACAAGCTAAAACTTTTCCATTACAATTTACTTCTATTACAAATATCTTGTCGTGATCTGGTCCCTTTTCTTTTATTAATGTATATTCTATCTTTACACTGCCCTTTTCCTGAAGCTTTTCTTGTAGTACTGTTTTATAATCTTTTTGCCCTACATGTTTACTTGCTATTTCTATATACTCTTTTAAGTTATTTATAATAAAAGCTTTTACTTGTTCTAAATTAGAATCTTTGTAAATTGCTGCAATAACTGCTTCAACACTATCTGCAAGTATAGCTGGTTTTTTATTTCCGATTACATTTTATTTCACTTCTACCTATATATAGAAAATCACTAAAATTATGCTTTATTGCTATTTTATATAAGCTTTCTTCACAAACTACTGTTGCTCTAACTTTAGTCATTTCCCCTTCTTTTAGTTTTTTATAGTTTTTGTACAAATAATCACTTACTACAAATTCTAATATTGCATCTCCTAAAAATTCTAACTTCTCATTACTTTCTGTTTTTTGTTCATGTGCATATGATGTGTGTGTTAATGCTGTTTTTAAAAGTTTCTTATCTTTAAATGTGTATCCTATAGATTTTTCAAATTCTTCTAAATTCATAGCTTGTCTCCCTTCTTAATTAAATTGTTGTTTGTTTTATTTATTACTGTAAAATAGTTTAATATAATTTTTTCAAGACGTCCTTCTTCACAAAAATTATTATTTCATAATAATTTTGGATTCGAAGCTCCTATTTCAAAAATTATATTTAAACTATTTTACTAATCAAATTAATTTAAAAACAATTATACAAATTACAATTTAACTAATTTCTTTATTTCCTCATATATCTTTTCTTCAACATCTTTTATTGCAACTTTATTTGCATTTTCCCCCATTTCTAATAATTTGTTTTTATCTTTTAACATATCTTTTAAAGTATTTGATAAAGTATCTACATTTAAATCTTTATCTAATATAATCTTTGCTGCTCCTATATTTGAAAGAACTCTTGCATTATATTCTTGATGGTTTTCTGTTGCAAATGGGAAAGGCACAAAAATCGCTGGTTTACCTGTAATTGCAATCTCTGTTATTGTCATTGCTCCACTTCTTGAAATTATTATATCTGCTAAATTCATCATTTCTTCCATATTATATATATATGGCATTACTTTTACGTTTTTTATCTTGTTTATATCTATCTTTATATCTCTTAAATATTCTTTTATAATATCATATTGTTTTGGACCAGATGCCCATATTATTTGATAATTAGCATTTGTTTTATTTTTTATAATTTCTATTAAAGTAGAGTTGATTGATTTTGCTCCTTGGCTTCCTCCAAATACGAGTACAATTGGTAATTCCTCATCTAAATTAAATTCTTTAATTATATTTTCTTTTTGTTCATCAGATAAATTTATTTTTTTTATTTTTGTTGGTGTTCCTGTTACTACTACTTTTTTTGCCTTTGGGAGTCTTTTTACAGTATCTTCGAATCCTACTAATACTGTATTTACTTTGTTTGATAATAGTTTTGTTGCAATGCCTGGAAAAGCATTACTTTCATGTAGTATTGTAGGAATCTTATATTTTTTAGCAGCCGTTAACACAGGCCCACATATAAATCCACCTGTTCCTATAGCTATGTCTGGATTAAATTCTTTTACTATTTTTTTTGCTTCATTAAAACCTTTTAAAGTCTTCAACATATTTTTAATATTCTCAATGCTTATTTTTCTATTTATCCCATATGCTTCAATAGTTTTTAATTGGTATCCAGCTCTAGGAACTAAATCATTTTCCAATCCCCTATTTGTTCCTATAAACATTATTTCTGCATTTTTATTTTCTTTTTTTATTTTATTAGCAATTGCAATACCTGGATTAATGTGTCCACCGGTTTGTGCTGCTGCTACAATTACTTTCATAGTTTCCTCCATTTTTATATTTTCTGACTTTGTCTTGAAATATTCAGCAATACTCCTACTGCACAAAGGAAAATTATAAGTGATGTTCCTCCATAGCTAAAGAAAGGAAGTGCCATACCTGTTACTGGCATTGATGATGTAACAACTGCAATATTAATTATTGCTTGAAGTCCTATTAACGCTGTAATACCTGTTGCGAGAAGACTTCCAAACATATCAGGTGCTTTCATTGCAATTATTATTCCTCTCCAAATAAATACTGCAAATAATAATATAACTGCCGTACATCCTATAAATCCTAATTCTTCTGCTAAAACTGCAAATATAAAGTCATTATGTGGTTCTGAAATATATAAATATTTTTGCTTACTATCTCCGGAGTCCTACTCCAAAAAGTCCTCCTGAGCCAATTGCATATAAACTCTGTATAATCTGCCAACCTGAATCTTGTGCATCTGCCCAAGGATTCAAAAATGCTGTTATTCTAGTTAATCTGAATCCTCCTATTTGAAAATACTTTGCAAGTATATACATGCCTCCTATTAGTCCAGTTGCTCCAACTGTTCCAAATGTTATAAAATGGGCAAGTCTGCTACCTGCAACAATCATCATCACTGATATAACTAAAATTATTATAACTGATGCACTGAAATGCGATTGTACTCCTAGTAAAACCAAAATCACAGGAGCTAAGATTAAAAATGGTTTTAAAAATCCCTTCCAAATATTTTTTAACTCATCTCTATGTTTTGTAAGAAATACTGCATAGAAAACTATCAAACCTATTTTTGTAAGCTCTGATGGTTGAAATGAAGATACTATAGGAAGATTTATCCATCTTCTTGCACCATTTACTGTTCTTCCAAATCCTGGCACTAAAACTAATAGTAATACTACTATTGATACAATATATGCTATCTTATAAAATTTTGCATATTCCCTATAATCTATTTTTGACAATATAATCATTGCAACAATACCAATTGCAGCACTTAATAGTTGTTTTAAAACATATGTATAACTGCTTCCAGTAGTAGCAAGTGATGATGGTGAACTAGCTGATAATACCATAGTGATACCCAATGCTAATAATAGCAATACAGTTACAAATAATATAAAATCAAATGATTTATATGTTGCCTTTTCTTTGGCATATTGCCTTTTTCGAGCCATTCTATCATTCCCCTCAAATTTCTATTATATAAAAATTGACTTCTATTCTTATCTAATGTGTACCTTTTACATGCAATAGTACTAATTTACATTGATTCATACAATATTACAAATAAATTTACACTCTTGTGCATTCTTAATTTTTTACATCACATTATTTTATATTGCAAATAATGCTATTATACAGAGTAATAACGTTATAATACAAAATACAGATACTACTTTGTTTTCTTTCCATCCTGATAATTCAAAATGATGATGCAATGGTGCCATTTTTAATAGTCTTTTTCCTCCTGTTTTTTTAAAATATACAACCTGTAATACAACTGATAAAGTTTCTAATACTGGAATTAACGCAATTATTAATAAAATTAGTGGCATCTTTATGTATAATGCTATAGCAGATATTACTCCACCTAAAAGTAATGAACCAGTATCTCCCATAAAAACTTTTGCTGTATTTAAATTAAATATTAAAAATCCAAGACATGCTCCAACAATTATGCTCCCAAATACAATAATTTCTTTTATATCTAATATTATTGCAATAACTGTAAGACATGTAGTTATAATTGCAGATATACTAGTACTTAGTCCATCTATACCATCTGTTAAATTAACTGCATTAGTGGTTCCAAGCATAACAAATATTACAAATGGAATGTATAAACTCATTGGCAATACTACATAATTTTTAACAAAAGGTATAAATGTTTCTGTTCCTAAATTTATGCCCTTTGTTAAATATAACGTATATATAACTGATATTACTAATAATCCTAGCATTTTATATGCTGGTTTTAAACCTTTTGTATCTTTTAATACAAGTTTTTTAAAATCATCTATAAACCCAATAATCCCAAATCCAATAGTAATAAATAATAGTGGTAAAATGTTTTTAGCAACTTCCGGTTCTCTTGATGAATAATATATATATCCTCCAATAGTACCTATTATAATTCCAATTGCTATTATAATTCCTCCCATTGTTGGGGTACCTTGCTTTTTGAAATGTGACTCTGGTCCATCATCTCTTTCTATTTGGCCTACTTTTAATTTTTTTAATATTGGTATTATAAATATTGATATAATTACTGTGGCTATAAATGATACAAATAATATCCTCGTTTGGAAATACAAGTATGCTTCCCCCTTCAAAATTAGATAATAAATAGTGAATAATTAACAATTAATAATTAATAATTTTGGTTAAATTTTGTTGTTTCACAGCAAAACTTTTCTTCTATTATTCATTATTAATCATTCATTATTAATTAGTTTATTATCCTATTAGTTTCTTTATTATTTTCCTCTCATCAAAAGGATGTTTTTCTCCATTTATCTCTTGATATGTTTCGTGTCCTTTTCCTGCTAAAACAATAATATCATTTTTATTAGCCATATCAATTGCATATTTTATAGCTTCAATTCTATCAACAATTGCAATATATTTTCCTTTTGTTTTTTTAGTTCCTTTTTCTATTTGTTTAACTATTTCCTCTGGTTCTTCTGTTCTTGGATTATCTGAAGTTATAATTGTAAAATCTGCAATATTACCTGATATTTCTCCCATTTGAGGTCTTTTACTAGAATCCCTATCTCCTCCACATCCAAATACAGAAATTACCCTTCCTCTCGTATAACTTTTTACTGCTGAAAGTATGTTCTGAAGGCTCTCTGGTGAATGCGCATAATCTATCATTATAGTAAGTTCTTTTTTATTTGGTACAAGTTCACTTCTTCCTGGAACTTTTACTTCTAATAAAGCCTCTTTTATTTCTTCTGCAGAAACCCCAAATCTTAAAGCTATACTTATTGCCGCTAAAGAATTATATACACTAAATCTTCCTGGAATTCCAGTTTTTATTCTTTCATTTCTTGTTCCTATTTTTACTTTAAAGTCAACACTTGAATTTGTTACTGTTATATCTTTAGCTAATAAATCCGCTGTATTATCTATACCATATGTTTTAATATCACAATTCTTACATAAATTTTTTACTTTTCTAACATGAAAATCATCTGCATTTATGAATCCTATTTTGCACATTTCAAATAATTTTAATTTTGAATTGAAATAATCTTCCATATCTGGATGTTCTTTTTCACTAATATGGTCCTCTGAAAAATTAGTAAATACTCCTATATTAAAGTTACATCCATCTACTCTATGTAATTTCAAGCTCTGAGAAGATACTTCCATTATAACCGTATCTACTTTTTCGTCTGCCATTTGGCTAAAAAGTTCTTGAAGCTCTAAACTTTCAGGTGTAGTTCTTGTACTTTCACCTAAATTTTTATCTCCTATATAATTACTTACTGTTCCTATTAACCCTACCTTCTGACCATGCTTTTCTAATATAGATTTTACCATAAATGTTGTAGTTGTTTTTCCCTTTGTACCTGTTATTCCAATTAAATTAAATTTTGAAGATGGATTATTATAAAAATTACATGCAATCGTTGAAAGGGCTATTCTTGTATTTGGTGCCATAACTATTGTTACATCATCTGTTATATCAGATTTTTTTATAGATGCGCCTTCTTCTATTACAATTGCTTTTGCTCCGTTTTCTATAGCATTCTTTATATACTTGTGTCCATCTGTTTCAAATCCTTTTATAGCAATAAACATTCCATTTCTCTTTACTTTCCTAGAATCATGTGCAATACTTTTAATATCAATATCTAGATTTCCTTTCGCTTTTAATCCTTCTATTCCATTTAATACAGCTTTCAAATTCATATTTATTCGCTCCTTATTTTTAATTATACGCATTTATTATATAATTAATTTTGTATTTTGTATAGTAAATTTAGTGATTTTTTTCCTATAAAGTAAATTTATTCTATATATAATGTTATTGTTGTGCCAGAGTTTACTTGAATTCCTTTTTTAGGCAACTGCTCAATTACTATTTTTTCTTTATTTTCTTCTTTATTTGTTTCTTCCGTTTTATTATCCACATTAACTTCTAACCCAATATCTTTTAATATTTTAGTTGCCTCTTTAATTGTAATTCCAGTTACATTCGGCATTTCTATACTTTCTATCATTTCATCTTCTGTTTCTTGTTTTTTAACTTCTAAATATGGTAAAACCTCTCCGTAAAACCTGCGATGCAATTGGGGCAGCAACAGCACCTCCTTGGTGTCCTCCCTCACCTGTTGGATTATACAATAAAATTAATATAACTACTTCTGGATTTTCAATATCTGCTACTCCTACGAATGATGTAACATACTTATTTGTATTTACCCCATCCTCTGATGTTCCTGTCTTTCCTCCTATTGAATATCCTTTTACTTGTGCATTCTTTCCTGTCCCTTCAGACACAACTGATCCCATCATACTAAGTACTTTTTTTGCTGTTTCTTCTGATATTACTTGTTCCCCATCTTTTACTTCTATATCATTTCTTTCACCAGTTTGACTATTTATAGTTGCTTTTACAAGTCGCGGAGTAAATTTTTTACCATTATTAGCAATTGTTGAAACAAGTGTAAGCATTTGTATTGGTGTTATTTCAAATCTCTGTCCAAATGATATTGTAGCCAGTTCAACTGGGCCTACTTTGTCTTCTTTTAGAAATATACTTCCTGCTTCGCCTGGAAGATCAATACCTGTTTTTGATAATAATCCAAATTTTTCTAAATAATCATAATATTTTTCTACACCTATTTTTTGCCCGAAGTCCAATAAATACAGGATTACATGAATTCATCAATGCTTGCCTTAAGCTCTGAGCTCCATGTGGTCTGTAATATCTCCAACATTTAATTCTTGTTCCAGCAATATTTATTGAACCCGTACAAGCAAATTCACCTGAATTATCTGTATCTGTTATACCTTCTTCCAATGCTGCAGAAGACGTAAGTAGTTTAAAAGTAGATCCTGGCTCATATGTATCGGATATTGCTTTATTTCTCCACATCTGCTGAAGTGCTTCTGATTTATCTTTAGATGATAATGTATCCCATACAAATTCTAAATCATCTTTATTAATTTTATATGGATTGTTTAAATCATAGTTTGGATATCCAGCCATTGCTAGGATATCTCCAGTTTTTGGATTTGCAATTAATATATTTCCGCCATCTGTACATACATTATCAATGCATGCTTGTTCTAAATATTTCTCTGCAATTGACTGTATAGTCATATCTATCGATAATACTATATCATCTCCATCAATTGCTGCTATATAATCTTCACCTTCATTGCCTAAATCTGTTCCTCTTGCATCCGTTATTTTTAATATTTTGCCAGTAGTTCCTTTCAAAATATTATCATATTTACTTTCAATTCCTTCTAATCCTTGATTATCACTTCCTGTAAATCCAATCACATTTGATGCAAGTGTTGCTTGAGGATAATATCTTTTAGTGTCTTCATCTATATTTATACCTGAAATAACATTATTTTCATTCATCCATGTTCTTAATTTGTCAGTTTTGTCTTTATCTACCTTTTTTATAATAGTTTCAATAGAACTATTTTTACTTACTTTTTTTAAAACTGTTTCATACTCCAAATCAAATATATTTGCCATTGCTTTTGCAACTTTTTCTCTATCTTCTTTTTTTATATTGCTTGGAGTTACAGATACAGTCTCTACACTTGCGCTCACTGCAAGTATATTTTTACCTGTACTATCATATATTGTTCCTCTTTTTGGATTTATTTTTCTATTCAATGTCTGTTGTTTATATGCCATTGACTGTAATTCTGAACCCTGAACAAACTGTATGGTTCCCACTCTTATAATTAATAATATACATATAGTAAATGCAATAAACAGAAAATTTCTTAATCTTCTCTTTCTGCTAATATTAGTAGATTTCATGTAATACCTCCAAATATATTTGAATATTAAATTGTAATTTGTATAATTGTTAACTTTGTAGAAAATATGTAGTAGCATACATATCGCATCCACAAGTATGAAAATTATTTTATACTGTATAGTCACCCTTATACTTTTTTACAATTTATTTACTACATAAAATAAGATTAGTATTTATTAATACTAATCTTATTTAAATATATTCGTAATTGTATTTATTATACCTTTTATTCCATGTTCCTTACCTTCAATTACTACTTCTTCTGTAGCCGATTCTATATAGTCACTTTTAGGTAATGTAATATATATTGTTTGCTTTGAATTTAATTTTTGCATTCCCAGTTTTTCTTTTGCTTCTTGCTCCAAATTGTTTAAGTTTAATCCATTTTCTATGGAAATTTCTAATTGCGCATTTTGTTTTTCAACATCTGCAACTTCTTGTTTTAAATCCTGTACTTTTGCAAAATTTTCGTCTATTTGTGAATTTCTATAACAAATTCCAAAAAGAATCGCAAATCCTATTAATATGTATTTTATCATTTGATTTTGTTGTTTCTTTAATTGCTTAGCTCTATTTTTATTAGTAGTTTTTTTTGTCTTAATTGCTGTACTCTTTTTTGCTTTATATGGATTCTTTATAGGTGTATATTCGGGTTCAAGTTTTCTTGGACTTGTTTCATATTGATATTTATTAAAATTCCTTGGCACAATATACACCTCCCTTATCTTTCATATAATTAATGGGCACAGTTGGACTCGCCTTATAGGTATTCCAAACTGACAACAATCCCTATCATTTATAGATTAAGTTCATTCATGCACTTTGCAATCTATAATTTTTCAAATACTCTTAATTTTGCACTTTTACTTCTTGAATTATTTTTTATTTCTTCTTCAGTTGGTAATATAGGTTTTTTTGTAATAATTTTTCCTAATTTTTTTTGTCCACAAACACAATATGGAAGTCCTGGTGGACATATACATCTTCCCGTAGCATCAATATATGCTTGTTTTACACTCCTATCTTCCAATGAATGAAATGTTATTATGCAAAGTCTTCCTTTGCTTTTAAGCAACTCTATTGAATTCATTACTGTATTATATAATGGTTTTATTTCATCATTTACTTCTATTCTAATTGCTTGAAATGTTCTTTTCGCTGGATGCCCTTGATTTTTTTCGTTATACATTTTTGGTATACTTTTTTCTATGATTTCAACTAATTTTTCTGTTGTTGTAATTTTTTCCCTTTTCCTATATTCACAAATATTCTTGGCAATTCTTCGAGAGAATTTTTCTTCACCATACTCATATATAATTCTTGCTAATTCTTCCTCTTTATAGTTATTTATTATATATTCAGCAGTTAAATCTTGACTTTTATCCATTCTCATATCTAATGGTGCACTTTGCATATATGTGAATCCTCTTGTTTTTTCATCGATTTGATATGATGAAACACCTAAATCTAGTAATATACCATCAACTTTATCAATGTTTAACTTTTTTATTACCTCTTTTATATCATCATGATTACCATGTACATATTGTATATTATCAAATTCTTTTAATCTTTCTTTAGCCACTTCTATAGCTTCTTTATCCCTATCAATTCCTATCAGTAAACCTCTTTTAGATAACCTTCTTGCTATATGATAACTATGTCCAGCTCCTCCGCATTGTACCATCTATATAAATACCATCCGGATTTATATTTAAACAATCTATACATTGTTCCAACATTACTGGAATATGATTAAAATCCTTATTTGTCATCGCATTACCTCTAGTCTTTAACTTCTACCTTGTAACATTTAATTTGTAGTAAGCATAAACAGTTGGTAAAAACATGTACCAACTGTCATTCCTGTTTTGTTATTATCTTTTGTGTTTTTACTTAGGCAACTTTAACTTGCCTATTTTTTCTTTTGTGCTTTTTTGTAGCCCCTCTTAAAAACTACTAATTCATTTGTTCTTTCATTTTTTTAATTGTCTTTTGTATATATATAATTTTACTTTTGTAAATTATATTCTGCTTATATAGTTTTGCTTTAGTAAATCTCAAAATTCTCATTTGTAAAATTTAATTTTTTATCTTTTGTATTTTTTATTATCTTTTGTGCATTGTCGGATGACTAGTAGTCACTCCTACATTTTTCTTTTGCATTTTATATAAACTTTTGCAAGTTATATACCTAAGTTTTCTATTCTTTCAGCAATCTCATCAGCTGCTAAATTTTCTTCTTCACTATATTTAAGCCATTTATCTTTGCTCCAAATTTCTATTTTATCTAGAACTCCAATAATTATTACTTCTTTTTCAAGCTCTGCAAATTCCCTTAAGTTGCTTGCTATTAAAAATCTTCCTTGCTTATCTATTTCACACTCTGTTGCTCTTGCTAAGAAAAACCTTTTTAATGCTCTTGCATCTTTATTTGTAAGTGGAAATGTTCTTAATTTTTCTTCGAAGTTTTTCCATTCGTTTCCGCGAATATACAAACAAACATCCATCTAAGCCCTGTGTTATAACAAATTTCTCACCAATGTCTTCTTTTAGTTTTGCTGGCATTATAATTCTGCCTTTTGCATCTATTGTATGCTCATATTCGCCTATTAACAAATGTTTCACCTCTTTTTATTATAAAATTTTTGTTCCACTTTCCTCCACTTTGTTCCACTTTTACCTTATTTTATATGATAAATTATTAAAATGCAATAGTTTTTTATAATTTTTTTATATTTTATATAGAAAAAGCCCATATATTTCTATATGGGCTTATATCATTTATTTTTATCTACCTTCATCAGTGTCTCTAGACATATCAGCATATTTTTTTCCGAATTTCTCTTCTTCATTCTTTCTGTTTGCTTCTTTCATTGCTTCATATCTAGCTCTTAATTCTTTGTTATTCTTTAACTGCTCTTTTCTTGCATCTTTATATCCAACTTTTGCAACTACTTTTATTTCGTCTTTAAATGAGTCTTTTTCTTTTTTAGGTTCTTCCGGTTTAGGATTTTCTAGTTCAGTTTTTTCTTGTTTCTTCCCTTCTGGAAGGAGCAGCTTATTTTTAATATTTTTAAATAATTTTCCTATTCTTGAATTTCTAAAAAAGTCCCTTATTTTTGCAAGTCTTGGGTGATTATAAGAAAACCTAAGATCTGAATCATAATTCATTGGATCTTCTGGGTATTCTTGATATGTATCTTCTTTGTTATTATTATATACTTCTACAGGATTAATTCCTTCTTCTTTTGAATTTTCAATTGCTTTAACATCTTTTGCTGTAAATTTTCTATCTTTCCAATTATCTAACTTCATATCAATTGAATCCCAACTTAAACCATTTAACAAATTTTTTGCAACCATATTACATTTACTTACTTTACTGCTTAATTCAATCTTCTTTTTTTCCATTTGTTGCTGAGTTAATTCTAAATATGGTCTTTTATCTCCTAACGCACTTTTTAAAATTTCTTCCTGTTTAACGTATTCATTGTTGTTTTGATTAATTTTTTCACGTATTTCAGCCTTTTTTTCTTCTATTTGTTCCTTATTTTTTTCAGTTGGTTTTAAATGATTAAATACATCTATAGCATTATCATATTCTTTTTGTAATTTTACCAATTCTATTTCTAATTGCATTTTCTTTTTATTTGCTTCTTCCAATGTATTCCTTGTTGCTATTTCTGTATTTATTCCATATAATTCTTCTTTAAGTTTATCTCTATATTCTAAGATATTTTTTACTTCTGGTAATTTATTTTTTATATTTAGTTTTTTTTCATATTCTTTCATTTCCTCTGATTTAGCAGTTCTTTTATCTACTTTATCTTTTAATTCTGTAATTCTATCATCCAATGAACCATTTTTATATTCTTCATATTGATCTTCCCATTTACTCATACATATTCCTCCTTACAAGAAATGTTATGTATATTATAGCATATTTTTGCATTTCTTGCAACTTTTTTTATGTACATTGCTGCAAATTTAATATAATCTTAATATAATTGAAATATTTTGGTAATATTTTCTAAACTTCTTTCTGCCTGTTTCTTATATCTTTCTTGTTTATCTTTTATTTTTTCTTCTAAAGGAGGTAATATACCAAAATTAGCATTCATTGGTTGAAATCTTTTATTAGGAGCTGATATATAACTAGAAAGTGCTCCTATTACTGTTTCATTTGGAAAATTTATTGTATCATCATTTTTATATATTTTTACAGCGTTTATTCCTGCTGATAATCCAGAAGCTATAGACTCAACATAACCTTCTACCCCTGTAATTTGTCCTGCAAAAAATATATTTGGTTTATTTTTTAAATTAAATGTATCGTTTAACAAGATTGGTGAATTAATATATGTATTTCTATGCATTACACCATATTTTACAAATTCTGCATTTTCTAATCCTGGTATCATTGAAAATACTCTTTTTTGTTCTCCAAATTTTAAATTTGTTTGAAATCCTACTAAATTATATAGTGTTCCTGCTTCATTATCTTGTCTTAATTGAACAATTGCATAAGCCATATCATTAGTTCTTGGATCAGTAAATCCTACTGGCTTTAAAGGTCCAAATCTTATTGTATCTTCTCCTCTTTTAGCCATCACCTCTATAGGCATACATCCTTCAAATATCTCCTTTTTCTCAAAATTATGCAAGTTAACTACTTCCGCTTCAATTAAAGCATTATAAAAATTTTGATATTCTTCTTTAGTAAATGGCAAATTAATATAACTACAATCTCCCTCTTTTCCATATCTGTCACCATAGAATCCAATATTCATATTAACACTACTCTTTTCAACTATTGGCGCAGCCGCATCGTAAAAATATAACTTATCCTCTCCAGTAAGTTTAGTAATCTGTTTTTCCATTTTTTTTGATGTTAACGGGCCTGTTGCAATGATAGTAATACAATTATCATCTATTTCTTTAATAAACTCTTCTCGTATAATCTCAACATTATCTAATTTATTAATTTCTGTTGTTACTAATTCTGAAAATCTTTCTCTATCTACAGCTAATGCTTGTCCAGCAGGCACTGATGTTTTATCAGCACATTTTATTAATAAAGAATCTAATCTTCTCAACTCCTCTTTTAATAATCCACAAGCATTTGTAATAGAATTTGATTTAAAAGAATTACTACAAACTATTTCAGCTAAATTACTATTAGAATGAGCAGGAGAAAAAACACTTGGTTTCATTTCATATAATTTAACTTTAATTCCTCTCTTTGCAATTTGGTAAGCAGCTTCACAACCTGCCAATCCTCCACCAATAACTCTTATATAATCTTTCATAACCTCTCCTTTTTTCTTTTTTTGGACGGACTAAATTTAGTCTTTTTTTATTTTAGCATATCCAAAACCACTTTTCTACTTTTTTCTTTTTTTGGACGGACTAGATTTAGTCTCTTTTATTTTTTTAATGATATAATAAATTTTTTTAACATCACAATTTAGTAAATCTGCAATTTGTACCTGTTTATATCTTTTTTCAATAATTAAATAATTACAAAAATCTTTTAGCATCTTTTTATCTTCCTTTATAGTTTCTAAATTAATCTTATTATTCTTCATATAATTTCTAACTGCTACCATAAAATTTTCTTGTTCTCTATCTATATCCATTACTTCTATCTCTTCATTAGAAATATTTATAAATTCTTCAAAATAATTATTTTTATTACCAAAGATTTTACTGATTACATCATCATTTATAATTCCATCTCTTTTTAAAAAATTATTATATGTAGAATAATTATATTCTTCTGGTTTCTCAACTATATTTGCTTTAACAGGATTCATATGTATATATTTCAAGCATTTTAAGAGATAGTCTTTATTGTCTATATATTGACTATTAAACCTATCTCTAAAAACATAACCTACTCTGTCGGTAGCTCTATTATAGTCTTTAGCAAATATCGAGTTTACCATTCTCATATATCTTGACATTTCATAAATTTCATCCGTATATATCAGTAAATGAGCATGATTGTCCATAATACAATATGCCAATAATGTTATTCTAAATTTATCTTTATACTTCAATAATAATGATAAATATTCTTCTTTATCAATGCTTTTTTCAAATATATATCTTTTATTTATCCCTTGGACCATAACATGAAAAAAGCCATTTTCATAGCTACATCTTGCTTTTCTATTCATTTTTTACCTCCATATCTCTCGAAATTTAAGACTTTAAAATTTAGATTAAAAATTAATTTGAATAAAAGCTTTAGATTAAATACTATAATTATTTTAAAATAAATTTCATATATTTTCAACTTAAACTTTACGACAAAATTTGATATAAAATTCTCTAAAAATTAAAAAATGTCTAAATTTAGTCCGTCCAAAAAAAGAAACATTTGAAAAAGACTAAATCTAGTCCGTCCAAAAAAAGAAACATTTGAAAAAGACTAAATCTAGTCCGTCCAAAAAAAGAAAAAAAGAAAAGGATTTGATCCTTTTCAATTTTGATAAAAATAGTCCATTATTCCTGTGTATATTCCCCAAGCTAGTTTGTTTTGATAATCATCTGTTAGCAATAATTGTTCTTCTTCCGGATTTGATAAAAATCCACATTCTACTATTGTAGTGGGTATTTCTACATGTTTAATAATATAAACATTGTCTATTTTCATTGGAACTCTTGTATTTTCTTTTTGTATTGATTCATTTAGACTGTTTTGTATTGAAGTTGCAAGTTGCTTTCCTTCACTACTATCTTCTTTATAAAATGTTTGCCAGCCCCAGTATTGCTGCTGTGGTATTTTATTTAAGTGTATTGATACAAATATATCTCCACTAGATTCATTTCCAATTTTTACTCTATTATGTATATCTGATATCTTTTTTTGCTTTAGTGTCTTACTGTCTATATCATATATTGCATTTTCATCAGATCTTGTAAGTATTACTGTTGCTCCTGATTGTTCTAATAAGTTTTGCACTTTTAATGCTATTTTTAGATTACTCTCCGCTTCTGTTGTTCCACTACTACTTTCTGCTCCCTCATCTGGAACTCCATGACCGTGCGTCTAATATTATAATTTTATTATTTACTGGAAGTGCTACAGTTTGCACAGTCTCTACATCTATATCATCTGTTTTAGTATTACTCATATTATATGCTGTTATCATATATGTAAATATAAATACTGAAATGATTCCTATAGTTAATAATATTTTCTTTTTATATAATATAATCATAAAAACACCTCATATAATAATTTATATGAGGTGTTTTTTATTTTATTCTTAAATAATTTTTATCAATATTCTTCTCTTCTATCAATTGCATATGAACTTCCCATAGTTGTTTTTGCCAAATGTTTTACTTGAGCCCCTACTTCTCCTATCTCTAGTATGTTCGTAAACCTTTTTTTATCAGCTACAACAACTCCTATTGAAATTGATGTCAGTGGAAACTCTTCGATAATTCCCTTTCTGTTGCATACTTCTATATATCCTCTATCAATATCATCATCATTAAAATATTTTAATATTTCTTCATCAAATTCTGCTATTATATTTTGGCATATTTCATCATGGTCTACATTTTCATCAACAATTGCAACAAAATCGTCTCCACCGATGTGTCCTACAAATACATCTGATTCCTCTAATGTGTGTATATTTTTAGTAATTATCTTTGCAGTGAGCTTTATTATTTCATCGCCTTTTAAAAAACCATATACATCATTATATGCCTTAAAGTTATCTAAATCCAAATATAATACCTGAAATGTTTCTTTTCTTAATAACCTTTTCTTTAATTCTGTTTGTATTTGTACATTTCCTGGAAGCCCTGTTAATGGACTAACTGTCCTATTTACAGACATTAATCTAGTTATATTTTTTATTGCATAATATATGTATTCATTACTTGCATCTGATGAAATTATATATTCAATGCTGTTTTTCATAATTGATATTTTATGTTCTTCATTACTTTGTTTTGAAATAACTAAAATAGGTGTAATGCTATTATCTTCATTTTCTCTAATCTGCTTACATAACTTAATTATATCTGTATTAATTGATTTTTCATTGACTATAATTAAATCTGGTATGCTTTTAAGAGCAATATCAAGATTTACTGGATTGATATTCTTAAATCTAAATGTTTTTTCTTCTTCAAATATTTCTCTTAGCATCATAACTAATTCATTTTCGCAATCAACAATATATATTTCTTGAAACATTTAATTCTCCTATCCTTAGTATATTTTTAAATATTATTCTTCTGCAGTATAATTACATTTTCCTCTATATTCTTTTTCAGTATTTTCATTACTAACAGCATAAATAATAACTGTATTTTCTCCTTCTTTTAACTCAAATTGGTAAAATATTTCTTGCTTTTCAGAATCATATCCTAAGAAGTTTTCATCATATACATATTCTTTTCCATTTACAGTAAATTGTACTTTCTTAAATCCCATATCATGTGTGATCCTCATATATATTTTATTTGCTTCTCTTGTAACATCAATTTTAGGTTCATTAACACCTTTTAAGTTTCTTTCTAATGTTTTCTCTTTAGCTACTCCATTAACTGCTGTTATCTTAAGCGTATTTTGTCCTCTTTTTACATCAATTGTTGTTTCTAATGAAGTTTGATTTTCATCCTCAGCCTCAATTGTTGTTTCTTCATCATCATTCCATTTATATGTTATATATTTTATTTTATTATTTTCATCAGTAGCTATAATTTTAATTTTTCCTTCTCTTACTAGAAGATCTTCATCTATTTCTAATTTAGGTGCCTCATTATCCCCTTCTTTATAAAATTCCTTATTAGATTCAATTTCTTCTCCATTCATATCTATTACTTTTACTGTTAGAGTATTCTCTCCTTCAGGAATTTCCATTGCTTCTTCATTAGTTGTTCTTCCATTCATTTCTTTTTCTACTGGTTCATCTTCATTCCATTTATATATTATTTTATCTATTCCAATTTCTGCTTTTGCTATTATTTTAACTTCATTTTCTGTTTCTTCTAATGATAGTTCAGGTCTTGCAATACTTTTTTCTTCTTTATTTTGATTTTTATATATTTTATATCCATATATACCTGCTATTGCAATTCCAAAAATTATTATTGCAATACTAAAAAATATAATAATTTTCTTCATATCTCCTGAATTGTTGCCATTATATTTATTATTTTTTTTCTTTTTATATTGATTATTTGTTAGCAGTATCTGATTCATATTATTCTCCCTTTTTTTCTAAATAGAATTATAACATAACATTTTTGTGTTTGTAAATAAATTTAATAAAATTCCTAATTAATGGAAAAAAATTAGAAGGCTAATTAATTACCTTCTAATTTTTTAATTTTAGATATTAATGTCTTAATACATATTTTTTTATTAAGTATATTCCTCCAGTAAGTATAGTTGCAATAGCTGTTATTAATAATGTATAAGAGATTCCTTTACCTGTTTTTAAAGATAATATTACTAATGCAAAATCATCATCATCTTCTTGCTCTTTTTCATATGGATTTTGTTTATTGTTTGGTGTTGAGTCTATATCCTTCGAGTTGTGTTCATTATAATCTTCTGTTATTTCTGCTATATTTGTTTTTAGACCTAAATTATTTTTATCCTTTTTCCATGTAAATATTATTTCTACTTCTGCGCTTTCTCCAGGCTCTAATAATACTGTTTCTAATGCTCTTGTTGTTACTTTATCGTCTCCTTTTTTTACCCATCCATATTTTTTATTATCTTCTTCTCTAAATTCTAATCCTACTGGTATGAAGTCTGTTATTTCTGTTGCATATCCTGCTATTTCTCCTTCATTTGTTACTCTTATTTTGTATACAAATTTTACAGTCGTTCTATCTAGTTTCTTTCTGTCTAATTCTACTTTAGCTACAGGTTCATTTTCTTTATTGTCTCTTATTCCTTCTGTTTCTGTCTTTCCTGTATTTGGCTTAAATCCTGTCTCTGTTGTTGTTGTCTTTCCATCTACTGTTACTATTGTTTTTGTTACCCATTTCAATAAGCTTAAGTCAAAGTATTTTACATACACATATTCTTTATCTTGATCATCTTCTCCTTCATTCCATTTTCCTGGATCTGAATCTTCATCATCATCACTGTCTTTTGATATTTGTGCACTATTTACTAGTATTCTATCTGATGTGTTTGGTTCTGTTACTCTAAATGCTACTTTTACATCTCTATAATCTGGATTGTATGGTTTTTCTGTACTTATTCCTTTACTACTATCAAATGCATCTATTAAGTTATCTCTGTTTTCTGCTTTTCCTTTTGCTTCTGATAAGTATTCTGTTTTTATTTCTACTGCTTCTTCTGCTTTATCTGTTACATTTCCATCTGCATCATACATTTTCCATTCATACTGTTTATTAACGTCATGGTCTGGCAAATAGATTAGTCCTTCTGGTATATCATCTGTTATTTCTTCTGCATATCCTGCAAGTGTTCCTTCATTATATACCCTTAGTGTATATACTACTACATCATTATTTGCGACAGCTACTGGATCTTTGCCATGCTCATATACTATGTTTCCGTCTTCTCCAATTTTTGGATTTGGTATTCTTGATGTTACATTTTCTGTCTTTCCATTTGTCTCTACTCCTGTTATGAATTTACGTAGTGCTAAATCGAAATATTTTAATACTACTGGTTCATAATCATCATCATCCTCTTGCCATGTTGTATATGGATCTTTTTTGTCATTTGGTACAGAGTCTCTATCTGTTACATCTTTTCCTTCTTTATCTTTATCTTCTGATATTTCTGCTACATTTGTTATTGTATCTTTGTATGTATTTTCTGCAATTACTAAACATGATACTTGAACGTCTTTATAGTATAATCCTCCATCTCCTATGTCTGCTTTTTGCCATCCAACTTCTGTTTGTGTCTTATTTTTATCAAATGCTTTTAATAACTGATTATCTAATTCAGTAGTTGTTATAGCCACTTTCCCTGTTATCAATTGAACGTCATTTAAACTTGTTGTGTCTGAAAAATCTTCTAATTTAAGACCTTTTACATCTTTTTCTGTTTTATAAAATCCATCTTCTCCTACTAGTTTAATTATTTTACTATTATCTAAGTCTGCTGGTAATTTCCATCCATTATCAAAGTTTGTATTATAGTTCAATATTAATGCTAATCCTTCTGGAATATAATCTGTTATCTCTGTTGCATATCCATCTCTTGCTCCTTCATTATATATTCTTAATGTATATGTGATTATATCTCCTTTTTTTACAATTAATGGCTCTTTAGAATGTTCATATGTGGCAGTATATTCTTTATTTCCATTTCTATCAAATGTTCCATTTATTAATGTTTCTGTATTTATCTTTGGCGTTCTATCTCCAATTTCAACTTCTTCTCCATTACGTTTTATTGATGAAATATATTTTCTTAATGATAGATCAAATGGTTTACCTTTTATAATAAGTTTTTCAAAGTCATCATCGTCTTGTTGTCCTTCATAGTGATAATTTGGATCTGTTAAATCTTCTTTATTTGAATCTTTTCCTTTATATCCAGGTAATCCTTCTAATAGTTGGTCTGCACTTGGCTCTTTAAATTCTTCTGCACTTGAATCCCTATCTGTTGCCTCTGAATCTTTTGCTTCATATGTCATTGTTGCAACATTTGTTAATATTTGGTCTGCATTTGATTCTGATGCAGTTACTTTGAATTTTACATCAATATATTCACTATCTAATGTACTACCATCAAATGCAGAAAGTTCAAATAACTTACTATCTGTTTTAGGTGTTATTGTTAATTTATTTCCTTCTACTGTAAATTCATACTCATCACTTGTATTTAATGAATCAACAAATGTTAGACCTACTGGTAAATAATCTACTATTGAATTTACATATCCATCTAATTCGCCTTCATTATATACTGAGAATCTATATGTTACTATATCACCTACTTCTACTTCAACTGGATCTTTTTTATGATTATAATCAGCAGTTGTTTCTCCACCTTTTAGTGGTTCTGTATTAATATTTGGTATTCTTGATGTTTCTTCTTCTAAATTAGTTTCATTGACTGCTACTATATATTTTCTAAGTGCTAAATCAAATACTTTGTCAGATTCAACTGTTACTCTTTCAAAATCATCATCATCTTGTTCTCCAGGTGTATATCCATCTACTTCTGCTTGTGGATTGTGTTCGTCATCGTCATATACATTATCTGGGGTAGAATCTCTATCATCTATATCTGTTGGCTTTGACTCATCAATTGATATTTCTGCTACATTCTTTAATACCGTTCCATCATCAACATCATCTTTTATTTTACATACAACTGTTAAATCATAATAGTATAAACCTGTATTGTCATCAGATGCTTTTTGCCATCCTTCTTCATCTGATTCTGCAGTTTTATTTTTATCATAAGCTTTTAAAAGTTTATCACTTAAAGAAGTTGTTGATATGGTATTATCTTCATTTTGAGTCCATTCATCATTTTCATTTTCAACTAATTCTAATCCTTCTGGAAGATAATCTTTAACTTCTTTAGCATACCCATCTAATTCACCTTCATTATATACCCTTATGGTATAAGTAATTATGTCTCCTCTTTTTAAGCTTAATATATTTTTTGGATGTACATATCTTGCTGTATCAGAATTTCCATTTTTTAAATCTTGTATTTGTATTGAAGGAACTCTTGATGCAATTTGCAAATCCTTTTTTTCACCAGTTGTTTTATCAGGTCTTTCAACCTTTGTTATAAATTTACGAAGGCTTAAATCAAACTCTTTAGCTTTTAGTACTAAATCTTCATAATCATCGTCATCTTCTTTATATGTACTATTATCAGCAGGTGGATTATAATCAGTTCTTCCTGGATCTCCTGGAACTGAGTCTCTATCTTCACCATTATCTTCTGTTATTGCAGCAATATTTCTTAAATTTTGATCGCTTGCGCCTACTTGTGCTACAACCTTGCATTCTACTTGAACATCTGCATAATATAATCCACTATCTCCAACCTCTGCTTTTTGCCATTTTTCATCTCCGTCAGCAGAAGTTTTTCCTGAATCATATGCTTTTATATTTGTTTCTTTTAAATAATCTGTTGTTATTGTTTTTCCATCTTCTAATACAGTCCAATTATATGTTGTATTTATACTGCTTTGTGATTTATCTACAAATTCTAATCCATCTGGCAAATAATCTGTTATTTCTGTTGCTATTCCATCAATTTCTCCCTCATTATATACTCTTATTGTATATACTACTTTATCTCCTGTTTCTACTAATAAAGCATTTTTTGGATGTGTATATGTTGCTGTTGTTGTTTTTTGACCTGTTCTATCATCATTTGTGTTTAGTTTGCTTACATCAATTTTTGGTGTTCTATCATCAAATTTTACATCTTGTTCACCACGTTTAATTGAAGTTATAAATTTACGCAAACTTAAATCAAATTCTTCTGTTGTTATTGTATCGCCATCTTCTAGTTTCTCTTTTTCTATTTCAACTACTGGTTGTGTATTATTTCCTGCACTTAAAAATGTTGCAGTTGACAAATTATATGTACTTGTTACTTTTACTGTTATTTTTGACATATCAAATTTTTCATATAAGCCTTCTGGTATAATATCTGAACCTTCATCAAATGCTTTGCTAATCATTATTTTATATTCTTGGCCTTTTAATAAACTAGTTACCTCCTGGCCTCCATTGTCTACAAATTTATAAACAACATGTACTCCACCAGATTTTTTTACTGATTCTGTATAAGGATTTTCATCTTCTTCTATTATTTCGACTTTTTTAGGTATTACTTCACCATTGGCATCATATAATACAATACTACTAACATCAACTTTTTCATTTTCTGCTCTAGTATTTACATCATTTTTAAATTTAATAGGTCCTACTTCATAATAATCCCCTGAACTTTTTATTGTTAATGGAACTGATTTATCAAATTCATTTTTTGTAATTGTTTTTTCTCTTTCTCCTGTACTTTCATCTTTTGTTGTATATGTACCAGCGTTTTCTATTGCTCCATATATAAAATATTGATAAAGCCTATCTAAATTATTTTCTCTTATATCATCAATATTATTATTATCATTTATAGTTAAAAATTGTGCTGGAAACATTGTTGCTTGTGATACTGTTGGCTCTACTTTAGCTTCTTGCTCGTCATAGTTTGTGAAATACCAAAGTGCTAATTGCTGAATTACTTCTATATCATTATCTGTAACATCACTTTGTTGGCTTGTTGGTATTCCTGCTTTATCTAATAATTCTTTTTTATATTCACTGGCATCATAAACAGTTTCATCATTTTTTGTTATATCTTTTGGTAAATATGCTTCATCTAATATCCATAATATTGCATTATATAAATTAGCTTCAACTTTTTTTGTCTCTTGAGTTGATGATCCATCTTTTTTTGAAATAGTAAATTCTACTTTTCGATCTAAGTTTAGTTCACTTCCATTTTCTCTAGCTTTATATTGTTTCATCTTATCCATAATTGCTTTTGCATCTTTATGCATTTCACCAATTTCTGTATATTGAACTGCATTTTGTGAAACATCTGTATCTTCCTGTGAACCAAATCCTACTCCACCTCTTAAACAGTAAAGAGCTTTAGTATATGCTAAACTATCACCCTCTTTGTCATTTTCGTCGTATATTTTAACAATTGTATATTTAAGATTATCTGAAACAGTATATTGATATTTAGATTTAGGATTAAATGGTCTTTCTAGTTGTGCTTTTAAATTTCTTGTTGTTTCAGCTGCATATGTATTACTTAAAAATGCTCCTCCTAAAATTAATATTAATGCAATTAATAAAATTTTAATCTTTTTCATATTTACCATCCTTTATAGCTTATTTTTTGCTTATATATATTATATATATTTTTTAAATTAAATCAATAGCTTATTTTTTTAATGATTTTACTATATTTTTTTTACCTAATATCCCTCTACGGAAATAGTATCTTTTGCTTTTATCATTTGTATCATTACAGTTATTACATTTTTATTACATTTTTGTTAATAATTTTTTAAGTTAAATGTCCTCCTATAAATTTTAGATTTCCGTAAGATTATATGACTCATTAAGCATATTTTATATTTAGTTATATATTCATAAATATTATCATACATATTAATTATACATCACTTTATTTATTTTTTCAACTAATTATGTAAAATTTGTTTTATAATTTATTATGAGTTT
>CANQVU010000014.1 GCA_947627415.1 uncultured Clostridia bacterium | reverse complement strand
ATGTGATTTGCATAAGAATTGGGAAAAGTTGCAAAAGTTATGTAAATGTGTTATAATATTAAATAGTAGTTATAAAAAGAATATAAAGGGTGATAAAATGGGACAAAACCTTAAATTTGATATATTACAAAATCCAGCAATGAATTTTTCAAAGACAATAAGAGATTTAGAAAAAATTGCTAAAGATTTAAATTCTCCAACATCTAAAGTAATATCTGATTTTATGGTAGATATAAAAAATTATTATAATGAAGATTATGAGAGAAAAATAAATATTGATCTACAAGGAAAAGTATCTCCTAATTTTTTAAATAGCCTTAATTCATATTTGTCTAAAATGTTAAGGAAATATAAAACACAAGAAAAAAATAAAGCAAATAAAGAAAAAAGAGTAATTGAAGAACAGAAAATGGAAGATAGATGGAGAGAATTTGAAGCTTCTATAAGTGGGGATATAACAAATTCAGAAATTGTAGAAAAGATAATAAATAATATAGAAAATAGTGATTTGAGCAGAAAGGAGAAAAATTTTATGAAAGTTAAGTTTGATGAAAAAAGAGAAAAATTTGTAAAAACATGGAACGAAATCGAGGGTATAGTTGAAAAATTATCTTTAGAAAATGATAATAAAACTAAACCGGAATATTGGCAAGCTATAAAAGATTTAATAACTCAAAGGAATAAAGCATTAAATATAAAAATGGATGAAGAAATGGAAGAACAGATGCTTTCAATGATAGATGAGAAGATTCTAAGCGAAAAAGATAATTTATATTATGAACAAGTAAAATTTTTTACAAGAGATTTTAGCTTTCTTAGAGATTATCCAGAATTACAAACAGCGGTAACAGGACATAAAATAAGAAAATTCACGGATAGCGAGTCTTTTAATAGATTTTATGATTTAAGGGCGTTACTACAAAATCAAGAAGGATATAGTGAACTTATGCAGATAGAAAAAATATTAAAAGGTAAAGAAAATATAAGTGATGTGGATAGAAGAATATTAGATGCAAGAAAAAATGTTATAAATAAGGAACTTGAAGATAAGGGACAGTTAGAAGCAAGATAATATAAAAACGGGCTGTTAAGTGCATTAACAGTCCGTTTTTTATTCAATTGTCACAATTTGTCGATGAAAAATTCTTTACAAACCCATAATAGAGTAGTAAAATAAAAATGTTCTAAATTGCAGTTCTTGCAATTTAAAATCACTTTAATTCTTAAAAAGTTTTTATCTTTTTAAAATCCAAAACAAAATTTAATATTTAAGAGGTGATGCCTATCTGATTAATTATACTAAAAGAAATATTTTTATAATTTCTTTAATAATATCTTTATGCATTTTTTTTATATTTAATTTTTCAATTTATGAGGTAAATAAAATATATCAATATGTAAAAATAAATACAATAGAAAAAAATAATGAAGATCAAAATCAAGAAATCATGAAAAATAATGAGTCAAAAGAAAAACAATCAGAAGGAACAAAAGAAGAAATTAAAGAAGATATATGGCAAATTGAAATACCAAAAATTAATTTAGTTGCTCCAATATCTGAAGGAACAAGCCAAGAGGTAATGCTAGAATTTGTAGGACATTTTGAGAATACTTCTAAATGGAAGGGAAATGTAGGACTTGCTGCACACAATAGAGGTTATCCTATAAATTACTTTGCAAGACTTAAAGAATTAAAAAATGGAGATAAATTAATATATAAAACTAAGTATGGAATAAGAAAATATGCTGTAAAAACAGTTAAAATTATAAAAGATACAGATTGGTCATATCTACAAAAAACAAAAGAAAATAAAATAACATTAATAACCTGTGTAGAAAACAAACCAAATCAAAGGCTATGTATACAAGGATTAGAAATAAAGGAGGAATAATTTTGAAAAAAAGAATATCAATTATAATTAGTTTAATAGCAATATTAATAAGTTTAATACCAATAAAAAGTAATGCGGTAACGCCAATAAATAGTGCATACATATATGCTACTAAAAAAACTGATGGTTTACTTATATGGAATGGACTAGGAATACATACACATATGGCAGTATATAAAGTAAATGGAAAAGAATATCCAGCATATTGTATGAACAGAGATTTACCTGGCGTTGAAATTGGATTTTCTCAAACAGTTGATGTAAACAAATTAGTAAGTAATGTAATGGTTTGGAGAGCTATTATAAATGGCTATCCATATAAAACGATATCTGAGTTAGGATGTAAAACAGAAGAAGAAGCATATTTAGCAACAAAGCAAGCGGTATATTGTATGCTTACAAATAGAGATGTAAACGAGTATTCAGCCAATAGCGAATATGGAGAATCAGGTAAAAGGACTTTAAATGCATTAAAACAGATAGTAAATGCTGCAAGAAGTTCTAGTGCTACAAAAATATCATCAGAACTTAAAATAAATCAAAAAAACAGCTTATGGCAAATTGATGAGAAAAATAATAAATATGTATCACAAACTTTCAATGTATCGGCTAATGCTAGTTTTAGTAAATATACAGTAGAAATTAAAAATTTAGATATCGAAGGCGTTATAATAGCAGATAAAAACAACAATAAAAAGACGGAATTTAAGTCAGACGAAGAGTTTAAAATATTAATACCAACAACAAATATAACAAAAGATGGCAATTTTACAATCAATGTATCAGGAGAAGTTGCTACAAAACCAGTTTATTATGGGGAATCAAGAGATAGTAGTCTTCAAAACTATGCATTAACTGGATATACATATGAAGATGGAAAAGGAGCAAAAAAGGTATATTATACGAAAAATGAGACAAAAATAATAATTGTAAAAAAAGATGATACGGGAATAAATAATTTAGAAGGAGTGGAATTTGAGCTATTAGATAAAGATAAAAATATATTATATACAGGACTTACAACTAATGAAAATGGACAAATAGAAATAGATAACTTATTGCCTGGTACATATTATATAAAAGAAACTAGAACTAAAGAAGGGTATAAACTGTATGATAAGCTAATTAAAGTTGACTTAGAACTTAATGAGACTGCAACAATTAATGTAATTAACTCTCAAGAAGAACCAAATATAGATGTTAATAAGAAAGATACAGAACTTAGTGTTAAAAATAATGAAATAAAAACAGAAGTGAGACTTCCTAAAACAGGTATGTAATTCCCCGATCTTCCTTGACATTTATTTACATACAATATATAATATTTCATGTAAAATTACATAAAAAGAAGGGAAGAGTGATATAAATTAATGGCAACACAATTTATAGTATTAGCCATATTAATTTTTGTAAATGCATTCTTTGCAGCAACAGAAATAGCATTTATTTCAATAAATGATGCTAAAATTGAAAAACAAGCTAAAGAAGGAAACAAAAAAGCAAAACAAATAAGGAAAATGCTTAAAGAACCAAGTAAGTTTTTAGCTACAATACAAATCGGAATTACACTTGCAGGATTTTTATCTAGTGCATTTGCAGCAGATGCATTTGCAGATGATTTAGCTCCTGTTTTAGAAAAATTAATTCCATTGGGATTATCTATATGGAAAAGTATATCAATAATTATAATTACGATGATACTTTCATATTTTTCTCTTGTATTTGGAGAATTGGTACCAAAGAGATTAGCAATGAGAAATGCAGAAAAAATAGCATTTGGTACAGTACGAATAGTTAGAGCAATATCTATTATTACAGCTCCATTTGTAAAATTACTTACAGCATCTACAAATGGAATATCAAAATTATTTGGAATTGGTGAGACTGATGAAGAAACAGTTACTGAGGAAGAAATAAGGATGATGGTAGATGTTGGAGAAGAAAAAGGATCAATAGAAGAAGAAGAAAAAGAACTTATAAATAATGTATTTGAATTTAATGACAAACTAGTATCTGAAGTAATGATACATAGAAAAGATATTTATGCAATTGATATTAATTCTGATATAAGTGATATTTTAGAAGATTTAAATGAATACAAATATAGTAGAATACCAGTTTATGAAGAAAATATTGATAATATTGTAGGGCTTCTATTTATAAAAGATTTATTGGCATGTGTTAGTAAAAAAGAAAAGATAAAAATATCTAATCTATTAAGAGAGGCATATTTTGTATCAGAAAACAAACAAATAAATGAATTATTCAAGGATTTACAAAGAAATAAGCACCAACTAGCTATAGTGTTAGATGAATATGGTGGAACAGCTGGATTAGTTACAATGGAAGATATAATAGAGGAGTTGGTAGGTAATATATTTGATGAATATGATGACGAAGAAAAAGATTATGAAAAAATAGATGACAATACTTATATGATAAGTGGAAGTGTTTCTATACATGATTTAAGAAAAATATTAAATGTTGAAATACCTGAAGGAGAATATGATACATTATCAGGATATTTGATAGAGGAATTAGGAAGAATACCATCAGATGACGAGAATCCAGTAATAGAAACAGAAAAAGTGACATATAAAATTGAAGAATATGAGGACAAAAGAATAATATGGGTGAAAGCATGTAGAAACAATATAGAAGAACAAAATCTTGATGACGAGAAAGAAATAGAAAAAGATAATGAATAAAAAATAGGGCGGACTTAATTGTCCGCCTGAATACTTAATTAAAAGGGAGAGTTTTATGTACAAACAATTTGGAATAAAAGAAGAAACTTTATGTTTAGCACAAAAGGTAGAAATTGATTTAGAACCAATATTTCGTAAAGTAGAAAAGATAGCAGAATATAATAGCTTAAAAGTATTAATGGCTTTTCAAAAATATAGCTTATCAGAAATGCATTTTAATGGAACAACTGGATATGGATATGGAGACATTGGTAGAGATACTATAGAAAAAATATTTGCGGACATTTTTAAAGCGGAAGATGCATTAGTTAGAACTCAATTTATATCTGGGACACATGCACTTTCTACAGCCTTATTTGGGATATTAAGACCAGGAGATACATTTCTTAGTATTTCAGGGAAACCATATGATACTTTAGACGAAGTGATTGGGATAGAAAAAAATGATAGTTCTTTAATGAGTCATGGAATAAATTATGAGCAAATAGAATTAATAAATAATGATTTTGATTACGAAGCAATAAATGAAAGGCTAAAAAGAGGGAATGTAAAATTAATTGAAATACAACGTTCTCGAGGATATTCATTAAGAAAAACAATAGATTTAGAAAAACTCGAAAAAGTAATAAAACTAATTAAAAGTATAAGCAAAAATACAGTTATTATGATAGATAACTGCTATTGTGAATTTGTAGGAGAAAAAGAACCTATTGAGGTAGGAGCAGATATTGCTGTAGGCTCTTTAATTAAAAATTTAGGTGGAGGAATTACACCAAATGGGGCATATATAGTAGGAAGAAAAGATTTAGTAAAGCTAGCTTCTGAAAGATTAACTGCACCAGGACTTGGTAAAGAAGTTGGAGCAAGTTTAGGAATAAATAAACAGATATTACAAGGACTATTTTTTGCACCTCAAGTTGTATCAAGCGCTGTAAAAACAGCTATATTTGCAAGTAAGATACTTGAGGAATTAGGCTATAATGTAGAACCAAGATATAATGACAAAAGGTCAGATATTGTACAAACAATAGAATTTGGAGATAAAGAAAAACTAATAAAATTTTGCCAAGGTATACAAGAAGCATCTCCAGTAGATTCATCATCTATTCCAGAGCCATGGGATATGCCAGGATATACAGATAAAGTCATAATGGCAGCAGGTACATTTACACAAGGGTCATCAATAGAATTATCTTGTGATGCTCCAATAAGACCACCACATACTGCATTTCTTCAAGGAGGGCTTACATATGAATATGGAAAGATTGGACTTATGAAAGCGATATCTAGAATAGGAGAATAAAAAGTATGAAAAAGCCAATTATAATTAATAGGTTCTGAATGTTTTAATATTATGAGTGCAAAAACACCGTATAAAGAGGAAAAAGAGGGAAGCAACTCAATAGAATGGGATTATATAAGTTTTACGAATGGTAGAACGGATCAGAAAGATATTAAAAAAGCTGATGAAAGATTAATTGATTTTATTGAAAAAAGGAAAGTAAAATACAATTTAGGACATATACATACTGGAGTTATAGGTAGTGGAGATATATGGAACTGTGAAAAAGATAAGATAAAGTATCTAAACAAAACACACAATGTACTTTGTGAAGATATGGAGACAATAGCAGTATATTCTGTAGCAACTAATTATAATATTCCGGTTATTGGTATAAGAATGATTTCTAACAATTTAATATTAGGGGAAGATTACAACAAAAATCTAGGGATAGAATGCCAGAAATTTATATATAAAATTATAGAAGATTTAATAGAAGAAATTAATATATTTCAAAAATAGGATAGTTTTAATATTGGAGTAAATGTAAAAATGAATAATGTTATTATAATTGGTGGTGGTCCAGCAGGAATGATTGCTGGAATATCAGCAGCAAGAAATGGAAATAAAGTAACAATAATTGAAAAAATGGATTCATGTGGGAGAAAACTACTTATAACAGGAAAAGGCAGATGTAATATAACAAATAATACAGATATAAATGGGTTTATTGAAAACACACCTTGTAATGGAAGGTTTCTTTATGGAGCTCTAAACAATTTTGATAATAATGATATTATAGATTTATTAGAAAATAATGGAGTTAAAACTAAAGTAGAAAGAGGAGGAAGAGTATTTCCTATTTCTGATAAATCCCAGGATGTATTAAATGCATTACTAAACATATTAAAAGAATTAAATGTAAAAGTAATAACAAATACTAGAGTAAAAAAAATAATAGTTAATGATGGAATAGTAAAAGGAGTAAAATTAAACTCGCAGAAAGAATTAATGGCAGATAAAGTGATTTTAGCAGCAGGGGGTAAAAGCTACCCTGTAACAGGATCTACTGGTGATGGTTATGTACTTGCGAAAGATTTAGGACATACTATAATTAATTTAAAACCATCATTAATACCGCTTATTTCAAAAAATGAAGAATGTAAAGTTCTTCAAGGATTATCTTTGAGAAATGTTTCAATAAAATTAAAAAATAATGATAAAGTTATATATGAAGATTTTGGAGAAATGTTATTTACACATTATGGTGTATCAGGGCCAATAATATTAAGTGCATCAGCTCATTTAATAAGATGTAAAAATATAGATAAATTACTTAAAGAGGATAATATTAAACTTGAAATAGATTTAAAACCAGCATTAACAAAAGAAAAATTAGATACAAGGATATTAAGAGATTTTAGTGATATGAAAAATAAAGAGTTTAAAAATAGTTTAGATAAATTACTTCCACAAAAATTAATTCCAGTAATAATAGAAAAAACAAAAGTAAATCCATGTAAAAGAGTAAATGAAATAACCAAAGAAGAGAGAACAAGAATAGTAAATGTACTTAAAAAATTTGAAATTAGTATTAATGGTATAAGACCAATAGAAGAGGCTATTATCACATCAGGAGGGGTAACTACAAAGGAGATAAATCCAAAAACAATGGAATCTAAAATTATAAAAGGATTATATTTTGCAGGTGAAATAATAGATGTAGATGCTTTGACAGGTGGATTCAACTTACAAATAGCTTGGTCTACACGGATATACCGCAGGACTTTAAATTGTTGTTTGAGCGTCTGGACGTGAGGAAAAAATTTATTTCGCAGAAATGGAATTTTTTCCTCCGTCCTAGCGAATTGGTGTAGGTCGGGTCGCCGAGGGCGGCGGCCCCTACAACGTTTGCAATAGATTTAATCGTTTAGAAATTCAGGACAGTCCCTAGAATTTCCCTCACACAAACAAATTACAATTTATCAAAATAATATTAAGGATTAAAATATGGAAAAGTTTAAAACAATTAAAAATAATACTGTAGCAGAAATAACCGAAAAAAAATCAAAGTTTATAGCACATATTTTTTATGTAGAAACACCAGAGGAAGCTAATAGGTACATAAAAGAAATTAAGAAAAAATATCATGATGCAAGACATAATGTATTTGCATATGCTATAGAAACATTGGATCGGCGGAGTTGCTGTAAAATATAATGATGATGGAGAACCACAAGGAACAGCAGGAGCTCCTATTTTAAAAACATTATTAGAACAAGGTTTATCTAATATTTTAGTTGTGGTTACTAGATATTTTGGAGGAATATTGTTAGGCACAGGTGGATTATTACGAGCATATGTAGATAGCACATCAAAAGCTTTAGAAAAAACTGATTATATAGAAAAGATTATAGGGTATAAAGTAAAACTTTGCATAGAATATGATAAATTACAAGAGTTAAAGTATTATGCAAATAAAAGTAATTTAAAAATTATTAATATAGAATATTTAGAAAATATAGAAGTTATTGTAGAGATGCAAAAAGAAAAATTAAATGAAATTACAAATAATAACAATAAAAAACCTTTAAAAATTTTAAAATATGATATTTTAGAAGAAAAATATATTGATAAATAGCCACTTTCGAGAAAAATTAGAAAAATTTTCCAAAAAACTATTGCAATATTTATTAAAACATATTATAATTCGAAATGTAAAAAATTTACAAATATATTTTTTAGGGGGAATAATTTTGAAAGAGAAGATTACAGTTTTAATTGCAGATGACAATCCTGATTTTGCAATGACATTAGTTAGTTATTTAGAAAAAGAAGATGATATGGAGGTTATTGGTATTGCTAAAGATGGTAAAGAAGCATGTGATATGATAATGAATACACAGCCAGATGTCGTATTATTAGATGTTATAATGCCATATTTAGATGGACTTGGAGTACTAGAAAAAATATCTGCATCAAATATGAGCAAAAAACCATTATGTATAATGCTATCAGCAGTTGGACAAGCAAAAATTACACAACAAGCTATAAATTTAGGTGCAGAATATTATGTTGTTAAACCATTTGACATTGAGTTATTAATAAAAAGGATTAGAGATATAAGATATTTTAAACCACAATCAACACAAAATTCAATTACAACTAGAGAAATAAAAGCACCATACATAGAAATTTCAGAACAAAATAAAAAAGATGAGGATAATTTAGAAGCATTAGTGACTAATGTAATACATGAATTAGGAGTTCCAGCACACATAAAAGGATATCAATATTTAAGAGAAGCAATTATGATGGTAATAAATGATATAGATATAATAAATCAAATAACAAAGCAATTATATCCAGATATAGCAATAAAATTTAAAACAACACCATCTCGTGTAGAAAGAGCAATAAGACATGCAATAGAAGTTGCATGGTCAAGAGGAGAACAAGCAGCAGTAGAAAGAATATTTGGTTATACAATTTCAGCTGCAAAAGGAAAACCTACAAACTCAGAATTCATTGCAATGATAGCTGATAAATTAAGATTAGAATTAAAGAGTGCATAAAAAAGTCCTAGAACTTATTAAGTTCTAGGACTTTTTTTATAATTTTGCGTGCTCTCTTACTGCACGCCATTTGCCATTGGGAAGATGCTCAACATATGAATTGAGTTCTACCCAACCCTTACTTGTAGGGTGTGCGGCACGAATTTCTTGTAAGACACCAAGAGCATCGCTTTCGGTGTCCTTCTCGAAAGGTGATTTGAAAACCTCATGAAAAGTATATTTTTTTGTGTCTGCTGTCATAACTATTTCTCCTTTCAAAAGAAATATAATTTTTATGTAAATTAATTATAACAAATTATGAGAAAAAAGTCAAAATTAAGATAGTTTTATAATAGCATGAAGATTATTTTTTTCTTTATCTTTTATAGTAACTACACATTCACCATCAGCGGTATGAGAATAAAATACTGAGATAATATCTCCAAGTTTTGCTTCATGCTTATACATAATTTCAACATTAGAAAAATTTAAATTAAAAAAATCTTTTCTAGGAATAGCTTCATAAGCATAATCCAAATAATTTATATTATTTACATGATGATTTGTATCAATATCTCTTTCTTGAATTTTATATTCATATACAAATTCGGATTTATCTGGCTCTTTTAGTTTTTCGTTAAATTCATTATCAAAAAGTGATCTATTTACAGTTGGAAATTTTTCTCTTAATTCAGATGAGATTTTACAAAGTGATCCTTTATAGATATCATATAAAATCCATTTTGAAGTAGCTATAGCAACTAAATTATTTTTATCATCATATATCTCTATGTCTCTATACACATATAAAGGAGTTATTTTTCTACTCCAAGTAGTAATAGTAAGAACTGTATTCCATCTTGGCCTAGAAAAAACTTTTAATTTCCAATTTAAAATTACCCATCCAAGATGAGTTTTATGTGCATCATTAAGACCATAACCAAATATACTACTATGGATACCTGCAATTTCCTGCATTAGTCTTAAAACTCCTTTATTGCTTAATTCATTATTTTCACTAATATCTGAAAAAGTAACTTCAAATTTTTTAGTTAATATATCCATTAAAATTCCTTCTTTCTGTAAAAAATATATATCACAATTTGAGAATTTTTTCAAATATATAGAAATGTGTTTTTTCTATTTACCACAAATTAAATATAATATATAATATCTACAAAGGAGCAACATATGAGTAAAATAGAATTATTATCACCAGCTGGGGATTTAGAATGTTTAAAAGTAGCGGTTCAAACAGGAGCAAATGCTGTATATTTTGGTGCTGAAGAATTTAATGCTAGGGTAAATAGTAGAAATTTTAATAAAAATGAATTAGTACAAGCAATAGAATATGCAAAGCTAAGAGGTGTAAAAACACATCTTACTTTGAATATTTTAATTAAAAATAATGAGTTCCATGATGCACTTAAATTAGTAGAATTTGCATATAATGCTGGGATAGATGCAGTTATTATCCAAGATTTAGGATTAGCAAGAAAGGTAATAGAACTTTTTCCAGATTTAGAAGTACATAGTAGTACGCAGATGACAATATATAATTTAGATGGTGCAAAAAAGATAAAAGAATTAGGCTTTTCAAGATGTGTACTTGCAAGAGAACTTACAATAAATGAAATAGAAAATATATGTAAAAATACAGATATAGATATAGAAGTGTTTATTCATGGTGCTCTTTGCATTAGTTACTCTGGACAATGTTTGATGAGTAGTATGATTGGTGGAAGAAGCGGAAATCGTGGTAAATGTGCAGGAACATGTAGACTTCCATATACTTTATTAAAAGATGGAAGAGAGCAAGAAAAAGGTTATCTGCTTAGTTCAAAAGATGTTTGCACATTAGATATTCTACCAGAACTTATAAATTCAGGAGTCAAATCTTTTAAAATAGAAGGCAGGATGAAATCAAAAGAATATGTTGGAATTGTAACATCAATTTATAGAAAATATATAGATTTAGCAGAAAGTGGAGAAAAATATGTAGTAGATGAAAAAGACAGAGAAAAATTAATGCAAATTTTCAACAGAGGAGGATTTAGCACTCGGTTACTTAAAAGGAAAATTAGGAAAAGAAATGATGTATACTAAAAGACCAAACCATATTGGTATTCTAGTAGGAGAGACTGTAGGGTATAACTCAAATAAAGGCTATGCAAAAATAAAATTATCAAAAGAACTAAATTTGGGCGACAGTATAGCAATTAAAGATTCATCATGTAAAATTTCTGAACTTATGCTAGAAAATAATAATATTAAAACTGCAAATATTGGGCAAATTGTAACAGTCGGAAGAATTAAAGGAAAAATCTTAAAAGGAGATAAAGTATATAAAACTGTATCAGATAAATTAAATAAAGAAATAATTAATATAGCTAGCAAGGAGAATATTAAAAGGCCAATAATTGCAAAGATATACTTAAAAGAAAATGAGAAAATAAAATTAGAGGTAAAAGATTTATGGGGTAATATTAAATCAGTCAAAGAAGATGCAATAGTAAAAAAAGCAGATAATGGTGGAATTAGCAAAGAAAGAATAAAGGAGCAATTATCAAAAACAGGAAACACACCATTTGAAATTAACGAAATACAAGTAATTGCAGATGATAACATAATAGTTCCAATTAGTGGCTTAAATAGTATTAGAAGAAGTATATTAGAAGACTTAGAAAACAAACTAGTACAGAGCTTTAAAAGAAATAAAAAAGTAGAATTAGATAACAAAGATGAAAATAAAAAAATAAATTTAGAAGTTAAAGTATCAGTATTATTAAATAATATAAAAGAAGATATTGATTATACTAAAATAACTGGTATTAATAGCATATATGTGCCATTTGGATTCTTCTTATCAAGCAAAGAAAAAGTAGAGGAAATCTGCAAACATTTTTATACTTATTTATTACTTCCAGCAATTACGAAAAGTAATTATGAAAGATTAATAGAAAGTAATTTAGCAGATATTCTAAACAAAAATATAAAAGGTATAGTTATATCAAATTTATCTCATTTTGAAATATTAAAGAAATATGAAAATCAAATAAAAAACTTAAAATTAATTGCAAATTATACTTTAAACATTACAAACAATAATACTGTAAAAGAACTAGAAAATATGAAAATATCAAAATACATTGTTTTACCAGAATTAGAGAAAGAAAGTATACAAAGTTTAGCAGGAAATATTGAAAAAGAGGCAGTAGTATATGGAAGGACACTTTTAATGACATCAGAATATTGCACAATAGGAATATTCAAAAATTGTAATGCTATATGTAAAAAAGGAACATATAAATTAAAAGATAGGATGGGATTTGAATTTCCAATATGTACAGATAGAGTAAATTGCAATAACTTAATATATAATTCAAAAATAACATCAATATCTTATAAAGATTTAAATGTAGATTCAATAAGAATAGATATTTTAGAAGAAACAGAAGATGAAATACAAAACATAGTAAATACTCACAAAAAAGGATATAGGCTAGAAGGAGAAAACTACACTAATGGAAATTTAAGTAGGCCAATATAATCCATTAAAAATTGCCAAAAAGTATTTACAAAACGCAAAAATATGTTATAATAAAAATAGGAAATGGAAAATCCACAAACGTGGTTTGCCATAATTTAAGTGTATTGACACATCAAACTGGGCAAAAGTACAGATGTGTCTTTTTTATTTGACTATTTTTGTTTGCTCATAATTATTGCTAAAGCTATAATCAAGGCAAACGCAATGATAGTTACTGATATAAAACCAGTAAATAGCAATTTTATAATAAATAGTAAATTTAATTCTATCATACGCCTCACCTCCTTATATGTAGGAGGCAAACCACATCTGCTCATTCTCATTTCCTATGAGTAGCATTATACCAAAAAATGGAAATAAAAGTCAACACAAAATGACAAAAACACAACTAAAAATTTTTCTCATATTATATCTTAGGTGATATAATTGCGAAAGATAGATTATGATAGATTAAAGGCAAAAGAATATGCCAAAAAATGGGCCTATGGCAGAAATCCAAAGTACTATAATTTTGATAGCATTGGAGGAGATTGCACAAGTTTTATATCTCAATGCATTTATGCAGGAAGCAAAGTTATGAATTATACAAAAGATACAGGTTGGTATTATAACTCAATAAACGATAGAAGCCCTGCATGGTCTGGAGTAGAATATTTATATAAATTCTTAATAAACAATAAAGGTATAGGTCCAAGAGGAAAAGATGTAGAAATAGATAAACTTGAAATAGGAGATTTAATTCAATTAAGTTTTGATGGAGAAATATTTTCACATACACTTATTATTGTAAATATTGATGAACCAAAAACACTAGATAATATATATATTGCATCACACACTTATGATTCATATAATAGGAGAGTATCTTCGTACAATTTCCAAAACATTAGATTTATTCATATTGAAGGTGTATGGAAATGGTAAGACACAAAATTTGCCAAAAAGTATTTACAAAACACAAAAATATGTTATAATAAAAATAGGAAATGGAAAATCCACAAACGTGGTTTGCCAGTTTAGTATGTAAAAAAACACACCGAACCGTCAAGTTACAGATGTGTTTTTTTATTGTCTATTTGCTTAAAATTATAACTAATATAATTAAGGCAAACACTATAATAGTTTCAAAAGCTAAGCCAAATAAAAGTAAGTATATTATTTCTAATAAAACAGCTTCTATCATAGTACCACCTCCATTCTCACAACTTAGGTTGTGGATTAAAAGTGGCAAACCACATCTGCTTATTCTCATTTTCTACAAGTGACATTATACCAAAATATGGAAATAAAAGTCAATATAAATTGACAAAAAAACAAGAATAAAATTACTGATTATAGGCAAAATATAATTGGTGATAAAAATGGCAATTTCGTGGATTAAATCTTCAAAAGATAATAAAAGTTTTAAACTATTTAAAGGCCTAGGAATGGACGTATTTGAAATAGACGATTTAGAAAAAACAGACGAAAAAATTAAAGAACTCGTAGAACAAAAATATAATACAATAATTCTATCTAATGAAGTTGCAAGTTTTTCAGAAGATATAATAAAAAAATATCATAAAATAGAAGACATAAATATAATAATTGCACCAGGAAAAACAAATAAGTGAAACATTTTGCTCCTAAGCAAAATGTTTCTTCTTATTGTATAGAAAAAATCGACTTTTATCTTAATCTTATATAAGATTTTTCCTTATACAACAAGGTTAGGTTACTTTAATACGCTTGGACGAAGTGAGTGGCATATATTTCGCATTTGCTCCAACGACTAACTTAGTATAATGACTATTAAAAATTCTAAAAGCATATATATTTATTATATAACGTAAATTAAGGAGAAAATATGACTTTTAAAGAAAAAATATATAATAGCTTTGTTCAAGATTTTAGTAGTATTTTAAGAGAAAAAACAAACAATTTAGAAATATCTAAGTTAATTTTTTTGTGTATTGGAACAGATAGAGTAATAGGAGATAGCTTTGGACCATTAGTGGGATATAAACTTAAATATTTATTTAAGAATGAAAAGAATGTTGAAGTATTAGGAAGTTTAGATAATATAATATGCAGACATAATATATTAAATATAATAAGCGGTATAAAAAATGTATATGATGAGCCTTTTTTAATAGCAATAGATGCAGCTATATCTAATAAAATAAATATAGGAAAGATTATAGTATCTAAAAGCAGCATGAAAGTTGGGAGCAGTTTAAATAAGAGGAATATATGTGTTGGCGATATGAGTATAAAAGGAATAGTATCAAAGGATTTAAACAATCCGAAATATAATTTCAAGTTATTACAAAACACATCTCTTAATCTGATAATGAATATGGCAGATTTAGTAGCACAAGGGATATGCGATGTTATTAATGTATAATCCTAGAAAAAATGGAAAAAATTTATATATAGAAATTTTCTTTAGGAGGATATTAATGGATACAGAGATGATGAAAAATATGGTAGTTCTTAAAAATTTGCCATCTAATATTATTGATGAGGCAATAGTTATATTAAAACCAAATATTAAGTTAAAAAGTTTAGATATAGCTGAAAATAAAAAAAATAATAAAAGCAAAAAGATTGTAAAACAAAGTAATAAAAAATATATAATAAATGAGGCAGAAATGGTTATAGGAAATTATATATCTAAAATTGAAAATGATAAAAAGAAAAGTATAAAAATAAATAAGAAAATGGAAATGAAATGTAAGAGACTAAAAATGATATCAATTTTTTTAGGGATAATGTTTTTTGTTAGTATTTTAATAAAGTAAATTGTAATTTAAAAGCGTAAGCATTTACAGTTAATAGTGAATAATAATGTTCTAAACACCTCTTTCTTTGAATATATTTAAGACAAAGTATATTACAAAGGAAGAGGTGTTTTTATGGAAAGAACCTTAAGTCCTGATGAAAGAATAAGAAGGGCAGAAGAAATATATTATAGAAGAAAAATGCAAAGTACAAGTGGTAAATCAACAAGGGTAAATGTATCTCAAAAAAGAGATTTTAGTCTATTTAAAAAAATGATTCTCCAATTAGTTATATGTATTTTAATATATGCAATTTTTTATATGATTAAAAATACAAATTATATATTTTCAGAGGATGTTATAAAGAAAACGAATGAAATATTATCATATGATATTAATATTAAAAATCTATATGAACAGGGAAGACAATATATAAATAGCCTTATAAATAATAATATAAAGACAGAATATGAAAATTTAAATGAATCAAACAATAACAATGAAAGTATAAATAGTGAAGAGGTAAATAATCAAGAAGATGGCACTTCACAAGAGGAAAATATAGGAGGAGAAAATGTAGAAATTAGTGAAGAAGAAAATAAAAATCTTTCACAAATGGAAAAAGATGCGAAATCTATATTAGATAGTAAATCATTAATAATACCACTAAAAGGAACAATTACATCTAGATATGGACTTAGAAATCCAGAGACTCCAACTGTACCAAAAAACCATACAGGAATTGATATAGCAGCAAATGAAGGAACAATATTCAATGCATCTATGGCTGGTGTAGTACAAGAGGTGTCAAGTGAGCGGAGATCTAGGAAATCATATAAAAATTATAAGTGATGATGTAATAACGGTTTATGCACATTGCAAAAAAATATATGTAAAAAAAGGAGATACAATAAAACAGGGGCAAGCAATAGGAGAAGTAGGAGCTACTGGAAATGCCACGGGACCACATTTACATTTTGAGATAAGAAAAGAAAATAGATATGTAAATCCAGACTTAATACTAGATTTTGATTAATTTAAGTACAAAGGAAGTGATAATAATACAGATAAAAGTAAATTTACAAATATTTTTATTCATAGTTATATTTGCATTAACGCATCAAATTGAAATATATGGATGGATAATGCTATTTGCATTTATTCACGAATTAGGACATATGCTAGCTGGAATATTTTTAAAATTGAAACCAAAATCATTAAACCTTATGCCTTTTGGAATAAGTATTACTTTCGAAACATATGAATATAAAAAATTAGTTGAAATAAAAAAAATATTAATTAGCATGGCAGGTCCTTTAACAAATTTAGTAATTTGCATTATAGCTACTCTTTTACATATTGATACTAGAACGAAGGAGCTTATTATATACTCTAACATTCTAATTGCTTTATTTAACTTAATTCCTTTATATCCATTGGATGGAGGAAGAATTCTAAAAGGAATAATAAAATTAAAATATAAAGAAGTTAAAGCAGATGAAGTAATTAATAGAATTTCAAATATATTAATCATAATTTTAACAGCAATGTCTAGCATAATTATTTTATATATTAAAAATATATCAATACTGTTTGTTTTAATATATTTATGGGGAATAATAATAAATGAAAATAAAAAGTATAATATGAAAAAAAGAATGTATAAAATACTACAAAAAAGTAATGAATGTATTGACATTTAGATATTTAAGTGTAAAATAAAAGTAGAATAAATAGTATATGGAGGCACAAATGATAAAACCAAAATCTGATAAAGGTATTACCATAGTTTCGTTAGTAGTTACAGTTATTATACTGCTTATATTGTCTGGAACAGCAATATATAATATAAATTTATCTAGTGGAGTTGGAAAATACAACAATATGATTGCAGATATTAAATTACTTAAAGATAAAGTTTTAGTATACTACAATAAATATGGCGAAATTCCTTCAACTGATAAATCAATTAATATAAATGGAATAGAATATTATGAAATAGATTTAAAAGAGCTAGATGATATAACACTTAATTATGGTAATGATTATGGTAAAGATGGAGAAGATGTTTATTTAGTGAATTCAGATTTAAATATATATTATTTGGCAGGAATAGAAAAATCTGGAGAAATTTATCACGAAGATTAAAATCTTTATATCAATGACAAATTTTTCTTGCAAAACTTATAAATATATGATAGAATAGCAATGTTTGGAAATAGCATTGCTATTTTTCCTTACTCATGCGTAATTAGTATGGGTTATAATCCAAAAGGAGGTGAAAGAATAATGAATAAATACGAAAGTGTTATCATTATTAATCCAAATTTAGAGGCAGAAAGCATAAAGGCTTTAATAGAAAAATTCTCAAATTTAATTAATAATAATGGTAAAGTAAATTCAGTAGAAGAAGTTGGTAAAAAGAAATTAGCTTACGAAATTAAAAAGAACAAAGAAGGATATTATGTAATATTCAAATTTGAGGCTAAACCTGAATCTATAGCTGAATTAGAAAGAATATACAGAATTACAGATGAAGTAATAAAATTTATCGTAGTTAAAGAGGAGGAATAAAGTTATGAATAAAGTAATTTTAATGGGGCGACTAACAAGAGATCCAGAGGTAAGATATACTCAAACTAATAATACATTAGTGGCATCCTTCTCATTAGCAGTAAATAGAAGATTTGCAAGACAGGGAGAAGAAAGACAAGCTGATTTTATAAATATTGTAGCTTGGAGTAAAACAGGAGAATTTTGTAGCAAATATTTTAAAAAAGGACAACAAGTTGGAATAATAGGAAGAATTCAAACAAGAAATTGGGAAGATGATCAAGGACAAAAGCATTATATAACGGAAGTTGTAGCAGAAGAAGTATATTTTGCAGATAGTAAAAGAGATGGAGATACATCATCAAGTTTTGAAAATACGTTTGGTAATAATGTATCTACAGACTCAGAATTCATGACATCTACCGATGATGAATTACCATTCTAGTATTAGCAAATATATGTCCAATATTTTGGAAGGGGGGAAAATTAAGTGGCAGATAGAAAACAAAATTCAAAAAACAATAGAAGAAAAAATGGAAGCGATGATGATTTCAATCCAAGATTTAGAAAAGTAAGAAAAAAAGTATGCGTAATGTGTAGTAATAAAGATTTTGTATTAGATTATAAAAATGCAGATCAATTAAAGAAATTTATAAATGAAAAAGGTAAAATATTACCAAGAAGAGCAACAGGAGCTTGTGCAAAGCATCAAAGAGATATTACACAAGCTATAAAAAGAGCAAGACATATAGCTGTATTACCATACACACAAAAATAATATTAAAGAACAGATTAAATTCTGTTCTTTTTTTTGTAAAAATGTAGAAATTAATTTTATTATGGTGTAAAATAGCAATGGTATAAGAATAGCTAAGTAAAATTAAGGAGAAAGCATATCTCCTTACAATAAGAGGTGAGTTTGTTGAAAATTACTGACATAGGCAAGTTAGAGGAAATAGCAAGAAGAGTAAGAATCGGAATTATAGAGGGAGTATATAATGCAAAATCTGGACATCCAGGAGGTTCATTATCAATAGCAGATATATTAACAGTACTTTATTTTAATCAAATGAATATAGATGAAAAAAATCCTAAATCTAATTCAAGAGATAGATTAGTATTATCAAAAGGGCATGTAGCACCAGCACTATATAGTGTTTTAGCAGAAAAAGGATATTTTGATAAAGAAGAATTAAAAAAATTAAGAAAATTAAATGGAATGCTACAAGGACATCCAGACATGAAAAATATACCAGGAGTAGATATGTCAACAGGATCACTTCGGACAAGGGCTATCTTGCGCAAATGGTATGGCACTTGCATCAAAGTTGAACCATGAAGGGGTTAGAGTATATTGCATATGTGGAGATGGAGAACTACAAGAAGGACAAATATGGGAAGCAGCAATGACATCTAGCCATTATAAATTAGATAATTTATGCCTAATAATAGATAACAATAATCTACAAATTGATGGAAAAGTTGATGAAGTAATGAGTATATATCCTTTAGATGAAAAATTCAGAAGTTTTGGATTTGAAGTAATTAGTATAGATGGTCATGATATAAACCAAATAATAAATGCATTAAATAAAGCTAAAACTGTAAAAGGAAAACCTACTGCAATAATTGCAAAAACCATAAAGGGAAAGGGAGTTTCATTTATGGAAAATGTAGCAGATTGGCATGGAAAAGCGCCAAAAGAGGAGGAATACAATATAGCAATCGAAGAACTAAAGAAAAATCATGTAAATAAATTGTAATTTGTGAGAGGAAAATTCTAGGGACTGTCCTGAATTTTCCGAACATCACACAAACGACAATTTATATATTTATATAAAAATTATAGGAATAGGAGAAATAATAATGATTGATTTGCACATACACACTAATAATTCAGATGGATCAGAAAGCGTATTAGAAGTATTAAAAAGAGCAGAAAAACAAAAATTATCATATATATCTATAACAGATCATGAAAGTGTAAATGGCTATGGCGAATTAAAAAAAATTAACGTAAAAGATTATTATTCTGGTAAAATCGTACCAGGAGTTGAACTTAAAAACTATTATAAAGACAGAGTAATAGATATTCTAGCTTATAATATTGATATAGACAAATTTAATGACTATTTAGATAAAACCTATAAAGAAAAGACTCACAGAGTATTAGAAACAAAAAATCTAAAACATTTTTATAAACAAGCTAAAGGTTATAATTTGATTTTAGATCCAATTGATACAATACAATGGGACCCAGATAAAGACTGGGGAAGTGTGGTTTTTTATAATGAACTTAAAAAACATCCAGAAAATGAAGCAAAAGTACCAAAAGATTTATGGGAAGACTTTAGCAATTTTAAAAAGGACTATGTATATAATAGAAACAATATGTTTTTCTTAGATAAAAAAGATGATTATCCATCACCAGCTAAGACTGTTAAAGAAGTACATCTAGCAGGAGGAATAGCATTTTTAGCACATGTACATGAATATAAATGGGTAAATAATAAAATTGAATATATAAAACAGTTAATAAAAGATAGTAATTTAGATGGAATAGAATGTTATTATAGCAACTTTACGGAAGATCAAACAAACGAATTATTGGAATTCTGCAAAAAAAACAATTTATATATAAGTGGAGGAACAGATTTCCATGGAACTAAAAGACCTTCTGCTGAATTAGGAGTAGGTAAAGGAAATCTAAAAATTCCAGAAGAAATTATAAGTAATTGGTATAAGGAGGAGGCAATTGTATGAACTTAGAAATTACTAAGGCAACAAGACAAAGTTATGGAGAAAAATTAGCTGAATTAGGAGAAAAAAATAAAGATATAGTAGTTTTAGATGCAGACCTTTCAGGGGCAACAAAAACATCCATATTTGCAAAAAAATTTCCAGAAAGATTTTTTGATATGGGAATATCAGAACAAGATATGATGTCTACGGCAGCAGGACTTTCAACATTCGGAAAAATTCCATTTGCTAGCTCATTTGCAATGTTTGCATGTCGGAAGAGCGTATGATCAAATAAGAAATAGCATAGCATATCCACATCTTAATGTTAAAATATGTGCATCACATGCAGGAGTTACAGTAGGAGAAGATGGTGCTACACATCAAATGTTAGAAGATTTAGGAATGATGAGAGGAATGGCTAACATGTGCGTTATGTGTACGTCAGATGATATACAAACAAAATGGGCTGTTGAAGAAATATCTAAAATAAAAGAACCAGTATATTTAAGATTATGTAGGTATGCAACTCCACTAATATATGATGAAACACAAAAATTTGAGTTTGGAAAAGGAGTTCAAATAGGGGAAGGTACAGATGCAACTGTATTTGCAACTGGAGTAACAGTATCTGAGGCAATTAAAGCAAAAGAAGAACTTTCAAAAGATGGAATAGATATAAGGGTAGTTGATATTCATACAATAAAGCCAATAGATGAAGAGCTAATTGTAAAATGCGCAAAGGAAACTAAGAAACTTATATCAATTGAAGACCATAGTGTAATAAATGGGTTAGGAAGTGCAATTTCTGATGTTTTATCAGATAAATATCCATGCAAACTTATTAGAATGGGAATTAAGGATAGATATGGGAAATCTGCATCTGCAAAAGAGTTACTAAAATATTTTGAGTTAACATCAGAAGATATTATAAAGATAGTAAAAAATAATTTGACAAAAAAATGAAATTATGTTAATATATTTTTATAACCCTTTTGGGTTAAATAATATAACAAGGAGGGATAATCATGAGACGGAAGTTTCATGATAGAAAAGGAGCGGTATTCTAATTGATTTTTGGGGATAACCCCCCGATAATTTAATTAAAACGTTTAAAATTCTCTTTTTCAAAAAAATCCTTTTAGATGGCCGTATGTTCTGTAATGGGGCATACGGTTTTCTTTTACTCAAATATTTCATAATATTACAAAAATATTAAATTTACATGTTATTTAGAAAAATTCTATTGCAATTATTATATAATATATTATAATATACTATATAATTTAAAAAAATTGAGGTAATTGCATGATAGAATTCAAAAATGTATATAAAAAATATTCAACAGGAACAGAAGCTGTAAATAATGCTAACTTTAAAATAGAAAAGGGAGAATTTGCATTTTTAGTTGGTGCATCAGGTTCCGGAAAATCAACACTTATAAAACTGATATTAAAAGAAGAAGAACCAACATCTGGAAATATAATCATAAATGGTAAAGATACAACTTTTTTAAAGCCTAAGAGAGTTCCATATCTAAGAAGAAGTATGGGAGTTGTTTTTCAGGATTTTAGACTATTATCAGATAAAACTGTTTACGAAAATGTAGCATTTGCAATGAACATAGTAAAAGCAACACCAAAACATATAAGAAGACAAGTTCCAATGGTACTTTCACTTGTAGGATTAAGTGGAAAAGCAAAAGTATACCCAGATGAATTATCAGGTGGGGAACAGCAAAGGGTTGCACTTGCTAGAGCATTAGTTAATAATCCATCAATGATAATTGCAGATGAGCCAACAGGAAACTTAGATCCAGAAACTGCATGGGATATAATGAATTTATTGAATGAGATTAATTTAAGGGGAACAACAGTAGTCATTGCAACACATGCAAAAGATATAGTAGATCAAATGAAAAAAAGAGTTATTGAAATAGAAAATGGCGTAATTATTAGAGATGATAGAAAAGGTGGGTATAGTAAGTGAAATATAATGTTATAGGATATTTTTTATCAGAAGGTTTTAGAAATGTATTTAAAAATAAAAAATCTACATTTTCTTGCTTAGGAGTTATGTGTGCTACAATGCTTATATTTGGACTATTTTTCGCAATAGGTAGAAATTTAAATAATGCAGTAGATAGTTTAGAGAAAGAGCAAGGAATGCAAGTATTTATGTATCCAGAAGCAACAGAGGATCAAATAAACAAGCTAAAAGATGATTTAAGTAAAATAGAAGGAATTAATACAATAACATTCGTATCAAAAGAAGAAGGATATAATATAATGAAAAAAAGGCTTGGAAAAAACTCAAAAGCATTGGATGGAATGGATGTAAATGTATTTGAAGTTTCATATATAGTTACATTAACAGATTTATCATTAAATAACCAAGTTTATAATGCAATAAGCAATTTAGAAAATGTAAAAGAAATACAAAACAAGAGTGATACAGTAGAAACACTATCAAATATAGGTAATACAATACAATTTGTAACATTTGGTATGTTTGCCATATTAATTTTAATATCACTATTTATTATATCTAATACAATAAAACTTACAGTTCATGCAAGAAGAAAAGAAATATCTATAATGAAATATGTTGGAGCAACAAATGGATTTATAAGGGCACCTTTTGTTATTGAAGGTATAATAATAGGATTACTTTCTGGAATAATTTCAATTTTGATTGTAGGTGGTGGATATAATTATATTGCTACCCAACTTGCACAATCTGACACATGGCAAAAATTATCTATAAGCTTATTAAGTTTTGGAGATATGCTTGGACAAATAGTATTAGTATATATGTTATTAGGAGTTGGAATAGGAATAGTTGGTAGTTCAATATCTATGAAAAGGTACCTTGAAGTTTAAGTAGGTGACTAAAATGAATAAAAAAGCAAGCTTAATAGTTTTAGCTTTTATAATAATATTATTAATATCATTTAGTGGCATAGTTAGAGCAGAAAACTTAAATGATTTACAAAATCAAAAGAATCAATTACAAGAACAAATAAATGAGTCAAATGAACAAATAGAAAATATACAAATTGAACTTACAGAAAATCTTGAACAATTAAATAATTTAAATTTAAAGATTACTACATATGAAAATGAAATATCTTCATTAGAAGAAAATTTAGATAAAATAGCAAAAGAAATTGAAGATGTAACTGCGAAATTAAATGTAATAGAAGATAATTACACTATTCAAAAAAATACTTTGCAAAATAGAATATTAGCTTTATATGAGGCAGGAGATATTTATTACTTAGATGTATTATTAAAATCTAATAGTTTATCAGAATTTATTTCTAACTATTATTTAATAGGAGAAATAGCAAAATATGATAATGATTTATTAGAAAATATAGAAAGACAAAGAACGCAAATTGAAAGTATACAACAATCATTAATAGAAAGAAAAGAAAATTTAGAAACATTAAAAAAGAATAAAGAAAAGACTACAATTTCATTAGAAAATTCTAAAATAATTAGGAATAGTTATATTGCAAAGCTTTCAGATGATGAAAAAGCTACACAGGAAAAAATAGATAAATATCAAACAGAATTAAACAGTTTAGATGCACAAATAACTGCGCTTACAACATTAAATATTGGTGAAGATTTTGTTGGGGGAGAGTTTATATGGCCAGCACCAGGATATTCAACAATAACATCTAGATTTGGAATGAGATTTCATCCAGTTCTTAAAGTAAGTAATTTGCATAAAGGTAATGATATAGCAATGCCTACCGGAAGTTATGTAGTTGCATCAAACGATGGAGTAGTTATACAGGCTACGTATACAACAGGTTATGGCAATATGATTATGATTGACCATGGAGGTGGAATAACAACCTTATACGGTCATGCATCAGAATTAATTGCAAAGACTGGACAAACTGTTAAAAAGGGTGACTTAATAATGAAGGCTGGTTCAACTGGTTGGTCAACTGGTCCACATTTACATTTTGAAGTAAGAATTAATGGAACGCCAATAGATTCATTGGAATTTTTAGGTAATCAATCAAAATATTTAGGTAAAACAGATGAAACCGAGCAAGCAAATGAAGAAACAAATAAAATAAACGGAGGAGAGAATCAATGAAAAAGAAAATAGCAGTTGCATTATTATTAATAATTTTGATACTATCAACAAATGTAATGATAACACTTGCTGCAACAAAAACAGAGTTACAAAATGAGCAAGAAGATATACAAAATAAAATAGATGAAGCACAAGAGAAACAAGATGAAGTTGGTGAACAAATAAAAGAAACAAATAAACAAATACAGACATTGACAAATCAAATTACACAGTATCAAAATCAAATAGATGAATTAGATGGACAACTATCAGATTTAGAAGATTCAATCTCAGAAGCACAAACTAAATTGGAAGAAGCAGAAAAAAAATATAACGAACAAGAAGATATGCTTCAGTCTAGAATTATAGCCCAATATGAGGCAGGGGAAACCACATATTTAGATGTAATATTAGGTGGAGAATCTTTATGGGATATGGTATCTAGTTGGTACATAGTTTCAGAAATAGCAAATAAAGATAATGAATTATTAGAACAAATCGAAAAAAATAGAAGTGAAATAGAAGAAGCAAAAAACAGTCTAGAAACAAGTAAAACACAAGTAGAAACTTTAAAGAATAGTAAAGAGAAAACTGCTAAAGCATTAAAAGATTCACAAGAACAAAAAGAAAAGCAAGTATCTGAATTAAATGAAGAAGATAAATTATTGCAAGAAGAAATAGACAAATTAAATGCAGAAAATAGACAAGTAGAACAACAATTAAAAGCTATGGAGCAAAAATATAGTGAAGAAATAGCAAACTTAGGTGGAGATGGAACATTCCAAAGACCTGTTAAATCAGGTGTGATTACAGCAACAATGTATTACAGTAGCGGAGCATATCATGGAGCTATAGATTATGGAGTTCCAATTGGAACAACTGTATATGCAGCAGGAGATGGTGTTGTACTAAATGCTAACTGGAGAGACGGCGGACTAGGAAATTGTGTAGTTATCCAACATGCGAATGGATTAAGAACATATTATGGACATGGAAACGGAGTATTTTATGTTTCACCAGGCGCAGTAGTTGCGAAGGGTCAGCCAATAATGCAAAGTGGTAATACAGGGAATTCATCTGGACCTCATTTGCATTTTGAAGTAAGGGTTTCACCATATAATTGGTCATATGGTGGAGGAGATAGTAGAAGAGATCCAAGAAACTATTTATAATATAAAGTATAAAATTTGAGGACGACGATATATTAATATTAGTCGTCCGCATTTCATATTTTAACAAATACGTAATATAATATTTTGGGAGGCAAAATCAATGAATTTTGAGAAAAGAAACAACATATACAGAGTAATTATGATAATTATAGTAACCGCAATAATAACATTTATAGGAACATCAGTTATATTATATAATTATTATTTAAAAACAGGAGATGGGTTAGCAAAAACGTTAGTAACTACTGAAGGTAATGGGTTAGATACTAAGCTTCAATTAATAAAAACATATTTAGATAGATTTTATTTAGGTGAAATAAATGAAGATGATATGACAGAATCAGCTATCAAGGGATATGTTGCAGGATTAGGAGATGAATATACAGAATATTTAACAAAAGATGAATATGAAGAATTAATGGTAGATGTAAATGGAAATTATGTTGGAATAGGAATATATATGACACAAGATAGATATGGAAATATAGTAGTGCTACTACCAATAGAAGGTTCACCAGCAGAGGAAGTAGGACTTAAGACAGGAGATATTATAGTAAAAGTAAATGGAGAAGATGTAACAGATATGGATTTAAGTCTCGTAGCAAATAAAATAAAAGGAGAAGAAGGAACTTCGGTAAATCTAGAAATACAAAGAGAAGAAGAGATAATTACTAAGTCAATAGAAAGAAGAAAGATTGAGATTAATCATATAAACACTAAAATTTTAGATAACAATATAGGATATATACAAATATTATCATTTGATGATGGATGCGCTGAGGAATTTGAATCTAAATTAAATGAACTAATTAATAAAGGTATAAAATCTTTAATTGTTGATGTTAGAGATAACGGTGGAGGAATTGTAACAGAAGCAACAGATATATTAGAGTTATTCCTACCTAAAGATAAAGCGATAATGATAGAAGTTGATAAAGATGAAAAGGAAGAAATCATAGAAACGGAAAGAGATGCTAAAATAAAATCTGATATAGAAATTATAATTCTTGCAAATGAAAACAGTGCTAGTGCATCAGAAATCTTTATAGGAGCATTAAAAGATAATAATATAGCAAAGGTAGTAGGAATAAAAACATTTGGAAAGGGAGTAATGCAGGAAGTTGTGCCAGTATCTACAGGAGGGGCATTAAAGCTAACAATAAAAGAATTTCGTACTCCGAATGGAAATAAAATTAATAAAGAAGGAATTGTTCCAGATATAGAAGTTAAAGATATAGAAGATAATGATAAGGATGAACAATTACAAAGAGCAATAAATGAATTAAAGAATAATTAAAAACAAAAAAGATTAGATTTGAATCTAATCTTTTTTGTTTAAAATAAATAAATAAAGCTAATACTATTAATATAAATTATTAGAGGTGAGATTTTGAAGATAGGATTAGCTTTAGCGCGGAGGTGGAGCAAGGGGAATAGCACATGCAGGAGCAATTCAAGCTTTAGAGGACAATAATATTTGTATCGATTTAATTGGTGGCTCAAGTAGTGGAAGTCTTGTTTCAGTTTTATATGCAATGGGGTATACTCCTAAAAAGATATATAAATTATTTAATAAATATGCTAAAAAGATGATTAAATTAAATAATAATGTTATTATAAAAGAAATAGGAAATTATATTTTTGGAAAAAATTTTAAAACAAAGGGAATAAAAAGTGGAATAGAAATAGAAGAAATATTCGATAAAATAGCATTAAAAAAAGGAATAATAAATATAAATGAAATAGAAATTCCATTAATTATTCCTACAGTAGATATATCAAATTCAAAAGAATATGTATTCTGCTCTAAAAAAACAGAATTTAAAAATTATATACATGATGTAAGTATAGGCACAGCAGTTAGGGCAAGTAGCAGTTTTCCTTTAGTATATTGCCCTTGCATATATAAAGAACATATATTTTTAGATGGAGGAATATTAGATAATGTTCCTGCAGGCGAACTTAAAAAAATTGGAGCAGATAGAGTAATTTCAATTAGATTTGACAGTGATAGTGTAAATAATGAAAGTAACGTGATGGATATACTAATGAAAACTCTTGATATTATGGGAAATAAAATATCAGAAAAAAGTCTAAATGAAAGTGATATAATATTAACGATTCCATCAGATGGTACGGGGCTTTTAGAAATTGATAAAGCCAAATTTTGTTATGAATCTGGATACAAAACAGTTATTAAAAATATAAACAAAATAAAAAGAATTTTAGATTCCTAAAATTCTTTTTACCCTTTTTATATCATCTTTTGTAGCAGCTGGAACTCCTTCTAGTTCATAATTTAGTCCAAGATTTTCCCATTTAAACTTTCCAAGTTCGTGATATGGCATTAATTCTACTTTTTTTACATTATTTAGAGAATTAATAAAATTTTTTAATTCTATTAAATCATTTTCATCATCAGTAAATCCAGGAACTATAACTTGTCTAATCCAAACTGGAATATTATTATCACTTAAATATTTAGCAAATTTCAATTCATTTTTATTTGACCAACCAACTAAGGCTTTGCATTTCTCATCATTAATATGTTTAATGTCTAATAATACTAAATCAGTAAACTTTAGTAACTCTTTTATATCATCTGTTATATTAAACATTCCAGATGTATCAATGGCTGTTGGTATTTTTCTATTTTTTAACTCTTTAAAAAGATTTATTAAGAATTTACATTGCAATAGAGGTTCTCCACCAGTTACTGTAACCCCACCTCCAGAAGGAAGTATGTATGACTTATATCTTTCAATTTTATCTAACAATTCTTCTAAAGAAATTATATGACCTTCATTTACATCCCAAGTGTCTCTATTATGACAATATTTACATTTTAAATTACAACCTTGCATAAAAACAACAAACCTTATACCAGGTCCATCTACTGTTCCAAAAGATTCTATAGAATGTATTCTAGCATATTTAGTTTTATCATATTTTAGCATATTTTTACTCCTTTAAATAAATTGTAATTTGTATAATTGTTTTTAAATTAATTTGATTAGTAAAATAGTTTAAATATAATTTTTGAAATAGGAGCTTCGAATCCAAAATTATTATGAAATAATAATTTTTGTGAAGAAGGACGTCTTGAAAAAATTATATTAAACTATTTTACACTAATAAATAAAACAAACAACAATTTATATATTTATTTACAAATTTTAAAGACATGATATTGTGTAATATCATGTCTTTTATTTTGCATAATTAAATTCTATCTTGTATAGTTCTATGAATTACATCTAATTGTTGTTCTCTAGTTAGTTTTATAAAGTTAACAGCATATCCAGAAACTCTTATTGTTAATTGAGGATATTTTTCTGGATGTTCCATAGCATCTTCTAATAGGGATCTATCAAATACGTTTACATTAATATGATGTCCAGTCTTTTCAAAATATCCATCAAGCATATTTACTAAGTTTGTAATTCTAATATCTTCATCTTTACCTAGTGCTGCAGGTGTAATTGCAAATGTATATGAAATACCATCTTCTGCATATTCATAAGGAAGTTTTGCAATTGTATTTAATACTGCAAGTGAACCATTTGTATCTCTACCATGTAAAGGATTTGCACCTGGACCAAAAGGTTCTCCAGCTCTTCTTCCATCTGGCGTATTACCAGTATTTTTACCATATACAACATTTGATGTAATAGTAAGAATAGATAATGTATGTTTTGAATCTCTATAAGTATAATGCTTTTGTAATTTATTTAGGAATACTTTTACTAAATCTACAGCGATTTGGTCAACTCTATCATCATCATTTCCGTATTTAGGGAAATCTCCCTCAACTTTGTAATCAACTACTAATCCATCATCATTTCTAATTGTTTTAACTTTAGCATATTTAATTGCAGAAAGTGAATCAGCAACAACTGATATACCAGCTATTCCACATGCCATTGTTCTTAATATATCTTCTTCTCTATCATGAAGTGCCATTTCTAGAGCTTCATAAGAGTATTTGTCATGCATGTAATGGATTGCATTTAATGCTTTAATATATATTTTTGCAACATAATCCATCATGCAATCAAATTTTTCCATTACTTCATCATAATCTAAATATTCTGATGTTATTCCTTCAAATTTTGGAGCTACTTGTTTTCCAGAAAGTTCATCTCTACCACCATTAATAGCATAAAGTAATGCTTTAGCAAGGTTTGCCCTTGCTCCAAAGAATTGCATTTGTTTACCAATTCTCATAGCAGATACACAACAAGCTATTCCATAATCATCACCTAAAGTTATTCTCATTAAATCATCATTTTCATATTGAATAGAAGATGTTTTAATAGATAATTTAGTAGCAAATCTTTTAAATCCTTCTGGTAATCTTGTAGACCATAAAACTGTTAAGTTTGGTTCCGGAGCAGGTCCTAGAGTTGTTAAAGTATGAAGAACTCTAAATGAATTTTTAGTAACTAGTGTTCTACCATCAATTCCCATTCCTCCAATACTTTCTGTTACCCATACAGGATCTCCGCTAAATAAGGCATTATATTCAGGAGCTCTTAAAAATCTTACTAATCTTAATTTCATAACAAAATGATCCATTATTTCTTGAGCCTCTTCTTCTGTAATTGTACCTTCTGCCAAATCTCTTTCAAAGTATATGTCTAAGAATGTAGAAGTTCTACCAATGCTCATTGCAGCACCATTTTGATCTTTAATAGCCCCTAAGTATCCAAAATAAAGCCATTGAACAGCCTCTTTAGCATTTTTAGCTGGAACTGAAATATCAAATCCATATTTTGCAGCCATTGATTTTAAATCATTTAATGCTTTTATTTGATCAGAAACTTCTTCACGTTCACGAATTACTTTTTCTGTAAATTCGTCAACATTAAGAACATTTAGTTCATCTTTCTTTTCTTCGATTAATGCATCTACACCATATAGTGCTACTCTTCTATAGTCACCTATAATTCTTCCACGACCATATCCATCTGGAAGACCTGTTATTAAGTGAGAACTTCTTGCCGCTCTGATATCAGGTGTATAAACACTAAACACACCATCATTATGCGTTTTTCTTAGGTTTTTATAAATATAATCAGTTTCAGGATCAACCTTAAATCCATAGCTTTCAGCTGATTTTTCAACTATTCTAATACCTCCAGCAGGCATAATAGCTCTTTTTAATGGAGCGTCAGTTTGAAGGCCTACTATTTGCTCTAAATCTTTGTCAATATATCCTGCTTCATAAGCGTTAACTGCAGATGGAGTTTTAGTGTCTGCATCAAGAACTCCACCATTTTCTCTTTCTTTTTTATAAAGATCTAAAACATCATCCCATAATTTTTTTGTTCTATCTGTTGCACCAGCTAAAAAGCTGTCATCACCTTCATAAGGGGTATAATTTCTTTGGATAAAATCTCTTACATTGATTTCTTTTTTCCAACTACCATCTTTAAAATTTTTCCATTCTTTAAAATCCATTTTAAATGCTCCTTTCTTTTATATCTATTATATTATAATCAATATTATAAGTGTGCATATAAACTACAAAGCTTATTTACACACCACCATTTATCTTACCATATTGATAAAAAAATATCAATATATAAAACATGAAAAATATAAAAAAATTGAAGGTTAGTCAAACATATGTCACAAAGTTTTTAAATCAATATAGTTTGAAGTACCTTTTTGCGATAATGCTAT
>CANQVU010000013.1 GCA_947627415.1 uncultured Clostridia bacterium | reverse complement strand
ATAGAAGGACATATTGCTGCAAACTATATTACATACAAAGACTTAAAACCACCGTTCTTATGCTTAATGATGTCAGGTGGAAACACACAAATAGTACATGTGAAGGACTATTGTAAGTTCGAAGTATTAGGAAAAACAAGGGATGATGCAATAGGAGAAGCTTTTGATAAAGTAGCAAGAGTAGTAGGACTTCGGATATCCTGGAGGACCGAAAGTAGACAACTTAGCAAAACAAGGAAAACCTTGCATAGAACTTCCAAAAACACATTTTGATAACTTAGACTTTAGTTTTAGTGGAATAAAAACAGCAGTAATAAATTTAAATCATAAAAATCCAAATATAGATAAAGCTAATTTGTGTGCAAGTTTTCAAAAAATAGTAACAGAAATATTAATAGAAAATGTAAAAAAAGCCATTGCAAACACCGTAGGGGTCGCTGCTCACAGCGACCCGCAAAATGAATCTATTAAATTGGTCCTTGCAGGAGGCGTTTCAGCAAATTCATATATAAGAAATGAATTTTCAAAATTGGAAAAAAAAGAAAATATAAAAATATATTATCCAGAGCTAAAATTGTGTACAGACAATGCAGCAATGATAGCATCAGCAGGGTACTATAATTATTTAGAAGGAAACATCTCAGATTTTACATTAAATGCAGTACCAAATTTAAAATTGTGATATATATATATTTGATGACAAAATAGTTTTAATATAATTTTTGATTAAGGAGCTTCGAATCCAAAATTATTTTGAAAAAATAATTTTGGTGAAGAAGGACGCTATGAAAAAATTATATAAAACTATTTTGTTAAAAACTTAAAATTCAGGGAGGAGAAATCTTATATGTCTATATATGCAATTTCAGACTTGCACTTATCTTTTGGGGATAATAAGCCAATGGATATATTTGGAGCAACTTGGGAAAATCATGCTGAAAAGATAAGAGAAAATTGGAATAAAAAAGTAAAAGAAAATGACCTAGTATTGCTCCCAGGAGATTTTTCATGGGCAATGTATTTAAAAGATACATATAATGACTTTGAATATCTAAACAGTTTGCTAGGAAAAAAACTTTTGCTTAAAGGAAATCACGACTATTGGTGGACAACCCTTAAAAAGATGAGAGAATATTTAAAAGAAAATAACTTTCAAAACATAGACTTTATATATAATAATAGCTATGAATACAATAACAAAATTATTGTTGGAACAAGAGGATGGCAAGATGGTAAAACTCAAGAAGATAGAAGATTAATAAAAAGAGAAATTTTCAGATTAGGATTATCATTACAAGATGGAATAAAAAAATATGGTGATGATAAAGAAATTATTGTATGTATGCACTATCCACCATTTAATAGCTACGAAGAAGTAGATTTAAGTTATATTGAAATAATGAAAAAATACAATGTAAAAACTTGCATATATGGACATTTGCATGGAGAAACAGCACAAAAAGAAGCAAGAGAAGGAAATATTGAAGGAATACAATTTAGATTAGTAAGCTGTGATTATACAGATTTTGATTTAATAGAAGTAAATTAATATATTTTAGGAGTTTACTATGGATAAAAGAGAGTATATAAGTGAATTTTATATTCCAGAAAATGATATAAATAGAATAAAAGAATTCGAACAAACAGGATTAAATGAAATACTAAATAAAATAAATAATCAAGAAACTAAAGAAAAAATTAAACGGAATATTTTATGAAGGAAAGTATGGTAAATATGAATGCAAGGGTTCAAGTTCTAAAGATAATGTATATTTAGAATTCAAAAGAAGAACAGGACTTATAAAACTTTGTAGCAATAATATTGATGCTTTTGAACAAATTATAAATAATAATATAAACTTATTTCATGGTACAAATCTAAATGCATTACCAGGTATTATAAAGTATGGCGGTATGCTTAGCGAAAATGAATCATATAAAAAGAACAATCCGGTTTTAACTGGAGAAGAATGGTCAAGAAGAGATGGAGTTAGAAGAGATTTTATAAGTTTTACTGATCAAATAGATAGAGCATTAAAATATTCATTAATTTCTCCTTCAGAAAATTCAAGTTTAGAATCATTTGGAATTATAATAGGAATTTCATCAGAAGATATAAGAGATTTAAAAACATTTAATGTTGAATCTGATATTCCTGAACTTGGAATTATTGGTATGCTCCCTATAGATAAAATAAAAACTATATTTGCTCCAAATGATAGAATAGATTTTGTATCTAAAATGATAGAAAATACACGGAATGCAAGTCGTATCACTTGATTTACTTTCTCCAACAATTGAAAAAGAAAAATATGGAGGAAAAGATATAGAAAGTTTAGTAACTACAAGAAAAACATCCAGAATCAAAAGAATATTTGATAAATTTAAAAGTTTTAGGCAAAATGATAAAAATACACTAATGAAAAACGGAGATGAGATTGGTGATAGAAGTTAATAATTTTAATGTAATATCAAAAGAAGTCTTAACAGTTTTATCATATTGTGATAAAAATATTATAAATAAAATACCAAATAGTTTAATAAAAGAATTAGTAAATTATGCTGCAGACTCGAATATTGAATGTGTTATTAATTCTGAAAAAAAATTAGAAGAGCAAAATATTTCAGAGGAAAGTAAAGATTTAATAGCATTAATTTATTATAGCTTTATTGCAAACGAAGAAGGCAAAAAAGAAATAAAAGAAAACTGGGATATAAACGAAACAAAATATCAGGAAGATTTAAAAGATAAATATAATGTTGATAATATATTTAAAAATAAAAATAACATCAATAACGAAAATATGTGTTTAGTAGAATATAAGGAGAAGAATATTATTATAAAATTCATAAAAAAAATAATAGATAAATTTAAAAAATGAAAAAAAGAGGAAAGACTTTTGGGAAAAAAAGGGACAGACCCCTTTTTTGCCATTTTTATTGTTTTACCCCTTGAAAAAAAACAAATATATGATATAATATCATAGTTAAATTTTTGAAAACAAGAAAGGATTGAAAACTAAATGAACGTAAAAGTAGAAAAAACAGATAAGAAAACGGAAGTAAAACTAGAGATAACAGTAGAAGCAGAAAAATTTGATAACGCTATAAAAACAGTATTTAATAAAAATGCTAAATATTTTAATATTCCAGGATTTAGAAAAGGAAAAGCACCATATCAAATAGTAGAAAAAACTTATGGAGCACAAATTTTCTATGAAGATGCTTTTAACGAAGTAGCAGGAGAGGCTTATGAAGAAGCATTAAAAGAAAAAGAAATAGAAGCTGTAAGCAGGCCAGAAATAGATTTAGTTCAAATTGAAAAAGGAAAGGATTTAATATTTACAGCAGTAGTTTCAACAAAGCCAGAAGTAACTTTAGGAAAATATAAAGGTATACAAATTAAAAAAATAGAGTATAATGTATCTGATGAAGATGTTGAACATGAATTAGAACATATGGCAGAGAAAAATGCAAGATTAGTTTCAGTAGAAGATAGACCAGTAGAATCTGGTGATATAACTATGATAGACTTTGAAGGATTTGTTGATGGTAAAGCATTTGAAGGTGGAAAAGCAGAAAATCATGAATTAACAATAGGAAGTAACACATTTATTCCAGGTTTTGAAGACCAAATAATTGGAATGAAACCAGAAGAAGAAAAAGAAATAAATGTAAAATTCCCAGAAGAATATTTTTCACCAAACTTAGCTGGAAAAGATGCAATGTTCAAAGTAAAATTACATGAAATAAAGAAAAAAGAAATGCCAGAAATAAATGATGAACTTGCAAAAGATATTAGTGAATTTGATACTATTGACGAGCTTAAGAAAAGCATTAGAGAAAAACAAGAAGAACAAAACAAATCAAGAGCAAAATACGAAACAGAGGACGAAGTTATAAAAGCAGTATGCGATGAAGCAAAAGTAGATATTCCATCAGGAATGATTGAATTAGAATTAGACAATATGGCTAAAGATATTGAAACAAGACTTAGCTATCAAGGAATGAAATTAGATCAATATCTTAAAATGATGAATAAAACTATGGATGATTTTAGAAACGAAAATAAAGAACAAGCAGAAAGGTCTATAAAATCAAGATTAGTTTTAGAGGCTGTTGGAAAAGATGCAGACATTGAAGTAACAGACGACGAAATATCAGAAAAAATAAAAGAAATGGCAGAAAATTATGGTAGAAAAGAAGAAGATGTTAAAGACAATCCAGAATTAATTAAATATGTAAAAGATAACTTAAAAGTTGAAAAAACAATTGATTTCTTAGTTGAAAATGCAAAAATAAAATAATTAAAAAAGGAGGTAATAACTTATTTGTAGAATAATATAAATGGTTATTACCTTTTAAATAAGAATTTAATTTGTGTAATTGTTTTTAAGTTAATTTGATTAGTAAAATAGTTTAAATATAATTTTTGAGATAGGAGCTTCGAATCCAAAATTATTATGAAATAATAATTTTGGTAAAGAAGGACGTCTTGAAAAAATTATATTAAACTATTTTACAGTAATAAATAAAACAAACAACAATTAATATATAAAAACGTTATGAAAAAATTAATATAAAAAGGAGAGATTAGCATGGAAAAAAATAGTTTAGTACCTTATGTAATTGAACAAACAGGAAGAGGAGAAAGATCTTACGATATATTCTCAAGATTATTAAAAGACAGAATAATATTTTTAAGTGAAGATGTAAATCATGTAACAGCAAGTTTAGTAATAGCTCAAATGCTATTCTTAGAATCAGAAGACCCAGACAAAGAAATATCATTTTATATAAATAGTCCAGGGGGGTCTATAACAGATGGTATGGCAATAGTAGATACAATGAACTATATAAAATGCCCAGTTTCTACAATATGTATTGGACTCGCAGCAAGTATGGGGTCAGTTCTTTTAGCATCAGGAGAAAAAGGTAAAAGATTTGCTACACCAAATTCAGAAATATTAATACATCAACCTTTAATTTCTGGAGGACTTTCTGGTCAAACAACAGAAATTAAAATTCATGCTGACCATATGGTAAAAACAAGAGAAAAATTGAATAAATTATTAAGTGAAAAAACAGGTCAAAGTTTAGAACAAATAGAAAAAGATACAGAGAGAGACCACTATATGACAGCAGAAGAAGCATTAAATTATGGCTTAATAGATGAGATAATAGACGTGAGGAGGTAGTAATGTCAAATAGAAATAATAATCAAAATGTAAGATGCTCATTTTGTGGTAAGGCACAAGAAATGGTAAAAAGAATTGTAGCAGGACCTAATGCATACATTTGTGATGAATGTATAGCAGTTTGTAATAATATAATGGAAGATGAAAATTACGAAGATGACTTAGGTTATGAAGATGTAAAATCTGAAGACATACCAACACCTGCAGAAATTAAAAAAATATTAGATGAATATGTAATAGGTCAAGAAGATGCTAAAAAAACATTATCAGTTGCAGTATATAATCATTATAAACGTATATCATGTGATGAAATTATAGATGATGTAGAGATACAAAAAAGTAATGTATTACTTCTTGGACCAACAGGATGTGGAAAAACACTTCTTGCACAAACTCTTGCAAGAATTTTAAATGTACCATTTGCAATAGCAGATGCTACTACACTTACTGAAGCAGGGTATGTAGGAGAAGATGTAGAGAATATATTACTTAAACTAATTCAGGCTGCAGAATATGATATTTCAAAAGCGCAAAAAGGTATTATATATATAGACGAAATAGATAAGATAACAAGAAAATCAGAGAATCCATCAATAACAAGAGATGTAAGTGGAGAAGGCGTTCAGCAGGCTTTATTAAAAATAGTGGAAGGAACTGTTGCATCAGTACCTCCACAAGGTGGAAGAAAACATCCTCATCAAGAATTTTTGCAAATTGATACATCAAATATATTATTTATATGTGGAGGAGCTTTTGAAGGCCTAGAAAAAATAATAAAAGATAGAGTAGGTAAAAAATCAATTGGATTTGGAGCACAAATTGAAAGTAAGAAAGAATTAGAAAAATACAAAATATTTGAGGAATTATTACCTCAAGATTTATTAAAATTTGGATTAATACCTGAATTTGTTGGAAGACTTCCAATAGTTGCAACTTTAAGAGAATTAGATAAAGAAGCATTAATAAGTATTGTAACAGAGCCAAAAAATGCATTAACAAAACAATATAAAAAGCTACTAGAATTAGACGGAGTTGAATTAGAATTCCAAAAAGAAGCCTTAGATGCAATAGTTGAAAAAGCAATAGAAAGAAATACTGGAGCAAGGGGATTGCGTTCTATAATAGAAGATATAATGCGAGATATAATGTTTGATATTCCAACAAATCCAAAAATAGAAAAATGCATAATAACAAAAGATACAGTTGAGAAAAAAGCAGGACCGGAGCTTATTATAAATGAAAACAAAGAAGCAAAAAGAGTAAAAATAAAGAAGAAACAAGTTTCTCCACAGAAGCAAGGAGAATCTGCATAAGTATAAATAAAAATTAGACGTTTGTCTAATTTTTTATTTATGCAATTAAAAGAGAAACTTATGTGAATATTGAATTATAAAATTATTAAAAAATATTGCAATAAAATTTTATTTGTTATAATATTATTTTGTAAACTAAATATTAATAGTTTATATAACATATATGATGAAAGGGGAAAAATAAAAATGAAAAAAATTACATTATTATCTTTAATTACAGTAGCAATTTTATTATTTGTACCATGCATTTGTAATGCTGCTGGGGAAACACAAGTTGGTACATCAGATGAATTATTTGAAGCTATTCAAACAGACGGTGCAACAATAACTTTAAAAAATGATATCAAAGTAACTAAAATGCTAAGTATTACAACAAGTAATATTACATTAGATTTAAAGGGATTTAAAATAACTTCAGATGAAAGTTTCTGGTATTCTTACGATAATGATCGTCATCTTATTGATATAACTAATGCATCAAATGTAACTATTAAAAATGGTTCAGTAGTAGCTACTGATGTAAATAAAAATGGTATTAATGTTTATCATTCTGAAAACGTTGTATTAGAAGGCTTACAAATTGACCATTCTAATGCTTTTAAGGGAGCACCAATAATAGTTAATGGTTCTTCAGTAATAGTAAAGGGAAAATTAGATTTAATAGTTGGAGAAAATTCTTGGTATGGAATAAACGTTGACCCTAAAGATGGAGAAAGTGCATCTTTAACTTTTGAAGAAGGTTCTACTGTTACAATGGAAGGTTCTGAAGAATTACCAATTATAGTACCTACAAAAAGTAGTGGTAAGCCTATAGAAATCAAAGGAGAAGAAGCAGCTGGTCTAGTTGCAGATGAAAATGGTAACTATGTTACTGCACCAGAACCAGAGCCAGAGCCAGAACCAGAGCCAGAACAAAAGCCAACACCAAAGCCAGAACCAGAAAAACCAGCAGAACAAGATGAAACACCAAAAACAGGATTAGTAGATGTAGCATTAGTTGCATCAGTTGTAGCTATGGTATCAGTAGCAGGAATAGTAGCAGTTAAAAAATATAACAAATAATTGAAAGATGTAATTAAAATATAAAATAAAAAATAGTATTAGAATAGAAATATTCTAATACTATTTTTATATTTAAAAGTCAAAAATTTCCCGTCTTAGCAAAACACGGATACAAGTTATGTGAATTATAAGATACAAAGAATTAAAAAAATTGAAAAAAGTCTTGCGGAAAAAATAATAATGTAATAATATAATTTAGTAAACAAATGATTATATTTTTTTAATAAGAAGGAGGAGAAAAGATGAAAAGTTCTACGAAGTTAAAAATATCTCTAATATTATCTGCATTATTATTATCAAGTTTATTAATATTTTCAAATACTAGTAATGCTGCTGCTAATGTAGTAACAACAGAGGAGGATTTAGTTAACGCAATAAATGAAGCAGGTGAAGGAATGAGAGTTATAATGTTAGATGATGATATTACTTTAACAAAAAATGTTTCTATCAGTAAAAATATATTTATTGAAGGTGATGGACATACTATAACAGCATCTGAACAATGGCAACAAGAAGTAGCAGCTGGAATTAAAACAGGAGATCAATCATTAATTACTGTTACTAAAGAAGGAATGCTTAATTTAGAAAATGTTGTTTTGACAAATGCACCTAAATATGGTGTACAAGCATTTGAGGGAACAGTAGCTCTTATGGATGTTACTATTAAAGATTGTAAATATGGTGGTGTTTTAGTAAATGGAGGAACAGTAATCATAGACAATTTACATTTAGGATATAATGGAACAGGTGCTAATAATGGAATTGAAATAGATAGAGGAAGTTCTACAATGGATCCTAGATTAATTATGGATAGTAAATTAACATCAACTGAAAAAGAAAATGTTATTCGTGCAGCTACTAATTCAAATCTTAAAGAATTTGAACTTATAAATACAGATACTGCAGAAGATTCTATATTCGTATCTAATGGAAAAATTATATTAGCAGATGAAGATGGAAATATTATTTCTGAAAGTGCAATTGGAGAAGGAATAACATATAACGTAACTTATAATCCTGGTGCAACAGAAAGAGTTTTATTAACTATAGTAGCGAATAATACTAAAGTAGATGTAGCACTTAATAAAGGTACATCTATTACAAGTGAGTTCGTAGAAGGATATGTTACATTGGCAGAAGGTGATACAATTGATGGTTTCTTTAAAGATAAAGAATATTCAGAAGCTTTTGATTTTAAAACAGTAGTTAACGAAGATACTACAATTTATGTACAAATTACATCAACAGGAATAGAAAACGATAACACACAACAACCACAAGAAATACCAGAAAAGACTCCAGAAAAAGATTCTACACCAGATACAGGATTAGTAGATGTAGCATTAGTTGCATCAGTTGTAGCTATGGTATCAGTAGCAGGAATAGTAGCAGTTAAAAAATATAGCAAATAATTGAAAGATGTAATAGAAAAAAATAGAACAGAAACTAATAGATTTCTGTTCTATTTTTTTGTAATAAAGCTTATGAAAATAATAAAATGATTAAATGAATTATAAGCATTTAAAAATAGTATCATAATCTAGTAAATCAAATAATAAAATTTATTAAAGGGAGGAAGAAAAATGAAAAAACTATTATGCTTAACTTTAGGTATTATGCTTGCATTAATAACCTTTGCTTCTAATGTTTATGCAACTACTTATACTTTTGATAGTTTCATAACTGAAGGTGGATATGGTAAAAAAACTAAAGTAAATGACAATATCACTAATATGACAGGTATATTGGATGAGGAATTCGGAGGTTACGTAGGACCATATAGTAACATTAGTAAAGAAAAACTTGCAGATGGAATTACAGAAGAAACATATGTGGAAGTTAATCTAGACAGATTTAAATATGGAAACCATTTTGAAGTTTCATTAGCTATAAAAGATGGTGGAGGAGCATATATTTCAGAAATACTTACAATGAGCCAAAAAGTTGCTGATAATGATGTTAAAGTAACAGTAGGTTTAGTTCCAAATTTCGAAGCACACATTAAAGAAAGTGGAGTGTATACATATCAATGGAAAATGTATACAAAAGATGATAGTGTAACATATGCAGTATTTACAGTATTAAAAGATGATATTATTATTGGATCAACTGGAGAATTTAATTTTGATGCAGCAGCTAAAGTAAAAGTTAGTGAAAAAGAGAATGTTAGTGTTAATTATTTATGGTTTGTAGGAATTGATGTAGAAGGTGGATTAAATGTTTATGCTAAATTACCAAGTACAATTGAACAAACACCAGATCCAGAAAAACCAGCAGAACAAGATGGAACACCAAAAACAGGTTTAGTCGATGTAGCATTAGTTTCAACAGTAGTAGCTATGACAACGCTTGCAGGAATAGTAGTAGTTAAAAAATATAATAAATAATTATTCATAAAAATTTAGGGCAGAAAATTTAATTTCTGCTCTAATTTTTATAAGTAAAATATTGAAACATCACACATTTTATGATATTGTATATAAGTAATTAATATATCAGATAGGAGATAAATATGGCAAAGGGAAAACATGAGAAAAAATATAAAGTAAATATCAAAAGATTGATATTAATAATATTAATCTTAGTATTAATAATAAGTTTATCAGTAGCTGCATATTTTTTGTTTAATAGGTATAAAAACAAAAAAGACAATGAAGAATTAAAAGAAATAATTAATAATGTTGATGAAAACAAACCAAATGAAAGAATAGAAAAAGTAAAAGAACTTCAAAAAGAAAATTCAGATATAATTGGTTGGTTAGAAATAGAGAATAGTAATATAAGCTATCCAGTCTTACAAGGAGAAGACAATGATTATTATATGACACACAATTATAAAAAAGAGTATTCAAAAGATGGTTCACTATTCTTAGATAAAGATTATGATTGGAGTTTGCCTAGCACAAATCTTTTAATATATGGACATAATAACATGAGCAGTACTGAAATGTTTGTGGGACTTATGAAATACAAAGAAGAAAGTTATTATAATGACCACAAAACAATCAGATTTACTACAAATGAAGAAGATGCTAAGTATGAAATAATAAGTGTATTTTTATCAAGAGTTTACTATAAATCAGAAACTAATGTATTTAGATATTATTATTTCATAAATGCAAAAGATGAAACTGAATTTAATGATTTTGTAAATAACGCAAAAAAGGCAAGTTTATATGATACAGGAGTTACTGCAGAATATGGAGACCAACTATTAACACTTTCTACATGTTCTTATCATACAACTGATGGAAGACTTGCTGTGGTTGCAAAAAAAATAAAAAAATAATATAGAAAAGATACTTATGTAGATATTAGTTTATAAAAAACATATAAATGTTGAAAATAGATTGACAAAAATTTTCACACATAGTATTATTTTATTAACTAATGATTACATAGTTAATATTAATCAATGAAAGGAGATTTAGAATGAAAAGAAGAATTTTAACTGTTAGTTTAATAGTAGTATTAGCATTTTTAATATTTTCTATAACAAGTTCAGTATTAGCAAGTGATACAAATAAACCAGGTAAAGGCGATGATAATAATCCTACATGCTTTTTCGCAAATGGTACACCAATTACAATAACAGCAAGAACAGATGGAAAAGAAGGGGCAACTATAACTTGGAAAGAAAATGGTGTGACAAAAACAGAAAATGTTGATGCAGGATTTACTATATTTGGTGGTTCTCATGCAAAAAATGTTGAGACAACGAGTATAACAATGAATGGTGGTACAGTTGCAAATATTTTTGGAGGAGGATTACATAATAGTGTAGTTAAAAAAACTAATATTGTTATTAACGGTGGTAAAGTAACAAGTACTGTATCAGGAGGTTCTGCTAACTTATTAGCTGGAACTAAATGCAAAGGAGATTATTATACTAATTCAAATGATTTAAAAAATAGTACAACAAAGGTAGAAGAAGCAAATATTATTATAAATGGTGGATCTATAGATGTTGTATTTGGCGGTGGAGAAAGTTATAGCTATACTGGAAACTCAAAAATTCAAGTAAATACTGGAAATATCAATTATATTGTTGCAGCTGGAGCTAATGGTTATACTAAATCTGCTGATGTGCAAATTACTGGTGGTACAGTAAATGTTTTCCAATCTGTTAATCGTGGTCAAATAGAATCAGCAGATGTAGAAGTAAGCGGAGGAACAGTAAAAACTTTATATGTAGGTGGAGATTCTAGTGATACTAGTGTTAATGGAACTATAAGTAAAGTAGAAGTAGATATTTTAGGAGATGCTAAAGTTGAAAAATTAGAGATTGGTACTAGTGGCGGAAAAGAAATAGGAACAGATGAAGAAACAAGTACTAATACAGCAGTATCTTTTGATTATGGAACAGTAGAAATAGTAGATATTAATAAATTTGAAAATATTACAGAATATGTTAATGTAATAATATACAATATGAATAAAGAAAGCAAGACATTTTCTTTAGAAAAGGGTAAAACTTTATCTAATTTATTTTTAGATGATTACAAAAATGTAGAAGGTTATAAATTTATTGGTTTTGTAAAATTTGGTCCAGAAGGACAATTTATATCAGAATCAGAAGCAATTAATGAAAATATTGAGATTTATGCTTTATATGAAGAAATACCTAATACTACAGCTCCTAGCACTAATGAAAAAGACGATACACCAGCAACAGGTACAGTAGATGTAGCATTAATTGCAACAGCTATAAGTGTAGTAACACTTGTAGGAGTAATAACAGTAAAAAAATGTATTAAATAATTTAATATGACTAATAAAATTATAAAAACAAAGTAGAAAATTTTCTACTTTGTTTTTTGCTAAAATATTGACAAATAATCTAAATCTCTGTTATAATATTAAAGTTGAAAAATACGCACATATAGTTACAGTTTAGGATTGTGCTTTTATTTTATTAAAAGTGTTCTTAAATGTAAAAGACTATGTGGAGGAAAAACAAATAAGGAGGAATGAGAAATGGCAGTAGTTGCAATGAAACAATTGCTAGAAGCTGGTGTACACTTTGGACACCAAACAAAAAGATGGGACCCTAAAATGGCTGAATATATTTATCAAGCTAGAAATGGTATCCATATTATTGATTTACAAAAGACATCAAAGAAAATTGACGAAGCATATGAATTTATGAAAGAAGTAGCTGAAGAAGGTAAAGACATCCTTTTTGTAGGAACAAAAAAACAAGCACAAGAATGTATTAAAGAAGCAGCTATAAAAAGTAATATGTTCTACGTTGACCAAAGATGGCTTGGAGGAATGCTTACAAATTTTAAAACAATTAGAAAAAGAATTGAAAGATTAAACAAATTAGAGGAAATGCAAGAAGATGGAACATTTGATGTTCTACCTAAAAAAGAAGTTGCTGCATTAAAAAATGAAATGGAAAAACTAGAAAAAAATCTAGGTGGTATTAAAAATATGACAAAAATGCCTGGAGCAATGTTTGTAGTAGATCCAAAAAATGAAAGAATCGCTGTATTGGAAGCAAAAAAATTAAATATTCCAATAGTAGGATTAATTGATACAAACTGTAATCCAGAAGATGTAGATTATCCAATTCCAGGAAATGATGATGCAATAAGAGCTGTAAAATTAATTACAGATGTTATGGCAAATGCTATCATTGAAGGAAGACAAGGAGAGGTATTAGAAGCTGAGAGTGAAATGGCAGAAGAAGCAGAAGTAGCTTCTGCAGAAGAACAACCAAGTATAGAAGAAGTTGTAGCATCAGAAGAAACAACTGAAGAAACTACAACAGAAGCTGAATAGAATATAATTTAATGTAAATGCGTAGGGGACGCACCCCTGGGCGTCCTACAAAAAAATAATAGGTCGCCGAGGGCGGCGACCCCTACAATAAAATGTATTAAAAATTAGAGGAGGTAATATTATGATATCAGCACAATTAGTAAAAGAATTAAGAGAAAAAACAGGTGCAGGTATGATGGACTGTAAAAAAGTTTTAACAGAAACAGATGGAGATATGGAAAAGGCAGCTGAATTATTAAGAGAAAGAGGAATAACAAAAGCAGCTAAAAAATCAGATAGAATAGCAGCAGAAGGTTTAGTATATTGCTATGTAACAGACGATAAAAAAGTTGGTGTTGTATTAGAAGTTAATGCAGAAACTGACTTTGTTGCAAAAAATGAAGAATTTAGAAAATTCGTTATAGATACAGCAAAACAAATAGCAGTTACAAATCCAGCTGATGTAGAAAGCCTATTACAAGAAAAATCTTTAAGTGATTCTTCAAAAACAATAAAAGATATATTAACAGATAAAATAGCAACAATAGGCGAAAATATGTCTGTTAGAAGATTTGAAAGATTTGAAAGTACAGGACTAGTAGAAAGCTATATACATGGAGATGGAAAAATTGGTGTTCTTGTTGATTTTCCTAAAGGAGAAGAAAGCGTTGCAAAAGATGTATGTATGCAAATTGCAGCAGCAAAACCAGAATATTTAAATAGAGAGCAAGTTCCACAAGATGTTGTATCTCATGAAATGGAAATATTAAAAGCACAAGCAATGAATGAAGGAAAACCAGCTGAAATTGCAGAAAAAATGGTTCAAGGAAGAATTGGAAAATTCTATGCAGAAATTTGTTTGTTAGAACAACCATTTGTAAAAGATCCAGATATAAAAGTACAAAAATTATTAGAAAACAATAATGCTGAAATAGTAAGATTTGCAAGATTCGAAAAGGGTGAAGGACTTCAAAAAAGAGAAGAAAACTTTGCTGAAGAAGTTGCAAAACAAATGAATCAATAATATATTAACAAAATTAAAAACGAGTCAAAAAGCTTTGACTCGTTTTTTTAACAAGAAAATATAAATATCACGACAAATGAAATTGACATAACACAAAAACGATGTTAAAATATTTACAAGTGGAAAAATCCACTATTGCTAAGTTAAAACTTAGTAAATATTATAAAGGGAGGTAGCATTACACATGTCAATATGTGGATGTAGTTACAACCTAAATCTTAGGGAAAGGAATTCTATAATAGAAGTTGGAATGCAACGGATTGCCTTTTTTGAAAGCTATGAAGATTTCAAAAAATTTATAGAATTTCCATACAAGAATGTAACCATTAAGGGAGATATTTCTGAATTTAAAGATTTAGATTCTTTTGAAGATACAGAAATTCCTCAATGGGCTCAATTCTTTGCAATTGAAAGCCTAAGATAACTCGTTTGAGCAAAACTTTTATAGTTTTGCTCAATCTATTTTATATCAATAGTAACAAACTATTTTGAAATTTTTTTGCTCAAACAGAAAAATTGTAATTTAGATATGAGTGATGTGGAGTAAGAGGTGAGCTTTTATAATAAGTCTTCATAAGGATTACCCTAAATTTCCACATCTCATTTTTCAGTTCTAAAATATTACAAAAATATTACAAAAAGTGATTGCATTTTACGGATGCTTGATATATAATAATACAGGATTTTGAAAAATATAGAAGAAAGAAGGGTTTAATTTATGAGCAAAAAGTACGTATACCTTTTTAAAGAAGGAAATGCAAACATGCGTGAATTATTAGGTGGTAAAGGTGCTAACCTAGCAGAAATGACAAATTTAGGTTTACCAATTCCACAAGGATTTACTGTTTCTACAGAAGCTTGTACAGAATATTATAATGACGGTAAAAAAATTAATGACGAAATTCAAGAACAAATTTTTGAAGCATTAAAAACATTAGAAGAAATGCAAGGAAAAAAATTTGGAGACAACAATGATCCATTATTAGTATCAGTAAGAAGTGGTGCTAGAGCATCAATGCCTGGTATGATGGATACAATATTAAATTTAGGATTAAATGATGTAGCAGTTGAAGGATTTGCTGCAAAAACTGGAAATCCAAGATTTGCTTATGATTCATATAGAAGATTTATCCAAATGTATTCAGATGTTGTTATGGAAGTTCCAAAATCATTCTTTGAAAAAATAATTGATGAAGTAAAAGAAGCAAAAGGAGTTCATTACGATACAGAACTTACAACAGATGATTTAAAAGAATTAGTAAAAAGATTCAAAGCTGTATACAAAGAAGCAATGAAAGGTGAAGAATTCCCACAAGACCCAGTTGAACAATTAATGGGTGCAGTTAAGGCTGTATTTAGAAGCTGGGATAACCCAAGAGCTATTGTATATAGAAGAATGAATGATATACCAGGAGATTGGGGAACAGCAGTAAATGTTCAAGCTATGGTATTTGGAAACATGGGAGAAACATCAGGAACAGGAGTTGCATTTACAAGAAACCCATCAACAGGTGAAAAAGGAATATTTGGTGAATACTTAATTAATGCACAAGGTGAAGACGTTGTTGCAGGTGTTAGAACACCACAACCAATCACAAAACTTGCAGAAGATTTACCAGAATGTTATAAACAATTTATGGAAATAGCAACTAAGCTAGAAAACCATTATAGAGATATGCAAGATATGGAATTTACAATTCAAGAAGGAAAATTATATTTCTTACAAACAAGAAATGGAAAAAGAACAGCTCCAGCAGCTATAAAAATCGCTTGTGATTTAGTTGACGAAGGAATGATAACTAAAGAAGAAGCAGTTCTAAGAATAGAAGCTAAATCTTTAGATCAATTATTACACCCTACATTTGATGCAGAAAGCTTAAAAGCAGGAGAAGTTATTGGCGAAGCACTTCCAGCATCACCAGGTGCAGCAGCAGGTAAAGTAGTATTTACAGCTGAAGATGCAAAAGAACTAGGAACAGGTGGAAAAGGTGAAAGAGTTGTACTTGTTCGTTTAGAGACAACACCAGAAGATATCGAAGGTATGGTAGCTGCACAAGGTATACTTACAGTTCGTGGTGGTATGACATCACATGCAGCAGTTGTTGCTCGTGGTATGGGAACATGTTGTGTATCTGGTTGTGGAGATATCAAAATGAACGAAGAAGCAAAAGAATTTGAACTTGGTGGATATAAATTCCACGAAGGTGATTATATTTCATTAGATGGAACAACAGGAAAAATATATAAAGGAGATATAAAAACAGTTGAAGCCAGCGTAAGCGGAAACTTTGGAAGAATAATGGGATGGGCAGATGAATTTAGAACTCTAAAAGTTAGAACAAATGCTGATAACCCAAGAGATACAAAAAATGCTGTTCATTTAGGAGCAGAAGGAATAGGACTTTGTAGAACAGAGCACATGTTCTTCGAAGAAGATAGAATTCCAAAAATTAGAAAAATGATTTTATCAGAAACAGTTGAAGCAAGAGAAGCAGCTTTAAATGAATTAATACCATTCCAAAAAGGTGACTTCAAAGCTATGTACAAAGAATTAAAAGGATTACCAATGACTGTACGTTATTTAGATCCACCATTGCATGAATTCTTACCAACTGACGAAGAAGACATAAAAGCATTAGCAAAAGATATGGGCGTTACAGTAGAACATTTAAAGGCAAAATGTGCAGAATTACATGAATTCAACCCAATGATGGGGCACAGAGGATGCCGTCTTGCTGTTACATATCCAGAAATAGCTAAAATGCAAACAAGAGCATTAATGGAAGCAGCAATCGAAGTAAAAGCAGAAGATGGATACGATATAGTTCCAGAAATAATGATTCCATTAGTTGGTGAAAAGAAAGAATTAAAATTTGTTAAAGATATAGTTGTTGAAACAGCAGAACAAGTTAAAAAAGAAAAAGGATCAGATATGGAATACCATATTGGTACAATGATAGAAATACCAAGAGCTGCATTAACAGCTGATGAAATAGCTGAAGAAGCAGAATTCTTCTCTTTCGGAACAAATGACTTAACACAAATGACATTTGGTTTCTCAAGAGACGATGCTGGTAAATTCTTAGATGCTTACTACAAAGCAAAAATCTATGAATCAGATCCATTTGCTAAACTTGACCAAAATGGTGTTGGTAAATTAGTAAAAATGGCAGCTGAAAAAGGAAGAGCAACAAGACCAAACATTAAACTTGGTATCTGTGGAGAGCATGGTGGAGAACCATCAAGTGTTGAATTCTGCCACAATGTAGGATTAAACTATGTATCTTGCTCACCATTTAGAGTTCCAATCGCAAGACTAGCAGCAGCTCAAGCAGCATTAAAATCTAAAAATGCTTAAATAAATAATTAAACAAATAAAGTAAAAAAGTAGGCAATAAAGTCTACTTTTTTACTTTGTAATATAGCTACTTTCTTTTATTTTTGTGAAGAAGAATTATACAAATCACTTTCATATAAATCATCTATATATACATCTTTTTCTTGAGAACCATCTAAAAATCCAATCCTAGCAATATCATCATTAACTTCTTGTATCCATACAGGTTTTTCATTGTAATAAACTTCATTTAATTGCCTATGATTTAAAATTTCATTAACTCTTTTTTTATTCATATATGTACCTCCTTCAAAACTTAGAAGAGTTTTGCACTTTCACTCTCCACTTTTAATTAATAATAGTATATCCAGAAAAGTAAAAAAAATACTTGATTATATAATATTAAGATTATATAATTGTAATGAAAATAAAACACTAATGAGAAGGGGGAAAATATGAAAGAAAAAATTATAAATTTAAAAAATAAAGTTATAGATTTTTTAAAAAATCAAAAAAGCAGAATTTCTACATTTATGATTGCTAATAAAAAGTTAACTATAAGCATTACAGCAATATTGTCTATCCTGATTGCAATAATAATTGTTATGTGCAACAAGAGTCAAATAGGTAATACAAGTGGTAACTTGAATAATTTAGGATTTTCTGTAGAAAATGGTGGATGGGTTTATTATTTAGGTTTAAAAGATAGCAATACAGACGGAATATATAAAGTAAAGGCAAATAGTGATAAAAAAGAAAAGATAAGTTCAGATTATGGCCTTTACTTAAATAAATTAGGAAATTTCATATATTATTTAGACAGAACTTCAGGTAAATATAATATTGCAAAAATAAAATTAAATGGAGAAGATAAAGAAACTATTTTAGAAGATGTTGATACAGAAAAAATTACAGTTGTAGATAATTGGATATACTATTTTAAAGATGGTAAATTTTGCAAATCAAATATAAAAGGGAAAGAAAAACAAATATTATTGACAAAATCAATTGGAAATTATGAAATTAATGGAAAATGGATTTATTATTCATATATTAACAATGGTAAATATGTAATATCAAAAATGAAAACAAATGGAGAAGATGTTACGAAGATAGATAATGATTCAGCGAAGCTATTTTTTGTAAAAGGAAATAATATATACTATATATATGAAAAATATAATGAAGATAAACTTGAGTATAATTATGAGCTCTATAAAGTAAAAACAAATGGAAAGGACAAAGAAAAAATATCAGATATTAATAGTGAAATACAGATAGATAGTATAAATTTTAATGAGGATAAAATCTTTTATATAAGAAAAGATGAAAATGATATCTTATCCATTTATAGTGTAGATTTAGACGGAAAGAATGAAACAAAAATTATAGATATAGAAGGAGACTATACAAAAATAAATATAAATGATAAATGGATTTACTACACAGATCAGAATGAAAATGGAGACAGCGAGATGTTTAGAATAAAGATAAACGGAAAAGATAAAGAATCATTATCACTTTAAATAATATTTTAATAATTATTTTTAAGGTTGCATTATTATAAATTGCAACCTTAATTAACAAAGGAGGAATACATGCAGATAATATATGAAGGTAAAACATTAAATATTGATAAAGGTATAAGGGTTAATGATTTATTTAAAGATGAAATTGAAGATAGTAATAATGAAATAATAGCATGCAAGTTTAATAATGAAGTAAAAGGACTTGGATTTAAGATACCATCAGATGGAACTATAGAGTTAATTGATATAACAGATAAAGATGGAATGAGAGTATATCAAAGAGGACTTATATATGTAGTAGCAAAAGCATTTAGGGATATTTACCCAGATGCATTGTTAACTGTGAATTATCAGCTTTATCATTCAATGTTATGTGAGGTTGATAATATAGATTTAACAGATGAAATGATTAAAAACGTAGATAAAAGGGTAAAAGAAATAATAGAAAGTAATTTACCAATAGAGAGAAAAGTTATGACTAAAGAAGAAGCTAAAGTGTTTTATGAAAAAGAAAAAACTCTAAAAGGTAAATTGCAATTAGACCTTAAAGAAAAAGAAAATGTTACTCTTTATTATTGTGAGGATTACTATAACTATTTTTATGGGGTTATGCCTATTTCAACAGGATATATTAAAAAATATGAAATTTCAAAATATCATGATGGATTTTTAATTAGATATCCAAGCAGGAAAAATCCAGATGAGCTTAGAAAATTCATTGAATGTCCTAAGCTATTAGAAACACTTGATGAATATGAAGATGTTCATAAAGCACTTAATGTAAATACATTATATAAATTGAATGAGATAATTAAAAATGGAAAAATTAAAGATTATATTTTATTGGATGAAGCTCTACATGAGAAAAAAATAGCAAAAATAGCAGATATTATTTCAAATAATAAAAATAAAAAGGTAGTGCTAATTGCAGGTCCTTCTTCATCAGGAAAAACAACATTTGCAAAAAGATTAGAACTTGAACTAAGATTAAATGGATTAAAAACTAAGACAATATCAGTAGATAATTATTTTGTAGAAAGGGAAGAAACGCCAAGAGATGAAAATGGGGAATATGATTTTGAGTCAATAGATGCTATTGATACTAGTCTTCTAAACAATGATTTATTAAAATTATTAAAAGGTGAAGAAATTGAAACGCCAATATTTAATTTCCATAGAGGTACAAAGGAATATAAAGGAAATAAAATGAAACTTGAAGAAGATGAGGTTTTAATAATGGAAGGTATTCATTGTTTAAATGATAAACTTACATTTTTAATTCCAAAGGAACAAAAATTCAAAATTTATATTAGTGCTTTAACAGTTCTAAATATAGATTATTATAATAGAATTTCCACAACAGATACTAGGTTAATAAGAAGGATAGTAAGAGATAATCAATTTAGAGGTTATAACGCTTTGCATACATTAGAAATGTGGCCATCGGTAAATAGAGGAGAAACTAAAAATATATTTGCATACCAAGAAGAAGCAGATGTAATGTTCAATTCATCATTAATATACGAACTTAGTGTATTAAAGGATTATGCAATGCCATTATTAGAAAAAATAGGACCAGAGATTCCAGAATTTTCAGAAGCTAAAAGGATTTATACAATGCTTAGTTATTTTAAATCCATACCATCAGAGTTAGTACCAATGAATTCACTTCTTAGAGAATTTATAGGTGGAAGTATATTTGAAGAGGAGATATAATTTGAAAAAATTTAACGAAATAGACGAAGAATTTATATGTGAAAATTGTGGTAAAAATGTAAAGAAACTAGGATATTCGTGTAGAAATCACTGTAATTATTGCCTATATTCAAAACATGTAGATGTAAATCCTGGGGATAGGGAAGAAAAATGCCATGGATTATTAGAACCAATAGGTATAGAAATGAACAACAAAAAGGGTTATGTAATAATATATAGATGTAAAAAATGCGGACAAATTAGAAAAAATAAAGCAGCAAAAGACGATAACATAGATTTAATAATAAGGTTAAGTGTGGCGAAGAATATTCCTTAAATAATTTTTTTCTTTTTTTCTTTTTTTGGACGGACTAAATTTAGACTTTTTTAAAAAAGTCTAAATTTAGTCCGTCCAAAAAAAGAAAAAATTATCTTATATTTTGCAAAGCTTCAATTCTATCATCAATGCTTGGATGGGTAGAAAATAATCCAGCTTTTTTTCTACCATTAGCTTTGTTTTTGAAAGGATTTACAATATACATATTTTCAGTTGCCTTATTTGCTACTTTTAATTCATTAGGATCTTCATCTAATTTTCGTAAAGCAGATATTAGTCCATCTGGATTTCTTGTAAATTCTACTGCTGTACTATCTGCTAAAAACTCTCTTCTCCTTGATACTGCCATTTGCATTATCTTTCCTATAATAGGTGCAAGTATCAAAAAAACTAGTCCTATAATCATTACAATTGCATTTCCCTTATTATCATTATCTCTATCTTTATTACTTCTATAAAAGAAAGTCCTTGTGAAAATATCAGAAAGCATTACTATAAATCCAACCATTACAGTAACAACAGCAGAAAGTAAAATATCATAATTTTTTATATGTGCCATTTCATGTGCTATAACTCCTTCTAATTCATAATATTCTAATTTTTCTAAAAGACCTGTTGTTACACAAATAATAGCATGCTCGGGGTTCCTTCCGGTTGCAAAAGCGTTTGGTTGATTATCTTCTACAACATAAAGCCTTGGTTTATGAGAAAGTCCTGATGAAATCATTAGTCCTTCTAATATATTTATTATTTTTTTATCCTCTTCTTCTGTTGCTGGTCTTGCCTTAGTTACTGATAAAATAATCTTATCACTATTATAGTAAGATGCCCAGCTAGCAAGTATTGAAAAAGCTAAAGAAATTGTAATTGCAATAGGAGCACTTACATCAAATGCCATACATATATAATATAAAATTAGTGTAATTATTAAAACAAAACTAAAAACAATGAAAATTGATTTTCTTTTATTTTTCTTTATATCATCAAACATATTAATCACCTAAAAATATTATATCATTATTATATAGTTAATACAAATATAAATTGCAATTTGTATAATTGTTTTTAAATTAATTTGATTAGTAAAATAGTTTAAATATAATTTTTGAAATAGGAGCTTCGAATCCAAAATTATTATGAAATAATAATTTTTGTGAAGAAGGACGTCTTGAAAAAATTATATTAAACTATTTTACAGTAATAAATAAAGCAAACAATAATTTATCTAATATAAATATTGTAAAAGAAACAAAAAAATGATAAAATTCAATAAAGTAACATTTAATATTTAGTACAAATAATGAATAAATATGTATAAAAACGATAGGAGAATTATGGATAAAATTTATAATCAAATGCTCGAAAAGTTGAATACAGAACAAATATATCTAAATGAACCAATGAGCAAACATACATCATTTAAAATAGGCGGACCAGCAGATATATTTGTAAAACCTAAAAATGTTGATGAAGTTAAATTTATAATTGAAATTGCAAAAGAAAATAATACACCTATTACAATAGTGGGAAATGGAAGTAACCTATTAGTAAAAGACCGGAGGAGTAAGGGGTATAGTTATTAAGATAGATTTTAAAGAAATTGAGTTTTTAGATAATGATAAAATTAGAGTAGATTCAGGTGTTTTATTATCTAAAATAGCAAATGAAGCATATAATAAAAATTTATCTGGATTAGAATTTGCCTCTCGGGATACCGGGTACAATTGGTGGAGCAATAAAGATGAACGCAGGTGCCTACGGAGGAGAATTCAAAGATATTGTTATTACATCCAAGTACTTAGATAATAATTTAAAAGTACATGAAATCAATAATGAAGAACATGAGTTTAAATATAGATTTAGTAGATTTAGTAAAAATAAAGATGATATTATTTTATCAAGCGTTTTACAACTAAAAAAGGGAAACAAAGAAGAAATTAAAGCAAAAATGGACGAAAACAATAAATCAAGAAGAGAAAAACAGCCTATAAGTTTTCCAAGTGCTGGTAGTACATTTAAAAGAGGTAATGGATACATAACTGCTCAGCTTATTGATAAATGCCATTTGAAGGGATATAATGTTGGAGATGCTTATGTGTCAGATATACATGCAGGATTTATAGTAAACAAGGGAAATGCTACAGCAAAAGATGTACTAACACTTATTGATATAATAAAGAAAAACGTATATGATGAATTTAAAATTAATATAGAATTAGAAATTGAAGTTTTAGGAGAGGATTAGGAATGAAAAATTTTTTTAATTGGTTTAAAAATAGTACAAAAATAAAAAGATGGATGTTTTTAATACTAATTGGCATAGTACTAACTTGTTTTGGATTTTCAAAAATGTTATCGTCTGAAAAATTAGAAATTGGAGACTTACTTCAAATAGTCATAACATTTGTTGTAGGCTTTACTTGTTTTATACTTGGAATTGTATATATTCAAAGAAGAAATCTAGAAATATTAATAGAAAAAAACAGTGTAAATGTAGATGCTTCAGATAATAATACAGAACTAAAAAAATTAGTTTCAAAAAATCCTATATATGAGAAAGGCCCTAACATTGTTGTTATCGGTGGTGGAAATGGAATAAATAATATTCTAAAAGGACTAAAAAACTATACAAGTAATTTAACTGCAATAGTTCCAGTATCTGCATATGGAAGGCCATCTAATGCATCTATTAAAGAATTAAAATTAAATCCAGTAGATGATATAAAAAGTAGTATCGTAGCGCTTTCACCAAATACAGAAGGTATGGATGATTTAATGAATTATACATTTACAGATGGAAAACTTAAGAACTTAAGTTTTGGAGATATATACCTTTATGTAATGCAAAAAATATATGGAGATTTTACAAGTAGTATTGAAAAAAGCAGTAATATATTATCTATGGTTGGTAAAGTTCTTCCAGTAACATTGGATGAAATGAATATATGTGCAGAATTGCAAGATGGAACAGTAGTTACAGATAAAAGTAAAATAGCAGAAATAGTATCTAGCAAAGTAACAAAAATTAATAGAGTATATATAAATCCATCAAATTGTAGAACTGCTCCAGGTGTATTAGAAGCAATAAAAAATGCAGATGCAATAATTATTGGACCAGGAAGTCTTTATACTAATGTTATACCAAATCTTCTTATAAAAAATGTAGCAAAAACAATAAGAGAAAGTAAAGCGTTAAAAATATATATATCAAATATTATGACAGAACCAGGACAAACTGATGATTATGATGTGTCTGATCACATAAACAGTATATTAGAGCATAGCGGAGAAGGAGTAATTGATTTTTGCATATCAGATGTAGGTGAAATTGTACCTGAATATATAAGAAAATACAATTTAATGGGATCAGATGTTGTAAATATAGACACTTCAAATATTAGAAATAGGGGAATAAAATTAATAAAAGGTGAACTTGCTACAGCAGAAGGAAACTATATAAGACATGATCCTGATAAAACCGCAAAATTAATTATAGAATTAATTTGTGGTGATTTAAGATTTAAAGATAAACATAATGATGAACAATATGTATTACTAAATTCAAGATTAAAGGAAGAAAACAAAAAAGCTAAAACAGCAAAGAAAGAGGCTAAGAGATTTAAAGAAAACAAAAAAGAAAAGAAAGATGATGAAGTAATAAAAAGAACAAGTAAGTTTAGTAACAAGTATAAAGAAAGAATTGAATCAATAAAAGAAAGTGAAAAAACAAGACTAGAGAATATAAGAATACATGAAAAAGCAAAAAAAATGATAGATGAAGAAGAACAAAAGGAAAAAGAAAAATTTTTGAAAGAAACATATAGCAAAAAAGAAAAAAAATAAATTGCAAATGAGGGATCGTTCTGAATTTTATGCAATAAAATTCCAGAAACTGTCTCCAAGGGAACAAAGAAAAATCTTAGCAAAAGTAATTTTTTAGGAGAATACGAATGAAAATAACAACAAAAAATTTACCATTAAATGATGGAATAGATAAAGAATGGATTATAACAAATGGAATAGGTGGATACAGTGCATCTACTATATTTGGAATTAATACAAGAAAATACCACGGTTTATTAGTTGCACCTCTTACACCTCCTGCAAGAAGACACCTTATACTCTCTAAATTAGATGAGTCATTAGAGATAAACGGTACAAGCTATAATTTATACTCTAATATGTGTAGAAATTATATATCTGAAGGATTTAAATATCAAACAGAATTTGAAAAAGAGTATATACCAATTTTTACATATAAAATAAAAGGGATTACTATAAAAAAATTAATATGTATGGAATATGGAAAAAACACAGTATGCATATTATATAAAATAGATAATTCAGAAAATGAAATAAAATTTACTTTATCTCCTGTAATTAATTTTAGAGATTTTCATACAATGACTACGAATCATGAGTTTGCATTAAAGCAAAATATAAAAAACAAAAAAGTTAAAATAGAAATAGATACTAATTCAAATAATCCAATATATATGCATATGTCAGATGGAAACTATATTGAACATCATGATGATACATTTAAAAATATGTATTATTTAGAAGAAGAAAAGATAGGATTTTTTCCAGAAGAAAACTTAGTTGTTCCAGGAAGATATGAAATAAATGTTCCTACAAATTCGCAAAAAGAAATAGAATTTGTATGTTCATTAGAAGAAAACATAGAAGAAATAAATGTAAAAAAAGTAATAAACAAAGAAATTATCAGAATAAACGAATTAATGTATAAAACAGGACTATTAGAAGAAAAACAAGATATTGAAAAGCTATCCAAAGAAGGAATAAAAAACAGGAATTTATTAAGAGATTTTTGTATTGCAACAGATAATTTCATAGTATATAGACCAAGCTTTGCACTACATACAATTATTGCAGGATATCCCTGGTTTTTAGATTGGGGAAGAGACAGCTTGATTTCATTTGAAGGGCTCCTTTTAGCTACTAGAAGATTTGACATTGCAAAAGAAGTGCTACTTACAACAATAAGAGATATAAAATTTGGACTAGTTCCAAATGGCTATTCTGGATATGATAATAGACCACTGTATAATAGTGTAGATAGTTCTCTTCTATTATTTGAAGCAGTGTATAAATATTTAGAATATACAGAAGATTATAAATTTATCAAAGATAATATATATGATAAATTAGTAATAATAATAGATAATTATACAAGGGGAATTGACTTAGATGATAATAATATATTTTTAGATGATGATGGACTAATTTCATCAGGAACAGAAGATACTCAAAATACATGGATGGATGCAAAATATGGAAATTATGCTTTTACTCCAAGAAATGGAAAAACAGTTGAAGTAAATTCAATGTGGTATAATAGCTTAAAAATTATGCAAGAATTAAGTAATAAATTTGGAAAAAAGAAACAAGCCAAAATATATGAGGAGTTAGCAAATAAATGCAAAAAATCTTTTGAAAATAAATTCTATAACAAAAAGAAGAAATGTCTATATGATGTAATAGGAGATAATAAAACAAGACCAAATCAATTATTTGCAACATCACTTAGCCATCCTATTCTAGATCCAAATGGTAAAATAGCTGAGGAAATGTTTGAAACAGTAACTAAAAAACTACTTAATAAATATGGATTAAAAACACTTGCAAAAGGTGAAAAAGGTTATATTGATGTTTATGAAGGAGATAGCTTTAAAAGAGATTCAAGTTATCATCAAGGCATAACATGGCCATGGCTTTTAGGATTATATTATGATACAATTAATAACAAAATTAGATTTGAAAAAGATAGAATTAAAAAGAAAGAGTTAAAAGAAAAAAGACAAAAGTTTATTGAAGCTACAAGAAAAACTTTTATAAAAGAAATGTTTGAAAGAGGTACAATAGGTAGTATTTCAGAAATATACGATTCAAAAACGCCATATTTACCTAAGGGGACAATGGCACAGGCTTGGAGCGTAGCAGAGGTATTTAGAATAATAATAGACTATTGGAAAAAATAGGTTCTAGAGGACTGTCCTGAACCGTTAGATAATCTATAATCAATTGATAGATTTTTGGAAGGAGCAACAAAATGAAACATAAATATACTAAAAAAATTACATTAGTAATTATAATAATTATTTGTATATTAACATTTTGTCATAACAATGTTTATGCTAATAATTTAGGTGACGTTTTTTATGAATATGAACAACAGCATCAGGAACAGCATAGAAATGCTGAATTGCAGGGAAAATATATTGACTATATTTATAATGCTTTTGCAATAAGTATAATTGTATTAGTAGGACTTTTTTTAATATTAATTAAATATAAGAAAAATAATACTATAAAAAGTGTATATATTTTAATACTTACTGCTGTAATTATAGGGGCTGTTTTATCGAGATATTATATTAGAAACAAATATTATTCTGACTTGGCTGTACTAGATACTATAAGTATATTTAATGCTTTTATAATATTTACAATATCAAAAATGATATTAAGTTGCTTTATAAAAACAGAAAAAATAAAGAATACCATACTTATAGATTCTATACCTGAAACACTTCTTTTTATAATAAGTTTAATATCAAACTTAATAAGTGGAATAAATGATAACTATGAGATTAAATATATGTTTGAAGATATTTCTGTATTATTAGTATTTTGGATAAAAATTTTAATATATACAAATTTAGTTATGTTACCAATATATTTATTAAGAAAAGGAAATAAAGAAGAGGTAGAAGATGAGAATATTAGGAATTGATCCAGGATTTGCAATAACAGGATATAGTATAATTGATTATCAAGGAAATAAATTTAAATTAATAGAAGCACGGAGCAGTTACAACAAAAGCAGGAGTATCATTTCCACTAAGGCTTACAAAAATATATGATGATTTGACAATGCTTATAGATAAGTACAAACCAGACGCAATATCAGTAGAAGAACTATTTTTTAATAACAATGCAAAAACAGCAATAAATGTTGCACAAGCAAGAGGTGTTGTTTTAATAGTAGGATGTAAAAACAATGTACCAACATTTGAATACACACCACTTCAAATAAAACAAGCAGTAACAGGATATGGAAGAGCAGATAAAATACAAGTACAAAAAATGGTAAAAACAATATTAAATGTTGAAAATCTGCCAAAATTAGATGACACAACAGACAGTATGGCAGCAGCAATCTGCCATGCACATTCATGCAAATTCTCAGAAAAATTGTAATTTGTGTGAGGAAATTCTAGGGACTGTCTCTCTTTTTTCCCAAAGGGGAAAAAGAGGACTGCCCTGAATTTTCAGACGATTAAATCTATTGCAAACGTTGTAGGGGCGGGCCTTGTGTCCGCCCAGAAGAAGCAGATCAACAAATTAAATGCAAAAATTGTAGGGGTCGCCGCCCTCGGCGACCCATGAGAAAATAAACATATAGAGATGTTAATATTGATAAAATATTAAAATTACCTTATACTAATTCGCTAGGACGGAGGAAAAAATTCCATTTCTGCGAAATAAATTTTTTCCTCACGTCCGGACGCTCAAACAACAATTTATCTTATTAAGGAGAAAAGAATGACATTAGATATTTTAGAAAAAGACCTAAAGCAAGGGAAATTAAATAGTATATATCTTTTCTATGGCGAGGAATTGTATCTGTTAGAAAATGCCGTAAAGAAAATAAAAAAACTATTTGGAGAATTAATATTAGGCATAAACTATATTCAAATAGATGAAACAAATGCTAATAATCTAGTATCAGATATAGAGACTCCATCTTTTGGATTTGATAAAAAATTAATAATTATAAAAAATGCAGGATTATTAAGAAAAGAAAGAAAATCAAATTTAAAAACAAATAATGATCTACAAAAAAAGGTAGCAGATTATATAAAACAAAATTTGAACATAATAAAAGACACTACAGTATTAATATTTATTGAAGAAGATGTTTCAAAATGTGAACTTACAAAAGTAATAGAAGAAAATGGTATAGTTTGCAATTTTGAAAGATTAAAACCAATAGATATAAAAAGAAGATTAAAGGCTATTTGCAGTGCTTATGAAGTAAATGTAGATGAAAGAACTTTAGATTTACTTATAGAAACATCTGGAACAAATATGCAGAATTTAATAAATGAAATTAGAAAACTTATTGAATATGCGGGTAAAGGTGGAACTATAACAAAAGAATCAGTAGAAAAGCTTGCAACAAAAGAGTTTGAGGCAAGAATATTTGATTTAACAGATGAATTAGGTAAAAAAGATATATCTAAAGCTATGGAAATACTAAAAGAATTAATATATAATAAAGAGCCAGTACAAAAGATATTAATAACTTTATATAACAATTTTAAAAAAATATATCTAACTAAAATATGTATTGAAAAAAATAGAGATGTATTATCTGTATTAAAATTAAAACCAAATCAAACATTTTTAGTATCTAAATATAAAAGACAAGCGGGATATTTTAAAACAAATGAATTAAGAAAAATTTTAGAAGAATTAATAAACTTAGATAAGAATTATAAATCTGGATTAATAGATATAAATATAGGATTAGAAGCAATACTTTGTACATATATTTAAAATAAAAGGATGTGAAACAATGAATTTTTTATTTGTATTAGGAATAATTTTAGTAATGTTTGGAGTAATACTAATATATGATGCAAGACCAATAACAAAGAAAATGTTTGGATTTGGAGACCAAAATGATGCTACACTAGGATTAAAGTTAATAGGATTTTTATTTAGTATAATTGGAATGATATTAGTGTATTGTAATATGTGAAAAAATTATTGATTTTTTAAAACAAATATGTTAAAATATATAGCATATTGAAAAACTGTGAAAAAGAGGAGTAAGATTTAAACTACTTTAAAGAGAATAGAAGTCACCGGCTGAGAGCTTCTAAAGGAAAGAAAATCTGAAGGTAGCTTTGGAGTTGATTATTTGAAAAGCAGTAGAGTAATCCGCACAATCTGCGTTAAAGATATTAGAGATGTATAAATTTTAATTTATATAAATTAGGTGGTACCACGGTAAAAATCGTCCTATGTTAAGGACGATTTATTTTTTTCCTTTTTTGGACGGACTAGATTTGGAGTTTTTAATCAAAAAATTAAGAAAGAAAAAGGCTAAATCTAGTCCGTCCAAAAAAGGAAAAAAGATAAAAGACTAAATCTAGTCCGTCCAAAAAAAGAAAAAAGGGGAGAGAAGATATGTGTGAAAATTGTAAGCATAATTTAGAAGGTAAATATGAACCTAAGAGCTTTGAAGAAGAAATTTATGAAGCTTGGGAGAAAAATGGATATTTTAAACCAAGTATGGATAAAACAAAGGAGAGTTATTGCATAATGATGCCACCTCCAAATGTAACAGGAAAACTTCACATGGGTCATGCTTTAGATGGAACTCTTCAAGATATTTTAATTAGATATAAAAGAATGCAAGGTTTTAATACTTTATGGCTTCCTGGAACAGACCATGCTGCTATTTCAACAGAAGTAAAGATCGTAGATAAGCTTAAAGAAGAAGGAATAACAAAATGGGATTTAGGAAGAGAGAAATTTCTAGAAAGAGCGTGGGAGTGGACCAAAGAATATGGAGGAACAATTGTAAAACAACAAAAAAGATTAGGTTGCAGTGCAGACTGGACTCGCTCAAGATTTACAATGGATGAGGGATTATCAAAAGCAGTCTTAACAGTATTTAAAAAACTATACGATAAAGGACTTATATATAAAGGTAAAAGGATGATAAACTGGTGTCCATGTTGTAATACATCAATTTCAGATGCAGAAGTAGAGTACGAAGAAGAACCTACACATTTATGGCATATTAAATATAAAGTTGTAGGGGAAGATAGATATTTAACAGTTGCAACAACAAGACCAGAGACAATGCTTGGAGATACAGCAGTTGCTGTTCATCCAGATGATGAAAGATATAAAGATTTAGTAGGCAAAAAATGTATACTTCCTATAATGAATAAAGAAATTCCGATTATTGCAGATGAATTTGTAGAAATGGAATTTGGTACTGGATGTGTTAAGATCACACCTGCACATGACCCAAATGATTATCAAGCAGGTCTTTCTCACAACTTAGAAATAATTGAAGTATTTGATGAAGACTTCAAGATGAATGATTTAGTTCCAGAATATAAAGGACTAGATATGTATACTGCAAGAGAAAAAATAGTAGATAAATTAAAAGAACTTGGAAATTTAGTGAAAATAGAAGATTATACTCATAATGTTGGTAAACACGACAGATGCAAAAGTACAATAGAACCAAAAATTTCAGATCAATGGTTTGTCGCAATGAAGGAACTTGCAAAACCCGCAATAGAGGCAGTGAAAAAGGGAGATACAAGATTTGTACCACAAAAATTTGAAAAAACATATTTTAATTGGCTTGAAAACATACAAGATTGGTGTATATCTCGTCAAATATGGTGGGGTCATCAAATACCAGCATATTATTGTGATGAGTGTGGGCATATTAATGTTGATACAGAAAAGCCAGAAAAATGTGAAAAATGTGGAGGTATAAATCTTACTCAAGATCCAGACACTTTAGATACTTGGTTTAGTAGTGCATTATGGCCATTTTCAACACTTGGTTGGCCAGATGATACAAAAGATTTTAAGACCTTTTATCCTACAAATACATTGGTTACAGGTTATGATATTATATTCTTCTGGGTTGTAAGAATGATGTTCTCTGCCTTAGAACAAACAGGAGAAGTTCCATTTAAAGATGTATTTATTCATGGTATTGTAAGAGATAGCCAAGGAAGAAAAATGTCCAAATCCTTAGGAAATGGAATAGACCCATTAGAGATAATAGAAAAATATTCATCAGATGCTTTAAGATTTTCTTTAATATCTGGTACGTCGAGCGGAAATGATATGAGATTTATGCCAGAAAAGCTAGAGGCAGCATCAAATTTTGCAAATAAAGTATGGAATGCGGCAAAATTTGTACTTATGAATTTAGAAGATTATAATAATGACAGCAGTAATATAAACTTTATGGTAGAAGATAAATGGATATTATCTAAATTAAATACACTAATAGCAGAAATAAAAGTAAATATGGATAACTATGATTTAGGTGTGGCTTTAGATAAAATTTATGGATTTATTTGGAATGAGTTTTGTGATTGGTATATTGAAATTGTAAAACCAAGACTATACAACAAAGAGAGCAAAACTAGAAAAACAGCTCAATATGTTTTAAATAGGGTGTTATCAGATTCTTTAAAACTTTTACATCCATTTATGCCATTTGTTACTGAAAAGATATATAAAGAATTATATAATAATGATGAAAGTATAATGATATCAAAATATCCTGAGTATGATAAAAAATTAGAATTTAAAGACGAAGAAGAAAAAGTAGAAGTATTAAAAGAAATAATTACAGGAATAAGAAATGTAAGAGCAACAATGAATGTACATCCATCTAAAAAATCTAAACTAATATTTGTAACTAAAGAATTTGAGAAAGTTATAAAAGAATCAGAAGAATTCTTAAAGAAGTTAGGCTTTAGTGATGAAATTAAAGTACAAGAAACAAAAGAAAATATTCCACAAAATGCAATAAATGTAGTTGCAAAAGGATTAGAAGTATTTATGCCTTTTGAAGATTTAGTAGACATTAAAGAAGAAATAGAAAGACTAGAAAAAGAAAAGGCAAAAGTATTAATTGAAAAAGAAAAAACAGATAAAATGTTATCAAATCCAGGATTTATTGCAAAAGCACCAGCAAGCAAAGTAGAAGAAGAAAAAGCAAAACAAGTAAAGTTTAATGAAATAATTGCATCAATTGATGAGAGAATAAATGGGTTGAAGGGAGACAAATAATGAATTTATATATAAGTGGTAGTAATAGAAAAAGAAACTGCTATAGAATATGTAATGATTTAAAAAAAGATGAAGATATGTTAATATCTTTAGCAGACAAAAACATTAGATTTTGTCTGGGATGCAATAAATGTATAAATATATTAGAAAAATATTGCGTTTTAAATGATGATATGCAAGAAATTTATAAGTATTTATTGTATACTGACAAAGTAATAATAGTAACACCTATATATATGAATCATATAACTGGTATTCTAAAAAATGTAATAGATAGATTAAATCCTTTTACTTTTCGTGAAAATATATTAAAAGGGAAAAAAATTTATATAATAACTGTTGGACAAATGGAAGAAGATGAAAATGAAGAAATAGCTAATAATATAAAAGAATACTTTGAGGGAATTAGCGAATTTATGGAGTTTGAAGTGATATTTTTAAAAAATTTTTCTAGTGGAGATATATCGTTAATAGATGATATAACGAAAAAATACAAAAATTATAAAGATATTATAGAAGAATTAAGGAAAAAGATAGAAAACTAAAAACGATGTTCTAAAAACCTCTTATACTACATACAATTAAGTAGTTATAGGAGGTTTTTTTAATGGTAAAATTATCTGAGAATTTGAGCGGAAGTGGAGACAATATAAAAAAAATCATAAAAGGAAGTATAATTTCAATAATTATAACTTTGATAGCATTAGTAATATTTGCAAGTCTTTTAACTTATACTAGTATAGCAGAAAGTACCATACCAACAGTAACAATAATTATAACAGTAATTAGCATATTAATAGGAAGTAGCATATGTATGTCAACAGTAAAGAAAAATGGAATAATTAACGGAATATTAGTTGGATTAATATATATTGGTTTTATATATATTCTATCAAGTATAATAGAAGGAAATTTTGCATTAAACTTAAAATCAATAATAATGATAATAGGAGCAATAATTGCCGGAGCCGTAGGAGGAATAATAGGAGTAAATAAAAATTAGGTATAAGAAGATTACAAAAAAATGTCAAGATAAAATTTCTGATTTTTAACATAAAAAATTATAAAAATATTCATTTACAATAGATATGTCACAGTAAATTAAAAAAGGAAATACCAATGTGATATAATGTTTAAAAACCAAAA
>CANQVU010000012.1 GCA_947627415.1 uncultured Clostridia bacterium | reverse complement strand
AAATATATTATACAAAATTTTAAAAAGAAAGGAGAGTATAATTAGAATATTTTGTATGTTTTAATTATACGAGGAAAGATGAGCAATTTTAAATCAGGTTTTGTATCAATAATAGGAAGAACAAATGTGGGAAAATCAACATTAATAAATAGTCTAGTTGGTGAAAAAGTTGCTATTACTGCAGATAAACGCCAAACCACTAGAACAGCTATCAAGGCAATTGTAAATAGAGATAATTCTCAAATAGTTTTTATTGATACACCAGGAATACACAAGCCAAAAACAAAACTTGGTGAAACAATGAATGAAACAGCTTGGCAAACTTTGCCAGATGTAGATGTTTTATTATTTATTATTGAGGCTACATCAGAAAAAATAGGAAAAGGTGATAGTTTAATACTAGAAAAAATTAAAGAGAAAAATAAAAAAACTATATTAATTATTAATAAAATAGATTTAATAGAAAAAGAAAAATTGTTAAAACTAATAGATATATACAGTAAAGAATATGATTTTGAAGCAATAATTCCAATATCAGCTTTAAAAAACGAAAATACAAATAAGATATTAGATGAAATAGAAAAGCACATTCCAGAAGGACCAGCATATTATGATATAGATGAGTATACTGATCAAACTGCAAGACAATTAATGGAAGAAACTATTAGGGAAAAAGCATTAAAATTATTAGATCAAGAAGTTCCACATGGTATACTTGTAGAAGTAGAAAAAATGAATTTAAGAAGAACTACTAAAGGCGAAGATATTTATGATGTTGAAGCAACAATATTTGTTTTAAGAAAATCACACAAAGGCATTGTAATAGGAAAAGATGGAACAATGCTTAAAAAAATTGGAATGTATGCAAGACAAGATATGGAAAGAACTTTAGATACGAAAATAAATTTAAAATTGTGGGTTAAAGTTAAAGAAGATTGGCAAGATAATCAGAGCATATTAAAAAGATTTAAAAGTGAATAAAAACTATAAAATTACAGAAGATAAAATTAAAGGTGTGAATTATTAATTACTATTAAATTATTTTACACTTATGCAAGGAGATGAAGACATATGATAAAACAATTAGCATGGAATACCTTTAAGAATACAGGAAATATAGATACATTTTTAGAACTAAAACAAATAACAGATATAGAAGAAAATATGAAGGCGGAAAACTATGAAATTATTAAAAACGAAGGGATTAGTAATTGCAGAAAAGACAGTAGCAGATTTTGATAAAATTGTAACAATATTAACACCAAATATGCGGAAAAATTGAGGCGGCAGCTAAAGGATCAAGAAGGCCTAAAAGTCTTCTTATGGCTGCTACTCAATTTTTATGTTTTGGAGAATATGTGTTATATAAAAGTGGGAATACATATTCTATTAATTCATGTGATACAATAGAAGTATTTTACAACATAAGAACAGATTTAGATAAGTTAAAATATGCAGCACATATAACAAAAATAGTAAATGATGTAACAACTGAAAACCAAAATACATATAAAGTAATGCAGCTTTTTTTAAACACACTATATATGATATCTGAAACAGATAAAGATTTAAGTTTAATAAATTCAGTATTTACTTTAAGACTTTTATCTATAATAGGATTTAGACCAGTAATAGATGAATGCAAAAACTGCAAAAGTAAAGAGAACTTAACATATTTCAGCTTTAAGGATAGTGGATTTAAATGCTCGACGTGTGGAAAGCAAGATAAAGGAGCAATAGAGATATCAAGCACAACAAAAGATGCTATTAGATATATAATACTTGCAAATGCGAAAAAAATATTTTCTTTTGAAGTTCCAAAAGAAACAATAAAAGAATTAGAAATAATATCAAAAATTTATTTACAAGAAAAATTAGAAAAGGAATATAAATTGTAATTTGTTTGTGTGAGGGGAATTCTAGGGACTGCCCTGAATTTCTAAACGATTAAATCTATTGCAAACGTTGTAGGGGTCGCCGCCCTCGGCGACCCGACCTACACCAATTCGCTAGGACGGAGGAAAAAATTCCATTTCTGCGAAATAAATTTTTTCCTCACGTCCAGACGCTCAAACAACAATTTATAAAAATATCTCTTGCGTATTTTTTATTATTCATATATAATCAGAATACAATAAAGATAGGCAAAATAAAAAGTGAAAAGCTAATCACTTGAATGGAGGTTTTTATATGAATATAACAATAACAGGTAAGGATGTTAAAGCAACAGAGGCTATAAGGGATTATGTTGAAAAGAAAATGGAAAGAATAGAAAAATATTTTGATGGAGAAATTGAAGTATTTGTTACTATAAGAACTGAAAGAGCAGAACAAATTGCAGAAATGAGTGTAAAAGTAAAGCAAGATACATACAGAGCTGTAACATCACACAAAGATATGTATGCATCTATAGATAAAGATATAGATATATTAGAAGGACAAATACGAAAATGGAAAACAAGAAAAGACAAAGCTAATAAAGATGATTCAATAAAAGTATTAGCAGGAAATTTTGAAGAAGATGCAAAAATAGAAAATGAAATAATAAAAACAATATATTATGATATAAAACCTATGACTACAGAAGATGCAAAATTAAAATTACAAGAAAAACCACAAGATAGATTTATAACATTTATAAACCAAGAAACAAACAAAGTAAATGTGTTGTTTAAATTAAAAGATAATAAAAATTACGGTTTACTAGAACCAGAAAACTAGAATAAAGAGCAGAAATGCTCTTTATATATATTAAAGGAAAAGGTAAAACAATGGATAATAAAGAGATTATAAAAAATGGAATAAAAGATTCATTTATAATAAAAACTAGAGAGGGAGAAGAACCTCAAACAGTTTTAGAAAATCTTGCATTACAGATTTATAAATTTATTTCAAAAGAACCAAATTTTACAAGTAAAAATGTATCAAGAGGAATGAGAAACTTGTTTACAGAGCAAAATAGAGAAGCCATTACATTAGCACTGGGAAATTTATATATTGAATATATAGATACAAATAATAGTTTCAATAACAAATATGATAATTATGTTAAAAGCATACGAGAATCTTCTGATAAAATAGATAAACTTATGAATACTATATTTTCTAATAAAGAAATGATTTATAGAATGGGAAGAGTAGCTGTTGAAAGTTCTCTAAATGAATTAATTAAAGCACAAAGCAAAACAGGTAATTATATGAGAAAAACAGCTCAACAATCTACACCTGTTAATAATGCTGAGATAGTAAATGCTTTGAATGCAGCACAAACTTTAATAAGGAATATGCAAGATTATTCAGCTCAATTTGGGTATAATGATATAAGTGATATTGCAACACTACAAAGTGATATTAGTATGAGAGCTGGTGATAAACCAAAGAATAGGATATATTCTGGAGATGGAATGACAGGAATATTAAATATTGGAAAGGTACAAGGAAAATACAAAAAAACTCAAGAAGATGCAATTTTGATGTTATCACATCCAAAAAACAAAAATTTTAAAATAGCTGTTGTTGCTGATGGTATGGGAGGACCAGGAAACGGAGATGCAGCAAGCTATATTGCAACTAACGAAGCAAATAGATGGTTTAAACAATTACCAGAACAATTTTATAACTCAGATGCTGTTAAACTTAAATATCAGAATGGAAGTACAGTTGATATAACATTTGAAGATACAATAAAAAAACTTATAATAGATATAAATGACAAAATTGTTAAATATGTTGGAGACAAACCAGGGACAACTTTTTCAGCAGCTATAATAAGAAATAGAAATGGAAAAGATACAGTAACATCTATTTCTATAGGAGATTCAAAGATATTAAAAATATCTGAGAATGGTCAAATACAACAATTATCAAAAGATGATAATATACTTTCAGAGAGAATAAGAAGCGGAAGTTTATATGTAGAGGATTCTAATCCTAATTTTATATACACATCTAATCCTAAACACGAATCTTTAGATGTAATATATAAACCAAAGAGAAATATACAAGGGATACATAATTTAAAGGAAAGTGATATTAGATTCCATAGAAAAAATAATATTATAACAGATTGCTTAGGCTGTGGACAAACTCGGACAACAATTAATGGATAAAATAGATAGAAATAAAAGTGATTTTATAACAGAATGGTATTTTAATAAAGGTGATAAGTTATTCTTATGTAGTGATGGAGTAGCAGATAACCTTTCCAACCCTGAAATTGCGGGAATGATGTATACTTTTAGAAATTCTAGAGACTGCTTAAAAAATATAGTAAATAGCATATACGAAATTGAAAATAAAAAGCTGCAAAGAGGAACTAATAATCCTCCACAATATCTACAAAACAATAGTAATTTTAAAAATACATTAAAGGGATCTGGAGATAATATGAGTGCAGTTATTATAGAAAATGAAGGTGAGGAAAGATAATATGGAATTTTCTGAAGCATGTTCTGATGTGTGGTGCTTGTTGCAAAGTTTAAAGCCAAGTGAATTATCTAAGATACCCAAAAAATTATTGGAGACAATACGTGTTCTAAAAATAGATGATTACAATTCTAAAATAAATTTAAATATTCCGCTAGAAGAACAAGACTTATCTCAGACAACTATAGGTTTAATATCTTTTATATATAATAACTATTTAGGTACACAAGAAGAAAAAGAACAATATGAAAAAACATATAAAGAATATATAGAATCTACTAAAGATAGTGAAAAATATAAAATTGAATTTAAAAATAGAAATGAACAAATAAAACAAAAAGAAAGAAAAAATGAAATTATGATTAGCCCAAATAAGGACAATATATTTTTAAAAATATTATACAAGATAAAGCAATTTTTTAATAAGAAATGAGTTAATTATATAAATCAATAAATAGAAAAGGCAGGAGCACATCTCCTGCCTTTATGTATGTTTAAATAAAACATAATAAAACCAAGAAAAATACTTCTGCCACATACTTAACATTAGTTAATAAACTATTTCATTTGGTTTTCAGCTTGTTGTATCATTTTTTTAACCATGTTACCACCGATTTTACCAGCGTCTTTAGATGATATATCACCATTGTAACCGTTTTTTAAGTTAACTCCAACTTCTGAAGCTACTTCATATTTGAATTTATCTAAAGCTTCTTTAGCTTCTGGAACTAATCTTCTGCTTGAATTTGATGTTGCCATTCTTTTCACCTCCTAGGATATGAATTAAAACATTTAAAAGCGTCTTTGCTTTTCAATAATTATGATGTGCAACAAAAAAATTTTTAAACTAGAAATTTTTGCTAATTTTTTTTGGTTTATATTGTAAAAAAATAAATTAATGATATATAATGATAAGCAAAATGGAGGGTATAATAAATAAAATGTACAAATTAATAACTATTGATATTGATGGAACACTTTTAAACTCATATGGAGAAGTTACTGATAAAAACAAGCAAGCTATAAAAAAAGCTTTAGATAAAAATATTGATGTTGTTCTTACTTCAGGAAGAATGCCAAAGGCGATTTTGCCAATAGCAAATGAGATAAATTCTAACAAGTATTTAATATCTGGAAATGGAGCTGCAATATATGATATCCAAAGAGATAAAATAATTTATAATAATTATATGAGTAAAAAGAAAGTACTAGAAATTATAGATATATGTGAAAAAAACAGCATGTTCTATAATATATATACAAATAATTCTGTATTAACAAAATCACTAAATTATAATATTCTTTTTTACCATAATGAAAATAAAAAAAATCCAGAAAATAAAAGAATAAAAATAAATGTTATAAATAATTTGTACGATTATATAAAAAATTATGAAGGAACTGATTTCCTTAAATTTACCATCTGTGATAGCGATGAAATGATTTTTAAAAGTATAATAAGCAGATTAAAATGTATTAGAGATATAGACGTTTTAGAGGTTTCACACATGTCAAAAAAAATTATAAAACATGGTACTGATGATTTTGAAATATCATATTTTTATACTGAAATTACAAATCAAAATGTGAATAAATGGTCTGCAATAAAAGAACTTATAAAGATATTGAATATAACAAAAGAAGAAATTTTAGCAATAGGAGACAATATAAATGATAAAGAAATGATAGAAAATGCAGGTTTAGGAATAGTTACTGGAAACAGTTCTCCACTAATGAAAGAAATAGCCGATGGAGTTGTTGCATCAAATAATGAAAGTGGTGTAGCTGAGGCAATAGAAAAATATATAAACTAATTATTACACTAATATTACAAATATATTATATTTGAATTACAATCGCCTTAAATGTTGTTTTTGAGGCGATTTTGTTATAAAATAAAAGTACAAAGCGATTTTTGGCTATAATTTATATTTGCTAATTATAATTTCTATACACAATATAAAAATTATAATGGCTAATTACAAATTACAGCATTTAATATAAATTACTAAATATATTTAGGAGGAGTTTAATATGGTAGCAAATCCAATGCAAAAAAGAGCAAGAAATGCATTTTTATTAGGTATGGTGATTACACTTATAGTATGTATTATTATAGGAGTTTTATTATACTTTTTGCTTGTAGGTAAAAGTATAGGGAATAAAGAACGAGGTGAATTAGTAACTGCATATGTTTTAAATCAAGATGTAAAATCTGGAGATATAATTACTCCAAGTTTATTCAAAAAAATTGAAGTTTATGAAAGTATGGTACCTAGCAATTACATAGATTCAACAAAAGTAGCTAGTATGCAAGAAGAATATGTTGCAAAAGTAGATATGTATCAAAATTCAATTGTAACAGCAGACACAATGTCAAAAAGTGATCAAGTGACTACAGCAGATACAAGATATGTAGAATATAATATGTTATCTTTACCAACAAATATAGCAGCTGGAGATTATATTGATATTAGGTTAACACTTTCAAATGGACAAGACTTAATAGTTGTATCTAAAAAAGAAATAAAATCAATATTAGGAAATACAATAGGATTAGAACTTTCAGAAGGAGATATTTTAATGATGGAAAGTGCAATTGTTGAAGCCTATATTATGCCTTCATCAAAATTATATGCTATACAATATGTAGAGCCAGGAAATCAAACAGCCGCATCAAAAACTTATACACCTACTACAGCAGTTCAAAACTTAATTGCTGCTAATGGAAATATAAAAGATGAAGCTAAATCTGCATTACAATCAAGATTTGATCAAAACATGAGAGGATATATAGATGGAGAAAAAAGAGCATATTCAGCAGATTCACAAACCAACTTAGAAACAGGTATTCAACAAGAAATAGAAAATGCACGAGCAGCAAGAGAAGCATATTTATCAGGATTAACAAGCTATTAATAGCTAATTAGTATACATTAAAATAGGAGGATATTCAATTGAAAAAGATAGGATTTATAGGAGCATTTGAAAAAACAGATTTAATAGTATATTTAGCTAAAATTCTAACTGAAGTTGGAAAAAAAGTATTATTTATAGATACAACTGTTTTACAAAAAGCTAGATATATTGTACCTGCAATAGCTCCAACAAAATTCTATGTTACAGAATATGAAAAAATTGATATAGCAGTAGGCTTCGAGGATTTAGAATTAGTAAGCAAGTATTTAGGAAATATAGAAATTGATTATGATATTATATTAATAGACATAGATTCACCTAAAATGTTTGATTCATTCAATATGATTAATGCAGAAAAATTATATTTCGTAACAGCATTTGATAATTTTTCTTTAAGAAAAGGGATAGAAATTATTGGCAATATGAGACCAAAATTAAAAATGACAAAAATATTATTTGAAAGAGATATTACAGAAGAAAATGATGAATATTTAAATTTATTATCTCTTACATTTCCTATTGAATGGGAAAAAGAAAAATTATATTTTCCTTATGATCAAGGAGATTTAACTGCAATAATTGAAAATCAAAGAGTTTCAAAAATAAAATTTAGAAACTTGAGTGACCAATATAGAGATTCTTTGCAAATGCTAGCTCAAGAAATAATTCCAACAACAAAGTTTAGCCTCATAAAAAAAGTTATGAAAAATATATAAGGAGAAATAAGAAATGGCAATAATATCATTTTATAGCAATGGAAAAGATGGAACAGGGAAAACTGCATCAATATCTGCAATTACAACATTTCTTGCTATACATCATAACTATAAGATATTGATTTTAGACACTAAATATAATGATTATTCTTATCAAGATGGTTTTTGGAAAGAAGATAGATTAATAAAGTTAATACATAATGAAAATCAAAGAACGAATATAGCATCTGGTATTAGTGGGCTTACAAAAGCGATATTAAGTAACAAAACTTCTCCAGAAATTATAACAAATTATACAAGAATAGTTTTTAAAGATAGATTAGAAGTATTAACAGATACTAATACTGAAAAAGATGAGTATGAATTGAATAAAAAAGTATTTAAAGATATAGCAAAAATTGCTAGTAAATATTATGATTTAGTATTTGTAGATATAGATAATAATCTAGATAAATATACTGTTAATTCACTACTAGAAGTATCAGATTTAATAGTAAATACCTTATCACAGAGCATGAGACAAATTAATGATTATTTAAAAAATAAAGAAGAAAACACTATTTTTAGTGATAAAATTGTTATACCTCTTATAGGAAGATATGATAAAAATTCAAAATATACAGTAAAAAACATATCAAGATACATAAAAGAAAGAGAATTAATTTGTTCAATCCCCTATAATACATTATTTTTTGAAGCATGTAATGAGGGGGAAGTTGCTGATTTCTTCATAAAATTCAGAAGAATAAATCCAAAAGATAAAAATGCACTATTTATTGAAGAAGTGAAAAGAGTAACTGAGAGAATTATTTATAAACTACAGGAATTACAAATGAGAATGTAAGAGAGGTGTTCTTAAAACATGAATGTTACAAATATTCTATTAACATTTGTTGTGCTAATATTAGCTGGGATATTAATTAAATATTTTATAGAAAAAAACAAAAATGCAGTCCAAGAACAAGAAGTAGATGTAGATGATAAAACATATACAATAGAAAAAATGACTGAATTCGTAAAAAAAAGATTAGATGAAATTACTAAAATAAATCTTTATGACATAGGACTTTCAGAAGAAGAATTAAAAAGAAGAAAGGCAAAAAAATACGAATTAAAAAGAGCATTAAAAGGTTGTACATATGGAGATGTAAATGATAAAAAATATGTTAAAGAATTAATTTATGATTTATTATCTAAAGAATATGGAGTTACAGAAGTTAATATATCTAAATCAATACCTTTTGATATTCCATCATTACTTACATCACAAGACAAATTTGATATTTTGCTATACATGTACAAAAAAGACTTTGGATACGAAGCATTAACTCAAATTATAAAAAAATATAATTTAGCAACATTAAAATATATAGCAGGAGAAGCAAAACCATGTTATGTAATAACTAAAGAAGAAATAGATGATATTTTTGAACAGGAAGGATTAGTTTTAAATTTTCAAGACAAATTAAATGTTTTAGTTCAAAGAATATATCAACATTATAAAGGATATAGTAGCATAGATGAAATAAGAGATATGAATATAGATGGAGTATCTGGACGGAGTATCTGGACTTCCTGAAAGCTTTTTAAGTCAAGTTGCACAGACGGATGGAGATTATTTAGACCAAATTGCAGAACATAAAGTTCCAAGAGCATGTGATAGTATTTGGATATTCTTTCAAGGCAAATCAATTCGTTTAGCTTTTCTTTCATTTGGAAAAGAGAGTGAACTTAAGAGAGTATGTCAAAATATATATAAATATAATAATCCAGGACAATTATCTGATACTAATGGATTTAAAATTAATGAAATGAAAGATGGATCTCGTGTAGTTGTTGTAAGACCAAGCTTTTCAGAGACATGGGCATTCTTTGTAAGAAAATTTGACGTAAAAAGAGCAACTCTAGAGCAACTAATAACAGCACCAGGAAAAGAAAATGCAATAGACCTATTAAAATTTTTAGTAAAAGGTGCAAGAATTGTATCATTAACTGGTGAGCAAGGTTGCCGGAAAAACAACAATGCTTATGGGAATGATAGAAAATATATATGAAACAATGAACATAAGGGTTCAAGAAACAGCATTCGAGTTGCACTTAAGAAAAATATATCCAACAAGAAACATATTAACATTTAGAGAAACAGAAACAATTTCAGGACAAGATGGATTAGATGTTCAAAAGAAAACTGATGGTAGTGTTAATATCATTGGTGAGGTTGCAACAGACCCTGTTGCATCTTGGATGATACAAGCAGCACAAGTAGCTAGTAAATTTACATTATTCACTCACCATGCTAAAACATTTCCAAACTTAGTAACAGCACTTAGAAACTCAATGCTAAGAACTCGGTGTATTTACTGACGAAAAAACAGCAGAAGAACAAGTTGTACAAGTATTGAATTTTGATGTGCATTTAGTAAAAGATTTTAGAGGTAGACGTTATATTGAAAGAGTAACTGAATGTATACCAGTAGAAGACAAAAATGAGTATACATATGATCATAGAAAAGAAAAAACATTAGAAGGAAAAATGAATAAATTTATGGACAATGCAACAAATTTCTTTTCTAAAACTACAAACAGAGAATTATATAAATATGTAAATATATTAGAATACAGAAATGATGAATATGTTATAACAAACAAAATATCTGACTACAACTTAAATGAAATGCGTAATAACATGGACGAAGTAGATATAGAAGAATTTGACAGATTTATAGAAAAAAATTGGGGATCAGCACCTAAAGCAGTTCCTGTATCAGCAACTGTAAGTGCTCCAAGAAGAAGAGGAAGACCATCTAAAAAATGAGGGACATTCCTCGAACTATGAGGAATGCATCGTATGCCGAGGTTTGTCCCTCAAACCTTGTAAAGGGACATTCCTCGAACTATGAGGAATGCTTTAAAGCGAGGGAAATGCCTCAATCTATGAGGAATACTTTAAAACGAGGGAAATGCCTCAATCTATGAGGAATACTTGTGTACTGAGGCTTGTCCCTCATCCGAACAACGAGGCTTGTCCCTCAAACCGAATAAAAGAGGTGAAATATTGCCATGTCAAACCAAATGTTATTTTATATAATGGGAATAAGTGGTGGGCTATTTGTATTTATAATAATAGCCTATTTCATCATGCAAAAAATGTTAAATAAGGGTGATATAAAAAAGATAAAACAATTAAGAGAAGGAACAAGAGAAAAGAAATTTACTTCAGACATCTTATATCAAAAACTATATATTTATTTTATAAGAATACCATTTCTAAACAGATATGTAAGAAAGCTTAGAAGAAAACTGGAAATAATAAATGTTGATGATGAATACTTAACTAGGAGACAAACTGCAAAAATAGTATTAAATGCAATATTAATTATTGTACCACTTACAATATTCATAATAGTTTTAACATATCACGACAAACTATTATTAGGAATACTATTACTTTTTGAAGTATTTTTAATTGAGACTATAATGGGTGGAATGGTAGACAAACTAGATACAAAATTGTTAAAACAGCAAATAGGATTTTTTGCAGAAATTAGGCATGCTTATCATGAATATAACATGGTAGAAGAAGCTATATATGAAGTATCACAAAAGGACCAATTAGAAATATCAAGACAAGGAGAGAAAATATACGAAATACTTACATCAGATGATCCAGAAACAGAGTTAGAAAAATATTATGATGTAGCACCAAATAGCTATTTAAAAGAATTTGCAGGAGTATCATTTTTAACAAGAGAATTTGGTGACAGAACAGATAGTAATGGTGCATCTTTATATTTAAAAAATTTAAATAATATTACAGAAGAGATGCAATTAGAAATATTAAAAAGAGAAAAATTAGACTATGTTTTTCAGAGTTTATCAGTAATTGCGTTAGTACCAGTATTGTGTATACAACCATTAAAAGATTGGGCGGTATCTAATTTTTCATTTACATCTAGCTTTTATAATGGAAAATTAGGATTTGTAATACAGTTATTATTAATAATAGCAACATTTATATGTTACATACTAATTAGAAAACTTAAAGATAATGGATCTACTAATAACAATTATGTGGATCCAAATAATACATGGCAAATGAAATTATATAAAAATCCAATTGTTAAAAAAGTAGTAGATTTATTTATACCTAAAGAAAGAACTAAAGAATATAAAAAAGATGTTAATTTATTAAAAGATGCGGCATCTAAACAAAAGATGGAAGCATTGTATGTAAATAGAATTGTAATATGTATAGCAGTATTTTTGGCATCACTACTATTGTTTAATCAAATACATAACGTAGCTATAGACTACATATACGAAAACCCAACATCTGAGTATAATGTTATGGGACAAATGTCTGAAAAGGAAGAAGCTGCTGCTATGAATCTTACTAATCAGGATAATTACTTTTTAGATAGACTAAAAGGACAAAAACTAACATTAGAACAAATAAAATTAGAAGTAAGATATTCTCAGTATTATGAAGATGCAACAGACCAAGAAATAGATCAAGCTGCTAAAAGAATAGATAGCAAATTAAAAGTTGTAAATAAAGAATATTTAAAATGGTTTGAATGGCTACTTGCATTTGTTTTTGCACTTGTAGGATATTGTGCACCAAAATGGATTTTGGTCTTCCAAAAAATGATGAGAAGATTAGAAATAGAAAATGAAGTAATGCAATTTCAAACAATTATATTAATGCTCATGAAAATTGAAAGAGTAAATGTTGAAATGATATTAGAATGGCTAGAAAGATATTCTAATATATTCAGAGAACCAATAACAAGATGTGTTAACAACTATGAAGCAGGAGCATGGGAAGCTTTAGAAGAATTAAAGAATGATATAAATTTTGAACAAATGATACGTATAGTAGAAGGACTTCAATCAGCAGTAGAAAAAATACCAATCAATGAGGCATTTGATGAACTAGATAATGAAAGAGAATATTATCAAGAAAAGAGAAAAGAATCAAATGAAAGAGTAATTAAAAGAAAAGGATTAATAGGAAAAGTAATTGGATTTACACCAATGGTAGGATTATTTGTTGGGTATTTAATTATACCTTTAGTAGTAATAGGATTAATGAGTATGACAAATGCATTTAGTAATATTTCAACAATGATGTAATAAAATGAGGAACATTTCTTGAACTATGAGGAATACTTTAAAACGAGGGAAATGCCTCAATCTATGAGAAATGCCTATGAATGAGGCTTGTCCCTCAAACCTTGTATATAGGGACTGCCCCACATATAAGAAATTATTTATCGAACATTTTAAATATAAAACAAAGGAGAAAAGTAATGGAGAATGCATCAAAAGCATTATTAATGGCAGGAGGAATACTAATTGCAATAATAATATTATCAATAATAGTATACATGGGAACAACCACTAGTAGGCTTGCTAAATCACAAGATGAAAAAGTATTAGCAGAGCAAACAGCAGAATTTAATGCTCAATATGAAGCATATATTAAGTCTAGAATGTATGGAACAGACGTAATAACTGTTATAAACAAAGCAAAAGATTATAACACAAGGCTAGGTACATCTGAAGAAAACTATAAAATAAATATAATACTAGTATTAAACCAAGATTTCGATAGAACTACTCAGACCGTAAAACGAAAAGCAAATGGAGAAATTGAATATGGTGATATAACTACAGTACAAGAAGGAACTTTAAAAAAAGGGACATATCAATTATTTGAAAGAAAAAATTCAACAAAAATGAATCAGGACATAATAAATTTTCTAAATCAAGATGAAAAAAACACTACCCCATCCAATGATTCGGAAACAATTACGTACGTATATAGTGCAATAAACAACTTTAAAACTGCAATATTTAGGTGTAATCAAAATGGAGTAATTTATAATTCAGTAACAGGTAGAATTGAATCAATGACATTTGAACAAATTTAAGGAGAAGTAACTATGGAAAACGCATCAAGAGCATTATTAATGGCAGGAGGAGTATTAATTGCAATAATTATAATATCTATAGCAGTATATATGTTCACTACATATAGCAATGTAGGAACTAGATATGAAACAATTACAGAAAGTAATGAAAAAATAAAATTTAATACCAATTTTACAAAATTTGAAGGAAGAACTGATATAACAGCACAAGAAATAGTAACAATTGTAAATTTTGCAAAAGATTATTATGAAAATAATCAAATAAATATAACCGTTAATGCATCAGGAATGTCAGACACAAGCAATGATGGATTAATTGAATTTGTAAAAAGCAATTCAAATAAAAGATTTAAATGTGACGGTATATATTATTCTAATGGTAGAGTAAATAAGATAATTTTCCGATAGTAAAATAATTCAAATAAAATACAAATATAATATATATATTAAATTGTAACTAATTTCCATTAAAAAAACAACAAAAAATGTTGCAAAATGTAGGAAAAAACAGTATAATAAAGAAAGGAGCTATATAATGAAGCAATCACTTTTAGTTACACTTGCAATATTCTTTATTATAATATGCATTACTTGTACAATTTTAATAAATCTACAAGCTGAAAAAGCTGAAATTAAAAAAGAAAATGAACAATATGAAGGATATTTAAATAAAGAAATATTAGGTACAAATCTTGCGAGTTTAATTGGTAAAGTAATAGATAAAAACGAAAAAAATAATATACAAAAGGATGATAAAGGATATTATATAGACAATGCAGAAAACAGTATAAGAATAGATTTAAATATGACAACAGTAAAAAAAACATATCCAATGGAAGAAATATACAACAACAATATTGCAAAATTTGTGCAAAACTTTAACTTAATAAAGTTTAAATGTACAAGCATAGAGTATCATGAAAAAACAGGCAAAATATCAAAACTAGTTTTTGAAGAATTACAATAATAAGTTATTAATATTTTAGAATTAAAATTCTAAAGATAATATAAATTAAAATTCAAAGGAGGAAATTATTATGGAGAATGCATCAAAAGCTTTAATTATAGCAGGAGCTATATTAATATCTATATTATTAATTAGTTTAGGAATTATAATGTTTAATTCATCAAAAGGAACAACAGATCAAGCAACAAGCACAGCAAATGCAATGGAATCAGGAGCACAAGCTGGTGTAAATAGCATAAGAAACGCATTAAATATAACTGAATAAAAGGAGTAATTTAGTATATGGAAAATGCATCAAAAGCTTTAATTATGGCAGGGGCAATTTTAATAGCAATACTTTTAATAAGTGCAGGACTTATAGTTTTAAATTCCACTAAAGGAGTTACAGAGCAAAGTGGAAAGGCTGCAAAAGCTGTAGAAATAGAAACATTTAACTCACAATTTACAAAATATTGTGGAGATAGAGTTTTGGGTTCAAAAGTTAAAGATTTAATTAATTTTGTGAACTCATATAAATCAGCAAATAATAATACTAATATTGAGGTAATTTGTGATATAAGTCCAATAATACCAAGCAATTATTACAAGGTAGATGTTACTGCACGTGATAATGGATATGTAACTCAAATCACTGTATTTGAAGCTCAAATAACACAATAAAGGAGAATTCTATATGGAAAATGCAGCAGACGCTTTAAAAATTGCATTTGCAATATTTGTATTTGTACTTGCAATCACAATTACTTTTTCAATTATTTCACAAGCAAAATCTACAGCAGATGTTGTGTTATACCATACTGATGAAACAAACTTTTATGGTTATTCAGATTCAAAAAAGAAGAATAGAGTAGTTTCAGTATCTGATGTTATTTCAACATTGTATAGATATTATAATGAATCAATATCTGTAACAGTAAACTTAGGAAGTGATGAAAAAACATATACATTTAATTCAAATCTATCTAAATCTCAATTAAATAAACTTGGATTAGATCAAGAACCTGCTACAGAAGAAGCTGCAAAATCAATATTAGCAGATTTTATTGAAAATATATTATTAAAAAATATAAGTGATAACAGTGTATTTTCAGAAGAATTTGTTGAAGTACCAATTGATGGTATATATGAAACAGGTGAAGATGGAACACAGATAGTAAAATCATCTGGAGAAAAAAAGATATATATTACATATACATTACAGTAAATTATTAATTATTGTATGGACAAGAATTTATCATTGCCCATACAATAATAATTAATAATGAATGATGAATAAAAAGCATTCATTATTCACTATTAATTATTTATAGATACAAATCTATTAAGGAGGATTTTAAATGAGTGATTCATTAATTACAATTATTGCAATATTTTTAGCAGCAGTATTAATGTTTATATTCCCATTAATGTCAGTGTCAGAAAGAAATGACGATATTGCACAAAGTGTGGTACAAACAGCAACATCAGAATTTGTTGATACAATATCAACTGTAGGTGCAATAAAACCAAGTGACTATGAAGCATATACACAAAAACTAGCTGCTACAGGAAATACATATGATATAGAAATAGAGGTACAGAAACTAGATGAAAATGTAGGCAAAAAGCAAGCAACAACAACAAGTGACATGATAGGAGAGAATATACGTTATTCTACATTCACATCAGATATATTAAATTCAATGTATAATGAAAATGGAACATCAAGAAATTATACCTTAAAAAAAGGTGATAATGTAATAGTAACAGCAAAAAATACAAACAAAACAATAGCTCAAACACTAAGATCATTCTTTTATAAAATTACAGGGCAAGGGACATACCAAGTTTCAGCAAGTAGTTCTAGTATGGTAGTAAATTCTGGAGCTGTAAGCACTGCAAATTAAATAAAAACGAGGGACATGCCTTGAACTATGAGAAATACCCGTGACCAAGGCTTGTCCCTCAAACCTTATAAAGACATATCTTAATCTATGAGGAATACCTATGAGTAAGGTGTGTCCCTCAAACCTTATAAAGACATACCTTAATCTATGAGGAATACCCTTAGTACGAGGGACATGCCTCAATCTATGAGGAATACTTATGACTGAGGCTTGTCCCTCAAACATTGTAAGGCTTGTCCCTCAAACATTGTAAGGTGTGTCCCTTAAACATTGTAAAGACATGTCTCTCAACAAAATAAGGGGCGTGTTTCTTGAATTTTACAAAAGAGGTGTAAAAATGAAATTACAAAATTTATCATTAATATTCATAATTATAATAATACCAATAATATTAGTAGTTTCATATTATATATCCATGCAAATAGACACAATAAATATGCAAACAGCGTATAATACAAAAATATTAGAAGCTACAAAAGAAGCAATAGAATCATTTGAAATAAACACAGTAGAATGGAATTCAGCATATTCTAATGTTGCAAATTCAAAGCGTAGAGATGTTATGGCATCAATAAATACATTTACAAGTTCATTTGCAAATAGTATAGGAGTAGGAGGAGCGCCTAAAGAAACAATCCTAGCATATGTTCCTGCTATTGCTTATAATTTATATGATGGATATTATATTTACTCACCAGCAGAAACAAAAGAAGTAATAAAGGATGAAAACGAAACAGCAGTATTTATGACAAAGCAGCTTGCAAATTCGATAAAAGATTATACATATAAAGAGGATAATGAAGGTAAACTATTATATGAATATGATAGTGAAAAAGGTGGAAAATCAGATGGAACAATAAATACGAAAAAAAATGGAGAAACAAAAAGTGTCGAATTTACATTAAATCCAGAATATGCGAAAACAGATTATTCACACATTTTAAAACCATTTTCTTCATATTCTGCAAGATATGTAAATGGTGGAACAGATATAACAGTAAATTATACATTAGATAACTATGTAACTATATATGGAACTGTAGGGAATGGTGAATATACAATAAGATCAGGTTATTTAATAGATACAAGTGGATTAGAAATTAACTCAGACACAATGCAGGTAGAGTTAAATGGAAGGCAGATAAGGCCAGAAATATTAGAAGAAAAGGTATGGTATGAAGGATTAGAAAAACCAACTAAGTATCAATATATATATGCATCAGATAATACAAAAGTTTATTTTGATGGAGAAACAGCATTTCAAGTAAGCAGCACAGGTAAAAAAACTAATTTAGATGATACGACTACAATAAAATATAAAAAATTATCAATCTTATCAAGTGAAGAAAATAAATATTATGAAATATACCAAGCTTTAAATGGAGAAAATAGAGGGAAATGGTATTTAGATACAGAAAAATTAACTGAAGCTGGAATGTATGGACAACAAAATTATAATTTGGACAATGATTTTAGTTCAATAAACTACTATGTAGAATCATATTGTTTTACAAATTGGATTAAAAATGAATTGAATAATATTACAATAGGAAATATTCAAAATGTAGATACCTCACTATATGGAAATGAAGGAACAAGAATATTTGATATAAGCAATGATAATAACCCAGAAAAGAATGATTCGGCATTTAGCTTGCATAAGAGAGAAGTAATAAAACAATGTTTAATTAGTAATTTAAATCAAGCAATAACAAGCTACAGCCGTAATTCGGAAGGTGAATATAAGTTACCTAAGCTAACAGAGACTGATTGGGATAAAGTATTAGAGAATGTATCAATAGTAGCATTTGTACAAGGCATACCAATCGGATTAAAAAACTATAACAATTATGCAATAGCAACTAGTACAGCAAACAAAGAATATGTAAATCCAGATGAAATATATATAACATCTACAAATGATGATTATTATCATTTACCAAATTGCGAACATATTGTGGATGGAACTATAATAGGATATAGAAATACTGATTATTTAATACAATCTGAAAATGACGATAATGTAGATTCATACTATAAACATGAAAATATTAGTAGAGAGGCATGTTATTATTGTTTAGTAGATAGGGCATCATATGATGAAAATAATAGTAATGACAATGTGCAATTAGCATATGATACAGCATTAGGAAGAGAAAAATATAATAATAGAACAACAAGGATGGAAACAGCAAAACCTACAGAACCTGAAATAGCAGAATCAAATATAATATTAGAGGTATATAATGATGGAACACTACCTATAGAAGGCAGAGTAAATCTTGACAAAGATGGATGGTACCAAATAACAGCAATAGGAGGCGGAGGTGCAGGTCAAGTTATGCAATCTTCAGGAGGACCTTCAGGTGCAGGTATAATATTAAAAGTAAAATTTGTAAAGAAAAACCAGCTTAACTATTTTGTAGGTAATGGGGGAGAAGGAAAAGATGATTATAGTATAAATAATGAGTCGTTAGCTGAACAAAAAAGTGGTAATAATACAAATATAACATTTGAATCAGGAAGAAAATCTTTAATAGTGACCGCCGAAGGAGGAAGGTGGAGTCTTAGAGGTTCTGGTATTTTTAGTAATTATGATCCATATGGAGGAACAGTTTCATATGTAGCAAGAGGTATAACTGTAGAGGAGATAACAAAAGTGAATGGGTCAACTACAGATGTAGGAACCGGAGCTAGCTCAGTATTTCCTGAATTGAAATTTGTAAAAGATGATGGAACAGAAATAACTAATATAGGAGGAGGAGGAGATTATGTACCTGCTTTTACTAAAAATGAGAATGGTGATCTTGTGTTTGACTCGGAATTTGACAAAGAAAAAAATTCTGGTAAAGGAGGATATTTGAAAATAGAATATCTAGGAGAATAAACAAATTATAGTATTTTAATTAAGAAAATGGTTATCCTAATATTAGGGTGACCATTTTTATATGAAAAAGATTTTTTTTAGAATTTGTTTAATACTTTTTTTGTTAGTAATATTAGTATATGTAACTAATATTACCTCTATGCCAGATAGTATTGTTTTATTTCAAGGTGAAGAACTAAATTTAGGAGTAGTTTTAGGATTGTCTTTGAATGAAAATAGTGATAGTTACAAAGCTGTAGAAACCTCTAGTACAATTAATAGTAGTAATAAAGTAGAAAAGAAGAAAGTAACACTTAGCCTATTTAATTTAATAGATATAAAAAATATTGAAGTAAATACTATACCAAAAACTTCAGTTGTTCCTCTTGGAAATTCTGTAGGATTAAAATTGTATACAAGTGGAGTACTAGTAGTAGGAATGACAGAAATAGAAGGACAAAAGCCATATGAAAATACTGGGTTAGAGGAAGGAGACATGATTGTAGAAATAAACCAAAAAGAAGTTACTTGTACATCTGAATTATTAAATAGTGTAAATAGTTCAAATGGAGAAAGTTTAGATATAAAATATATACGAGATGGTTCAGAATATGTATCAACAATAGCACCTATAAAAACAAAAGATAACGAATACAAATTAGGATTATGGGTAAGAGATGGAGCAGCAGGAATAGGAACTATGAGTTATTATGAACCATCAACAAACAAATTTGCAGCACTGGGACATGGAATAGTAGATATTGATACAGAAGAGTTAATAAATATATCTAGCGGAGAATTAGTAACAGCAAAAATATCTTCAATAGTAAAAGGAGAAGAAGGAAGTCCTGGAGAAATAAAAGGGAGTATAGTAAATCGGAGAAACAATTGGTAATGTAAGTATAAATACAGATTTTGGAATTTATGGGAATATAACAAACAATAGTAAAATAAGTGTAAGTAATAACAATGAAATACCAGTAGCAAATAGAGAAGAAATAAAAGAAGGAAATGCGAAAATATTATTAGATTTAGAAAATGGTGTAAGACAAGAATACGATATAGAAATAACAAAAATATATAGAAACAATAATATAAACAACAAAAGCATGCTTATAAAAGTAACAGATAAAAGATTATTAGAATTAACAGGAGGAATAGTGCAGCGGAATGAGTGGAGCACCAATAATACAAGAAGGTAAATTTGTTGGAGCAGTAACTCATGTATTAGTAAACGACCCTAGCATAGGATATGCAGTATTTGGAGATTTAATGATAAAACAATCAAGAGAAATAAACTAAAATTTTTCTTTTTTTGGACGGACTAGATTTAGTCTTTTTAAGAAAGTTTCTTTTTTTGGACGGACTAGTTTTAGACAAAAGCAGATAAATTAATATAATTAATATAAGGTATTTACATGGAAGAATTTTTTAGCGAAGATTATCACAAAAGGTAGATAAATGTCATAATATATAGTATATCCTAATATACTAAGTAGGAGGTGCTTTTGTATTATGGAACCACAAGTTGATATATGCTTTAAAAAAGATAAAAAAAGAAGATGTTGTATAGACTTAGTAATATTTATTATATCAATATTATTAGCATTTGTAGTTGGACTAATTGTAGGTGCATTAACAGGACTTGTAACATTCTTAGGTATTGGTGCAATAGTATTATTTTTAGTAACATTGCTAATACTATTAATAATAAGAATAATAATGCTAATATGCTGTAAAAAGAAAAATTGTTGTTAGTATTTAAAATTAATTGTATCCCTTATGATGTAATCGTAAGGGGTACTTTTTTGTTTATAGTGAGTAACAAAATAAAAAAAATCACATACTATAAATATGAAAATGATTATAGTACGGAGGTTTTTATGTGTGGTTTTGTAGGATTTGCTAATTTAAAAAGAGATATATCGAAAGATATACATATTGTAAAAGATATGAATTTGAAACTACGAAAGAGAGGACCAGATGAAGAAGGATATTTTACAGATACAAACATAAATTTAGGACATAGAAGACTAATAATAATAGATGCTGAAAATGGAAAACAGCCAATGAGTGCAAGATATAATAATACAACTTATACGATTGTATATAATGGTCAAATATATAACAAAGATGAGATAAAAGAAGAGTTACAAGATTTAGGATATGAGTTTAAACGGATATTCAGATACAGAAGTATTACTTAAAGCATTTATTCATTATGGAACAGACATTCTTAAAAATTTAAATGGAATTTTTAGTTTCGCAATTTGGAATGATAAAGAAAAAGAGTTATTTTTAGTTAGAGATCAATTTGGTATAAAACCTCTTTACTATACAGTTGTAGATAATACAATTGTTTTTTCATCGGAAATAAAAGCTTTACTTGCTTATCCAAATGTAGAAGTAAGCATTGATAAACAAGGAGTTTGTGAACTATTTGGACTTCGGACCGGCGCATACACCTGGAATTGGAATTTTTAAAAATATATACGAATTAAAGCCTGCTCATTTCTTATTATTTAATAAATCAGGAATTCATATAGAAAGATATTGGAAACTAGAGAGTAAAGAACATACAGATAGTTTTGGTAAAACATGTGAAACAATAAGATACTTATTAGAAGATTCTATATCAAAGCAGTTAGTATCAGATGTGCCTATATGTGCAATGTTATCAGGAGGATTAGATTCTAGTATAATAACTGCCTACGCAAGTAATTATTACAAGAATAATAATATGCCAAAACTAGATACATTCTCAGTAGACTATGTGGATAATGACAAAAATTTTGTAAAAAGCGATTTCCAACCAAATTCAGATAATTATTATATAGATATTATGAGAAAGAAATTCAATACAAATCATCATCAAATAGTAATAGATACACCAGAACTTGCTGAAAGCTTAGAAGATGCTATGATTGCAAGAGATTATCCAGGAATGGCTGATGTAGATTCTTCAATGTTACTATTCTGTAAAAACATAAGTAAAGAAGCAAAGGTTACTGTATCTGGTGAATGTGCTGATGAAATATTTGCTGGATATCCATGGTTTTTTAGAGAAGATGCACTAAATAGTAATACATTTCCATGGTCTATTGCTATTTCCGAAAGGCAAAAGCTATTAAATCCCAATATAGCTAAAGATGTTAATTTAAAAGAATATATAGATTATAGATATAAAGAAAGTTTAAGTAATGTAGATATATTAGATACTGACTCAAAAGAGACGGCAGAGAAAAGGAAGATATCATATTTAACTTTAAATTGGTTTATGCAAACGCTTTTAGATAGATCAGATAGAATGTCAATGCAAAATGGTTTAGAGCTTAGAGTTCCATTTTGTGACTATAGAATAGTAGAATATATGTGGAATATTCCTTGGGAAATAAAAGCATTAAATGGAAGAGAAAAGGGACTTTTAAGATATGTTGTAAGAGATCTACTTCCAGAAGAAATAGTAGATAGAAAGAAGAGTCCTTATCCTAAAACACATAATCCAACGTATCTTTTAACAGTAAAAAACAAATTAAAGAAAATAATGTATAATAAAAACTCACCTATAAATAATTTACTAAATAGGGAATATATAATGGATATAATAGAAACAGACGGAAAGGCATTTACAAGACCATGGTTTGGACAGTTGATGACAGGACCACAACTTATGGCATATCTTTGCCAAGTAAATATGTGGCTTGAAAAATATCAGCCTAAAATCGAAATATAAAATAACACCCCCCTATTAAACTTTTTGTTTAATAGGGGGGTCAATCTAAACAACTTCTTTTTTAGTTACTATTTCGCAAACTAATTCTGCTGCTTCATCTACTCCAAGTGAATCACTATTAATGCATATATCATAATTATTAGGATTATTCCATTCTTTTTCAGTATAGTACTTATAGTGATTTGCTCTTAATTTATTAATCTTATTTATTTCTTTTTTAGCTTTATCTTTGCTAAGCCCATAGTATTCAGTTACTCTCTTAATTTTGTCATCCATATTGCTATATATGAATACCTTTGTAACATTTTTATTGTTTTGAAGAATGTAATCTGCACATCTACCAATTATGACGCAAGATTCTTTTGATGCAATATCTTTTATAATTTCTGCTTCTTTTAAATATAATTCGTCGTCATTATTAATTCCAGCATAGTATCCACTATTTAAATTAGATAATTTCTCTCGTTTTTGTTCATTTTTTTCTATGTATTCTTCAGATAATCCTGTTTTTTCTGCTACTTTTTCAATAAAATTTTTATCATAGAATTTTAAACCTAAATTTTCAGCTATTAATTTTCCTATATATCTTCCTCCAGAGCCGTACTCTCTAGATACAGTTATAATAATATGGTTATCTTGTATATTTGTTTTGTTAGAATCATCACTAAGTAATTTTTTTGTAATTTTTTCATTTCCGAGATGTTTAATTTCAAAAGTAAGAAGTATTGCAGAAATTATAAATGCAATTCCATCTGCAACAGGACCAGAGTATAAAATACCTGTTAATCCAAACATGTTACTTAATATAATTAGTGCAGGTATTAAAAATAGTATTTGTCTAGATGATGATAATAAAGCACTTTTTACACTTTTTCCAATTGCTTGAAAGAATATACCTGATGGAATTTGTATACCATTTATAATGCAAAGCATTAAATATATTCTAAATGATAAGCAAGCAAATTCCATATAAAGTTCATCACCACTACCGAAGATGGAAATTAATTTATCCGGTATTAATTGGAATAGTATGAATGCGATAGTACTAATTATTACACTTATCATTAGAACCATTTTTAATGTTTTTTTCACTCTATCATATTTTTGAGCTCCATAATTGTATCCAAGTATTGGTTGTGCTCCGACTACAATACCTATAATAATACTATTTAATATTTGATTTATTTTCATAACAATTCCAAGTACAGTAATAGGTATTTCTGAACCAAATTTTGAATAAGCACCATATTTTGCAAGTAGATTATTTTCTACAGCTACTACTAAAACAAAACTCATCTGAGTTATAAAACTACTAATACCAAGAGTAGATACTCTTTTAGCTATATTAAATTGTAGCTTTAATTTAGATTTATCTATACTAATAGATTTGAAGTTTTTGGTATATATAATATTGATAAAAAACGTTAGGAATTGGCTTATAATAGTTGCAATAGCTGCACCTTGCACTCCCATTTTAAATACAAATATAAATATAGGATCTAATATTATATTTAAAATTGCACCAGATACCATTGATATCATTGCATATCTTGGATTTCCATCAGCCCTAATAATTGAATTCAAAGTTGTACCAATCATAACAAAAGGTAGCCCTATTGCTATAATATAACCATAATCTAATGCATAACCTTTTAAAGCATCAGTACAACCAAATAAATTTAATAGTTGTGGTAAAAATGCTAAGAACGTTACGGACAAAATCAAAGATATAATTATTGATAATATAAGACCATTTACAACACCTTTAGAAGCTTCTTCTTTTTTCTTTTCGCCTAATTTTAAACTTAAATATGCAGATGAACCGTCACCAAACATTAAAGCAAATGCTAAACATATCATAGTAAGTGGAAATACAACATTTGTAGCTCCATTTCCTAAATATCCTACACCCCAACCAATAAATATTTGGTCAACCATATTATATAAAGAATTTACTAATAATGATATTATACATGGTATAGAAAACTTTCTAATTAATTTTCCTATTTTTTCACGTCCTAAAATATTCTCTTCAGAATCCATAAAAACCTCCATTAACACAAAAAAATACAACACATAGGTGCTGTTGGTTATACATTATTTTAAAAATAATGTTCATTCCATTTAATTAATACTTAATTATTTTAGCACTTATTAAATAATTTGTCAAACAATTTGAAGAATATATATTGTAAAAAATAGGCATTTAATATAGAATAAAGATAGTAAATTAATTAAGGAGAGATAATATGGCTGAAATTTTAGATGGGAAAGCAGTTTCACAAAAAATAAAAGAAAATTTAAAAAAAGAGGTATTGGAATTAAATAAAAATGGAATATTTCCAAAACTTGCAGTAATAATGGTTGGAAATGATCCTAGTTCTAAAATATATGTACGAAATAAAAGTATAGCATGTATGGAAGTAGGAATAGAATATGAAGAACATTTACTAAACGATAATACAACAATGGATGAGTTACTTGAATTAATTAAAAAATTAAATCATGATGATACTGTTAGTGGAATACTTCTTCAAAGCCCAATTCCTAAAGGACTAGATATTAATGAAGCATTTAAAACTATAGATCCAAAAAAGGATGTTGATGGATTTAATCCTTGTAATGTAGGAAAACTTTGTTTAGGGCAAGATTCACTAATATCTTGTACACCATATGGAATAATTAAATTATTAGAAGAGTATGGAATAGAAATTGAAGGCAAAGATGCAGTAGTTGTTGGAAGAAGTAATATAGTTGGTAAACCGATGATGCAATGCTTATTAAATAAGAATGCAACAGTAACAATTTGTCACTCAAAGACTATAAAACTAGAAAGAGCTACAAAAAAAGCAGACATATTAGTAGTAGCAGTAGGAAAACCTAAATTTATAACTAAAGATATGGTAAAAGAAGGAGCAATAGTTATAGATGTTGGAATAAATAGAGGAGAAGACGGAAAGATATGTGGCGATGTAGACTTTGATGGAGTATCAGAAGTAGCATCATATATTACTCCTGTTCCTGGTGGAGTAGGACCAATGACTGTTGCAATGCTTATGAATAACATTGTAAAAGCATCAAAAATGGGACAAAAAGTATTATAGGGTGTAATCGTCAAAAATACATAACTGTATATATAAATTAATAGTAAAATTTGCTATACAAATTTTAATGGGGGCTAATATAAGGAGGTATTATGGAAGATTCTAAATACTGGATTTGGCTCTCAAGAGTAGAAGGATTAAATCCAAAGTTGCTAAATGACTTGTTAGAAAAGTATAATCAACCTAAAATATTATGGAACAAAACAAAAGAAGAACTTATAAAAGATGGAATAAAAGAATCTTATGCAAATTATATAACTAGTGACGTATACAAGCAAAATATAGATAAATATTTAAAATACATGATAAATAACAAAATAGAAATTATTACCATAAGGGATAAAAACTATCCAGATAAACTAAAAGTAATTTATGATCCACCTATTGTGTTATATGTAAAGGGCAATAAAAATATTTTAAGTGAAAAGTCTGTAGCAATGGTAGGATGTAGAGAGTGCACAAAATATGGAGAATATATAGCAAAGAATTTAGCATATAACTTGTCTTTAAATAATATTAATGTAATAAGTGGACTTGCAAAGGGAATAGACTCATGTGCACATAAGGGATGCTTAAACTCATTTGGAAAAACAATAGCTGTTGTTGGATGTGGATTAGATAGGGTATATCCTAGAGAAAATGTGATGTTATTTAATCAAATAATAAACCAAGGACGGGGCAATTATATCAGAATATATAGTTGGAACAAAACCACTAGCAAAAAATTTTCCAAGAAGAAATAGGATAATTAGTGGATTATCAAATGGAGTAATAGTAGTGGAAGCAAGAGAGAAAAGTGGTACTTTAATAACAGTAGATTTTGCACTAGAACAGGGTAAAACTGTATATGCCATTCCTGGAAATATAAACAATCCAAATGCCTACGGAACAAATGAGTTGATAAAGCAAGGAGCAAAAATTATAACTAAATTAGAAGATATTTTAGAAGATTTATAATAAATGTTTGAATTTTAAAAACATATATAATATAATAATATATATTTATTTAGGAGGTCCAAAAATGGCATATAAAAAGAAGAATAATAGAGATATGGATGCAACAAAAAGATATAAAATGAAAAATAAAAGAAGTAATAAAAAAACTAATAAAAAGAAAATGAATCCAAAAAAGAAAAAAGCTATATTAACAGGTATATTATTAGTGGTACTTATTGTATTAGGAGTAATATTTGGAATTATATATGGTATAGCTAGAGAAGCAAAATTAGATGTAGCAGATATGGCATTAAAATATGAAAATTCTGTTATGTTAGATATTAATGGGGAGTTGATTGCTGAGCTTAGTGGTGATGAAAACAGGAAACCTGTTAAAATATCTGAAATGTCAAAATATTTGCCAAAGGCTTTCGTTTCTATAGAAGATGAAAGATTTTATGATCATATGGGTGTAGATATAAAAAGAACATTTGGTGCAACTGTAAAATATGCTTTAAGTAAGATAGGAATTGGTTCTTCTAGTTATGGAGGTAGTACAATTACTCAACAGGTAGTAAAAAATATAACAGAAGAAAAAGATAGAACTTGGCAAAGAAAATTAAAAGAAATGGCAAGATCGTATTATATAGAAAAGGAATTATCAAAAGATCAAATATTGGAATTATATTTAAATTTAATATATATGGGAGGTAATACAAACATATATGGTGTAGAAGTAGCATCTAACTACTATTTCTCTAAATCTGCAAAAGACTTAGATTTAGCAGAAAGTGCATTTTTAGCAGGTATAAACAATACTCCTAATAGTTATGATCCTTTTATAGAAGATAATACTGATAATCTAGAAAGAATAAAAAATAGAACAAAAACAGTTCTTGATAAAATGAAAGAACTAGGCAATATAGATTCTGATGAAGAATATAAAGAGGCAATTGCAAAAGTAGACAATGGACTTCCTTTTAAGAAAGGAAAAGTTACACAGAATTTATACTCATATCATACAGATGCAGCTATAATGCAAATAATTAATCAGCTTAAGGAAGAGAAAAATTTAACAGATGAAGCAGCACAATTATATTTGTATAGTGGTGGATTTACAATATATACAACGCAAGATTCTGATATACAAGCTGCAATGGATGAAGAAGCTCAAAAGTCAAAATATATAAATACAAAAGATGGAGAACAATCTCAAGCAGGAATGGTATTATTAGACCATAAAACAGGATATGTTTTAGGTGTAATGGGAGGACTAGGAGAAAAAGATACTTCACTAGGATTAAATAGAGGAACACAGGCAGTAAAACAAACTGGTTCGTCAATGAAACCATTGGCAGTTGTAGCACCTGGAATAGATAAGGGTGTAATTACTGCTGGTACAGTTTATGATGATGTACCATATCAAAATTTTAAGGACTATAATTATTTTAAAGGATTACTTACAATAAGATATGCAATTGAGAGCTCACAAAATATACCTATGTTAAAGGCAATACAAACTGTAGGAATACAAAATTCTTTGGAATTTTTAAAAAGTGTAGGACTATCACACTTGGATGATGAAAAAGATAACAGCATTAGTTTGGCATTAGGTGGATTAACTCACGGAGCAACTCCACTAGAGATGGCAGCAGCATATGGTGCCATTGCAAATGATGGTGTATATATTGAACCAACATTCTATACAAAAGTAGTAGATGGCGATGGAAATACTGTATTAGAACCTAATCAAGAATCTAGAACAGTAATGTCTAAAGCAGCAGCTTATGTAGTTAAAGATGTTTTAACACAGCCAGTAAAAACAGGTACATCTACATATTGCAAAATTTCTGGAATGAGTACCGCTGCAAAAACAGGTACAACAAATGATGATTTTGATAGATGGCTTTGCGGATTTACCCCATATTATACAGCAGCTACATGGTATGGATATGATAACAATAGAACAGTAAGTGGATGGTCACTTAGCCCTGCTTCGCAAATTTGGGCATCAGTTATGCAACAAGCACATACTGGACTTGCAGGGAAAACATTTGCTGATGATAAGCCAGACAATGTGGTTACAGCAACAATCTGTAGAGATTCAGGACTTTTAGCAACAGACAATTGTAAACATGATCAAAGAGGAGACAGAACATATACAGAATACTTTGTAAAAGGTACTGTTCCTACTAAACAATGTGAAACACATGTTAAAGTGGAAATATGTAAAGAAACAGGATTACTTGCAAACGAATTCTGTGAAGAAAAAGAAGAAAAAGTATTTATAACAAGACCAAATAGTGATACAGATACTTCATGGAGAAGTGCGGCAGATGCTAAATATATGCTTACAATAAAAGATACTTGCAATAAGCATACTGAGAAGGCTGATAAAGAAAAACCACGAATAATATTAAATGGAAGCAGTACAATAACAATAAATTTAAATGATAGTTTTGTAGATCCAGGTGCTACAGCAAGTGATAAAAAGGATGGAGATTTAACAAGTAAGATTGTAGTAACTGGTACAGTAAATACATCAAAGGCAGGAACTTATAAAATAACATATACGGTTGAAGATTCTGCTAAAAACAGAGCAAGCGTAACAAGAACAGTTATTGTAAAAGGAAAAAATAACAATGTAGATGATGATAATAATGATAATAATAATGAAATTGGCAATGAAAATAATACAGTTGAAAGTGAAAACAATATAGTTAATAATACAACTACGGAATAAAATTAAAATAGATTTATGAATAGGCGACCGTTGGTTAGCTGTATGAATATAAGAAATTACAGATAACACATAAATATTATTGGTCGCCTGTAATATTAATAAATATAAAATAACATTAGAGTGGAGGGAAAAATTGAAAATATTCTTTTATAACACATTAACAAAATCAAAAGAAGAATTTAAACCGTTAGAGGGAAATGAAGTTAGAATATATACATGTGGGCCTACAGTATATAAAGATGCTAGTATAGGTAATATGAAATCATATATATTTATGGATACATTAAGAAGAACTTTAAAATATAATGGTTATACATTAAAACATGCAATGAATATAACAGATGTAGGACATTTGGTGTCTGATGGAGATGATGGTGAAGACAAGATAATAATAGCAGCAGAAAAAGAAAAGAAAACGCCTTTAGAGATTGCAAAATTTTATACTGAAAAATTTTTAGAAGATTTTGACAGATTGAATATAGATAGACCAGAAATAATATGCAAAGCAACTGACCATATAAAAGAAATGGAAGAATTCGTTCAAAAATTATTAGATAATGGGTACGCATACGAAACATCTACTGCTATATATTTTGATGTATCAAAATTAGATAAATATGGAATCCTTTCAGGTATAGACTTAAGAAATCAAAGAGCAGGTGCTAGGGTAGAAATAGATGAAGAAAAAAGAAATCCCTATGATTTTGCTTTATGGATAAAGGCTCCGGAAAATCATATTATGAAATGGGAAAGCCCATGGGGATTGTGCTATCCAGGATGGCATATAGAATGTTCTACAATGAGCAACAAATATTTAGGAAAAGTATTTGATATACATACAGGAGGAATAGACTTAGTTCCAACTCATCATGAAAATGAAATAGCACAAAGTAAAGGATGCACAGGAGAAATCCCTGCAAGATTTTGGATGCATTGCGAATTCTTGCTAATAGATGGCGGAAAAATGTCAAAAAGTTTAGGAAACGTATATTTAGTTCAAGACATTATTGATAGAGGATATGAGCCACTAGCATTTAAGATGATGTGTTTTACATCGCATTATAGAAACAAATTAAACTTTACTTGGGATGCTATTTCAAGTAGCCAGAATGCATTAAATAGACTAAGAGAAGGTTACAAAAAACATAACGAAGGAAATGAAAAAGTTGATGAGAGTACAATAGAAGAATACAAAACAAAGTTCAAAGAAGCAATTAATGATGATTTAAATATGCCAGTTGCAATGAGTGTAGTGTGGGATGTAGTAAAAAATCCAAACAAATCAAAGCAATTAGCTAATTTGTTATTAGATTTTGATAGAGTTTTAGGTGTAGATATAGAAAAAGAAAACGAACAAAAACATATAGAAATACCTAGTGAAATAAATGAATTATTGGAAAAAAGAAAACAAGCAAGAGAAAATAAAGACTGGTCTTTATCAGATAGAATAAGAGATGAATTAAAAGAAAAGGGATACATTGTAAAAGACACAAAAGAAGGAATGACAATAGAAAGAATTTAGACTAGAAGGAGGTGTAAAACAAATCAAAAACGAGTAATATTAGGAATATGAAATTTGACAACCGTAGTACGAAGTTTTTCATTTGTTTAAAGATATGGCAAAAAGAGAAGGATATATAAATTGGGACGAATATTTCATGGGAATAGCATTATTGTCAGCTGAGAGGAGTAAAGATCCAAATTCACAAGTTGGTGCATGTATAGTAAGTGAAGATAACAAAATATTATCAATTGGATACAATGGATTTCCAATTGGATGTTCAGATGATGAAATATCATGGGACAGAGAAGGAGAATTCGCAGATACCAAGTATCCATATGTATGTCATGCAGAGTTAAATGCAATTTTAAATTATACAGGAACATCGCTTAGAGGAAGTAAAATATATGTAGCACTATTTCCATGTAATGAATGTGCAAAAGCAATAATACAATCAGGAATAAAAGAAGTAATATATAAAAGTGATAAATATAAAGATACAGATAGCGTAAAAGTATCAAAAAAACTATTTGATATGGCAAAAGTCAAGTACACACAATATAAGTCAAGAGGTATAAAATTAGAAATGGATTTGTAGGATTAAAAATATTTTAATCCTACTTTTTATTTATATATCTATTGTAAAAATTGACAAACTAGTATAAAATATGTAGGAGCGAGTATTGCTCGTCCAAAAAGATGGAGGAATAGAATGAAATTAGTAAATGAAAACAATATAGAAAAATATAATGAGTTTTTAAGCAAACATGATAGATGTAACTTCCAACAATCTGTGGAATGGGGAAGGGTAAAAGAAGCTTGGAAAAATGAAATAGTTTTAGCAGAAGATAAAGGTGGAAATATAATAGGTTCAATTAGTGTATTAATCAGAAAAATACCTATTTTTGGTAATATAATGTATTCTTCAAGAGGACCAGTATGTGATATACATGATAAAGAAGTTTTAAGTAAGCTTACAGAAGGACTTAAAGAACTTGCAAAAAAATATAATGCATTTGTTTTAAAAATTGAGCCTGATATAAAAAGTGATGATAAAGAATTTAGAGAGATAGTAACTAATTTAGGATATGGAATAAAAGATGATGCGAAAAACTTTAATGAAGAAATACAACCAAGATATGTATTTAGGTTAGATATTAAAGGAAAAACAGAAGATGAAATATTTAAGGCATTTCATCAAAAAACAAGATACAATGTAAGATTGGCTACTAAAAAAGGTGTAGTAGTTAAAGAAGGTACAAGAGAAGATTTGAAAGATTTTCATGAAATAATGAAAATAACAGGTAAAAGAGATGACTTTATTATAAGACCTCTATCATATTTTGAAAAAATGTATGATGAATTAGGTGAGCATGCAAAACTGCTTATGGCATATTATGAAGACAAGCCGATTTCTGGAATATTTAATATTGATTATGGCAACAAAGTATGGTATCTATATGGAGCAAGTAGCAACGAGCATAGAAATTTAATGCCAAATTATCTTTTGCAGTGGGAAGGAATTAAATATGCAATTAGCCAAGGCAAAGATATTTACGATTTTAGAGGTGTATCAGGGGTAATAGATGAATCGCATCCACAATATGGACTATATAGATTTAAAAAAGGATTTAATGCTGAATTTACTGAATTTATTGGAGAAATATATCTAAACTTCAAACCTATAGTATATAAATTATATAAAATATCAGAAAAATTATTTAAAAAAGCGAGAGGAATAGTAAGAAAACTAAAAGGAGAAGTAAAATAAATGAAGTCATTAGTTATTAATAAAGATGATTTAAGACATAATATAAAAGTAATAAAAGATTTAGCAAAGCTTGATATTCCTGATGATAATGGGGAAAAATATAAATTAATAGGTGTTGTAAAGGGTAATGGATATGGATTGGGATTATTAGAGTATTCTAAATTCTTAATAGATAACGGAATAGAAATTTTAGCAGTAGCAACAGTAGAAGAAGGAGTTATTCTTAGAAAAGCTGGGATAAAAGAAGATATACTAATGATGTCTTCTACAAGTGTTAAAGAAGATTTAGAAACTCTAATAGAAAATGATATTATAATAACAATTGGATCTGCTGACGCAACTAATGTAGTTAAAGAAATTTCAAAGAGTACAAACAAAAAAATAAGAGCACATATAAAAATAGACACAGGATTTGGAAGATATGGATTTTTATACAATGATATAAAAACAATTATACAATCTATCAAGGAACTTTCAAACATATCTGTAGAAGGAATGTATTCTCATTTTTCACTAGCATATTACAAAAATGATAAATGGACAATACAACAATTTAATAGATTTATAAATGTAATAGAAGCACTAAAACTAAATGATATAGATATAAAAAACTATCATATTTGTAATTCACCAGCATTTTTAAATTATCCTGAAATGCATTTGAATGGAGCAAGAATAGGGTCGGCATTTTTAGGAAGAGTAGATGTAGAAAATAATGTAGGACTAAAAAAAATAGGAAGTCTAAAAACAAATATAACAGAAATAAAAACAGTACCTAAAGGATATAATATTGGATATTTAAATAGTTATAAAACAAAAAAAGAAACTAAAGTAGCCATTATTCAAGTAGGATATATGGATGGATATAATATAACTATGAAAACAGATATGTTTAGATTTGTAGATAAATTAAGAGAACTATCGCATAGTATTAAAAGTTTTTTAAAAAAGAATAACTTAAAAGTGACTATAAATGATAAAAAATATAATGTAATTGGTAAAGTAGGAATGTATCATTTGGCAATAGATATAACTGATTCTAATGTAAAAATAAATGATTTTGTTTATCTAGATGTAAATCCTTTACATGTGGATGGAAAAATAAGAAGGGAGTATATATAGATGGAAACAAAAAAGATACCATTTTTTGTTAGATTAAAAAGGGCAGTAGTAAATTTTGATGAATATAAAACTTTTGCAGAAGAGAAGACCTCAACTGCAATAAAATATGTTTTGAAATTAGTTCTTATTTTTAGTTTTATAATAACACTTGCATTAACATATAAAATTATTAATGTAGCTAATGGTTTAATAGTAGATTTTCAAAAAGAATTTCCAGATTTTAGTTTTCAGAATAATATATTAGTTATGGATGGAGAAAATAATAAAGTTGTAAAAGGTGATGAAAACGGATATTTTGGAGTTATTGTAGATAGTGAAAAGGAAAACTTAAATGATGTATCAGAGTTAGGAGACTATCAAAGAGTAATTGCTTTATTAAAAGATAAGATAATAATAAAAGATGCAGATAATGTTCAAACAAGTATAACATATGAACAATTAAGCCAAAATTACGATTTAAACAGTATAAACAAAGAATCTATATTAAATTTTTGCTATGGAAATAACATGACAAAAATATATGCTATTTTTGGAATAATAGCATTTGTATATTTATATATTGCATATCTAATTCAATTTTTATTAGATACGTTATTATTATCAATTGTAGGATATTTATTTAGTAAGATAATTGGAGTTAAATTAAGATATAAATCTGTATTTAATATGAGTGTATATGCATTAACACTTTCAATTATTTTATATATGTTATACATTATTATAAATTTATTTACAGGATTTACCGTAAAATATTTTGAAATAGCATATAACGCAATTGCATATATTTATATTATTACAGCAATGATGATGATAAAATCAGACTTAATAAAGCAACAAATAGAAGTAGGAAAAATAGTAGAAGAACAAAAGAAAATAAGGGAAGAAAAGAAAGAAGAAGAAAATAAAGAAGAACCAAAAGAAGATAACGAAAAAGAAAAAAATAAGAAAGATGAAAAGAAAGAAAAACCAGAAAGTGGAACACCTGAAGGTAGCGAAGCATAGGTAGACTAACTATATGAATGTCAATAGAAAAATAGAAAAAAATTAAAATTTTTTAGTACATTGAAAAATGCATGACA
>CANQVU010000011.1 GCA_947627415.1 uncultured Clostridia bacterium | reverse complement strand
GATACTATAGATATATATAACCAATTAATAGAAAAAGGAAAAGTTTTAAGACCATATATAGGAATTGGTGGTGTAGACTTAGATGAAGTAAATGCTAAACACTATAACTTGCCTACTGGAATATATATTCAAGAAATAAATTCTGATGGTCCAGCATCCTCTTCTGATTTAAAATCAGGCGATGTTATTACAGCCATAGATGGCACACAAGTCAAAACAATGGACGAATTAAATGAGATAAAAAACAAGAAAAAAATTGGCGATGAAGTTACTCTTGATGTATATAGAAATGGAGAAACTAAACAAGTAAAAATAACTTTAGGTGAAAAACCTTAGTCATAAAAAGAGGTGTAATTTACTGCAGTAAATTACACCTCTTTTTAATTAATCATTAATTATTCATTATTCATTAAAATATGACAAGGTCCATTTCACTTGTAAAATTGTTATTCCCATAGGCATATACTAAATATAGATGATTATCCTTACCTAAGAAATAATTTGGAGTATTTTCTATTTTATATATATCGTCATTTTCATCTCTAATATATACATTATATCCCTGATCACTAATATTTTTTATTTGTGCATTTTCTTCTTTTATTTTTTCAAAAACTTCTTTTTGTATATCTTCTTTATTTAAGTTCTTATAATCTATTATTTCATTTATATCAACTAATCTATTATTATCCATATCATAATTGTATGTTTGTATTATATTTCTTTGCGGATTACTTGCGTCTTTATATTTACATCTAATCACTAATGATAAAATATTATTATTAACGTACACTACGTAATCTAAATTAAATGTTGTATATGCTGTAGAATTTTGTACAATTTTTATAATTGTATTGGCGAATGTATCATATATTTCTTTATTTATTTCTTTTGTTACATTATTTTCTATTTTAAATAAAGGTATTTTTGCCTTAATATTATAATTAGCTTCTTCTTCTTCAATATTATAGACGCAATATATTATTTCATCATAATTAATATCTTGCTTTGCATCTACCTCTTTATTTATAGTATTTGTAAATATATCATCAAAACTTCTTTCTAAATCTTCATAATCATAATTTTCATCTTGTTCTTTTGATTTAATATCTCCTCTATTTGTAAGCTGTGCATACACTCCTATAGCTATTGCTATTGCGCATATTAGTACAATTGATGTAATTATTATAATCATCTTGTTTTTTACTAAAAAATATTTGAAATTTCTCATTTGTTTCTCCTTTAGTTTTATATTATAACATTATTATTAAATAGATTCAACTTTTTCTTACGGTTTCTTGACTATCAGCAAAATTTAATGTATTATAATAGATATACTTATATAGTAAAAGGCAGGAGATAAATATGTTATGTTCAAATTGCCATAAAAATATGGCTGTGATTTTTACAAAAAAAATAGATGGTAATAAAAGCTCTATGGAGGGGCTTTGTTATAATTGTGCAAAAGAAAAAGGCATTAACCCTTTAGAAGTACTTGCAAAACAAGCAAATCTTTCTGAAGAAGAATTAAATGATATGTCAAAACAATTTGAAAATTTATTTGAGGATATATCTGAAAATATGGATATAGATGACTTAACTCCAGATGATATAGAAGCAAATGGAGGTATTCCTCTAGGTTCTATTTTTTCTAATATGTTTGGAAATAAATCTTCTGAAGTAAAAGGTCAAGAAGATGAATCTTCTAATTCAAAGAAAAAAGTAAAAACAGAAAGAAGACCAAAAGAAAAGAAAAAAAGCTTTTTGGATATATATGGAACTAATTTAACAAATAAGGCTAGAAAAAATGAATTGGATATTGTTATTGGTCGTGATAAAGAAATTGAAAGAGTTATTCAAATATTAAATAGACGTTCTAAAAATAATCCTTGCTTAATAGGTGAGCCAGGTGTTGGAAAAACAGCTATTGCTCAAGGTTTAGCAATTAAAATTGCTGAAAAAAAGGTCCCTGCAAAACTATTAAACAAAGAAGTATATTTACTTGATATGACAGCAGTTATTGCTGGAACACAATTTAGAGGTCAATTTGAAGGAAGAATGAAATCTCTGATTGATGAATGTAAACAATCTGGTAATATTATTCTTGTTATTGATGAAATTCACAATATAATAGGTGCAGGTGATGCTGAACATTCGATGAATGCTGCAAACATTTTAAAGCCTTCTCTATCAAATGGAGAAATTCAATTGATAGGAACTACAACTTTAAAGGAATATAGAAAATATATAGAAAAAGATTCTGCTCTGGAAAGAAGATTTCAACCTGTAATTGTTGAAGAGCCTAACATAGATGATACTATTGAAATTTTAAAGGGAATAAAAAAATATTATGAAGACTTTCACAAAGTAAAAATTTCTAATGATGTAATCGCACAAACTGTAAGAATGTCTGAAAAATATATTCATGATAGATTTTTGCCAGATAAAGCAATAGATATATTAGACGAAGCTTGTTCAAAAATTAATTTGGATAATAAAGAACTATATGAACTCGAAGTGTTAAAAAATAGACTTGCCAAAATTCAAGAAGAAAAAGAAGAAGCAGTTGAATCTGATTCTATAGAAGATTATCAAAAGGCAGCTGATTTAAAAACAGAAGAATGTAATATCTTAGAAAGAATAGAAGAATTAAACAAAAAGCTTAAATTGACTAGTCTTACAGTTAATGATATTGCTGAGGTAATTGAGCATTCTACAAAAATACCTGTTAAAAAAATTACAGAGGCAGAAACTGTTAAATTATTAAATCTCGAAAAAAATTTGCACAATAGGATAATAGGTCAAGATGTTGCAGTTGAAGCTGTATCTCGTGCGATTAGAAGAAATAGAGCTGGGCTTCAAAGTACAAAAAGGCCACCTTCATTTATATTTGTTGGACCAACAGGTGTTGGAAAAACTGAACTTGCAAAAACTCTTGCATATGAAATGTTTGGAAGTGAGGATTCAATAATTAGAGTTGACATGTCTGAATATATGGAAAGTCATTCAACATCTAAATTAATTGGTTCTCCTCCAGGATATGTAGGTTATGATGATGCAGGACAATTAACTGAAAAAGTAAGAAGAAAACCTTATTCAATAATTCTTTTAGATGAAATAGAAAAAGCTCATCCTGATGTATTTAACATTCTTCTACAAATATTAGATGACGGTAAGCTTACAGACTCTCAAGGGAATACAGTAAGTTTTGAAAATACTATAATAATTATGACATCAAATGCTGGTTCTAATTTAAATAATAATTCAATAGGTTTTGGGAAACAAAGTTTTGATAAAGGAAAAATTGAGACTGCTTTAAAAGATATATTCAGACCTGAATTTTTAAATAGAGTAGATGAAATAGTTATTTTTGACAGTTTAACAAAAGATCAATTACTACAAATTATAGATTTACTATTAAAATCTACATCTAAGGCATTATCTGATAAAGATATTAGTTTAGATGTATCCAATGAAGCTAAAAACTACATATTGGAAAAGGGAACTGATTTAAAATATGGTGCAAGGCCTTTAAGGAGAGCAATTCAACGATATGTAGAAGATCCTATTTCTGATATGATATTAAAATCAGAAGTATTGCCTTGTCAAACAATTTTTGTTGATATAGAAAATGGAAATTTAAGTTTTACTGCAAAATAAATAATATATGGAGGAATTATGTTTAAACAAGTACCAAATATTTTAACAATTATACGATTTTTATTAATACCAGTAATTATAGCATTTGCACTAGAGCATGATTATATTGCAGCAATAATAGTACTTACAGTTTCTGGATTTACAGATGTACTTGATGGTTATATAGCAAGAAAATTTAATTTTATAACTGATTTTGGAAAATTAATGGATCCTTTAGCAGATAAGGCAACTCAAGTTGCATTACTTGGAACTTTAACTTTACAAAAAATTATTCCAATATGGATCATAGTTATTGTTATTATAAAAGAATTTTTAATGATATCTGGAGCTTCTTTCCTTTATGGTAAGGAACTCGTAGTATCTAGTAAATGGTATGGAAAACTTGCAACAGTATTATTTTATATAGCGATTGTATGCTCATTATTTACCCAGTACTGGAATGGAACATTAGTTGGTCATGTTGAATATAGTTTGCCACAACTTCCAGAATTTCATCAATATATATATTATTTAGCGATACTTTCAACAATATTCTCTTTAATAATGTATATTAAAGCTTTTTATTTACAGGGATACTTAAAGAAGGCTATCGAACATGGAAAAGAAGAGAAGTAAATAGTTTAAATTAAATTATCCGTTTAGTTAAGAGTGTTAACTAAACGGTTTTTTATTCCACTATATAAAATTATGTTGAAGCATAATATTTTAAATTACACCTCTATATAATTATGCTCGCATGCTCTTATTAATCTATTCATTATTGCAAGACCTAATTCTTCTTTTTTTACGCCTTCTATTATTACTAAACTTACTTTGTATTTATCTACTTTTCTAAGCAGGGTAAATATATTTTTACTTATATCTTCTAGGCTTTCCCCCATATCTAATTTATTATTTGTATTGTATTTATCTAAATGGCTTGTCCTACCTAAAACTAATACATTACCTATATTTTTTATTTGTCTATTAATTTCTTCTATCATTTTATTCTCATCTTCGCTATATACTAACAGACATTTTGTATTTGGTGCATAATGTCTATATTTCATGCCTGGTGACATTACTTTTTGATTTGGAGAGCATTCTTCCATTACTTGCTTTTCTACTATTACATCAAAACCTAGTTTTTTAATATCTTCAACAGTTATTTTCCCCGGTCTTAGTATGTGTACTTTATTTTCTACTACTCTTACAACTGTAGATTCTACTCCTATATCAACCATTCCTGCATCTAATATATAATCTACTTTGCCATCAAGCTCATCTATTATATCTTCAATTTTTGTTCCGCTAGGTTTTCCTGATATATTTGCACTTGGTGCTGCTATTGGTAAATTTGCAAGTTCTATAAGTTTTTTTGCAATTTTATTGCTTGGCATTCTTATTCCTACTGTTTCTAATCCTGCTGTTACATTATTTGGCACACATTCTTTTCTATTAAATATTATTGTTAAAGGACCTGGCCAAAAATTGTTAATTAATTTTTCTTCAATTTCACCAATTCCTTGTACTAAATCATTTAACATATCTAAATTGCAAATATGTACAATTAGAGGATTATCAGATGCCCTACCTTTTGCCTTAAAAATTTTATTCACTGCGTTTTTGTTTAAAGCATTTGCACCAATTCCATAAACTGTTTCTGTTGGAAATAGGATTATTCCCCCTTGTTTTATACAGTTAGCCGCTTCTTCTATTTTATTTAAATCTATATTAAGTTTTAAATCTGCATACTTTGATTTCATATTATTCCTTCTTTTATTAAATAAATTACAATATCTTTTTTATAATTGGTATTATACTGTATTTTTACTTATTTTTCAATATATTGAATATTTTAACAATTTTTGAAAAAAATATATTTATGGGAGGAGGAATTAATCTGGATATTATAAAAATTATTTCGTTATCTCTTGGGTCCTTAATAATCTTATTTTTACTAACTAAATTAATGGGAAATAGAGAAATGTCACAACTCACCATGTTTGATTACATTGTAGGAATTACAATTGGTTCTATTGCAGCAGAAATGTCTACATCCTTAGAAAATGATTTTATGCAACCTGTTGTTGCAATGATAGTTTATGGATTAATTACTGTATTAATTTCATATTTAACATGTAAAAGTTTAAAAATGCGTAGATTTTTTACTGGTAGAGCAAAAATTCTTCTTGATAACGGAAAGCTTTATAGAAAAAATTTTAAATCATCTAAAATAGATTTAAATGATTTTTTAATGGAATGCAGAATTAATGGCTATTTTAATTTAAGCGACATTCAAACTGCAATATTAGAGCCTAATGGAAGAATTAGTTTCCTTCCTAAAACTTTAAAACGTCCTGCAACACCTGAAGATTTAAATATTTCTCCAAAAGAAGAAAACATTGTTTATAATGTTATTTTAGATGGAGTGTTATTAAAAGAAAATTTAGAAAAAAGTGGGAATAATATTAACTGGTTAGAAAATAATTTAAAAAAGCAAGGAATCAATGATATAAAAAGAATATTTCTTGCTACCTGCGACAATCAAAATAATTTGAGTGTTTACATTAAACTAGATAAAAAAAATAAACATGATTATTTTGAATAAGAATTTTATAAATTGTAATTTGTTTGTGTGAGGGGAATTCTAGGGACTGTCCCTAAAAGTCACCAATTTTGGGTATTTTTGGGACTGTCCTGAATTCCTCGAACATGAAACAAGCAACAATTTAATTCTCAGCTAAAAACACTTTTCTATAGTAATCATTTTCTAATATTAATCTTGACATTTGGAATTTTTTATAGATAATTTTGTTTATTTTTTCTACATATCCTTTCTCTATTTCTACCCCATCATTTGGAACAAATTCTCCCGTTATTGCATTATATTTTCCCTTATCAGTTATAAAGCTTCTGTCAGAAAATATAACAAGTGGATCTGAATCTGACAGAATATCCTTCCCTATTAATAGTCTTGAGTCATATTCTACTCCAAATAGGTTTAGTACTGTTGGTAAAATATCTATACTCGTTCCTAATTTATCAACTTTTATTGGTTCTTTCATACTTCCACTCCAAATTAAAAGTGGCATATGATATTTTTCAAATGTATCATCTCTTTCATAAGTTGATAGTTCATTTATTTCATTCAATGTTAATCCATATGGGTAATGATCTCCACTAATTACTATAACTGTATCTTCTAATTTACCTGCTTCTTGTAGGTTTTTTATTAACTCTCCCACAGCTTTATCTAATTCAATATTTGCTGCTAAATAGCTCTTTGCTTTATCTGAATAAGGTAAATCTTTTACAGCATCCCAATTTTTTCGTACCATAGAATTTCCACTTCTTGTATAGTTTAAATGTCCACTTACAGTCATATAATATGCTAAAAATTTATCATTGTTTATATAATCATTTGTTGTTACATCAATCATTTCGTAGTCACTATTTGGCCATTTACTTGTATCCATCCTGTCTTCTAATCCAGTTCCAACAGCTAAATATGAATCATATCCCATAGTATTAATATATTTGTCTCTTTCATAGAATGTTGCAGTATGATTGTGATAAGCATTTGATGTATATCCTAACTTCTCAAATATATTAGCATATGAATATGGCATATAGTTTCCGGCAATTTCTTTAAAACTCCATACTCCTTCTTTTGGTATAAGAGAAGTATCTGTCATATATTCTCCATCTGCTGTACTTACTGGAAATATTGGTGTATAGAAATTATCAAATTGAAATCCTTCATTATATAGTTTATATAAATTTGGTGTTAAATCTTCTCTTATTGCAAGTGAGCTAAAAGATTCTCCAACTAATACTACTAGATTTTTGTCTTTAAATATTCCAGTATATTGATTTTTATTAGTTGGTTGCTCATTTGCAAAATATTGATGTATCTCTTTAATCGTCTTATCTTGCTCTTCTTGAATTAGTTTGTCAAAATCTATATTTATTACATTGTATTTTTCTTCTTGAGCGTTATTATCTAAATTTGACGACACACTTACAGATAATTTTTCTTCAAAGCCAAATGCAAATCTTTGAAAATCTAGTCTCATTGCAGTTAAAAATCCCATTCTTTGTGTAGTGAGTTTTGGTACATGGGTATTGTAATATAAATTTTTATTTGAATATATATCATCTACTCTAATGAAATTTACGCATAGTATTGCTACAATTTGAACTAATACTAATACTCCTACTTTTATAGCTGTTTCTTTTAAATTTCTTTTTTCAAAATCAATTACTTTAGTTTTATGTAATACTATTAACACAATAATTGGCAAAGCAAATAGCAATATTCCGTACCAATTTCTTAAAATCATGTCAAATACTACATCCATAAATTCTGTAACTTGCCCACCATTTAATATTGAATAAAATGAAAGTATTGATTCATACATGCTATAATACACAATTTGTGCCCCGAATAATATTACAATAAATATTGTTATACCATATGTTATAATTTTGTTTGTCTTAGTTTTAAATATACTTGAAAATATATTAAGCACTATTGCTATTGGTATAGAGAACAATATTATTAACCAAATACTTGTTGGAAATATTTTGAACAATAGACAAGATAATACTAATTCTTCATATATTATAAATAAAATATAATAAAATAGTAAACTTAGTTTTTTCATAAAATTCTCCTTTGATTTTAATCATATATCTTTTTTTTATGTTTGTAAATTATTTTGATTTAAATTAATAATCTCTTAAGTAAAAATAAATAAGCAAATTTATTATAAAATTTTAATTATAAAAATGCTCCGGATATACCGGAGCACTTTTTACATACCGTATTTGGCATTAATAATGGCATTCAATATGCTATAATATGTCATATTGTCAGCCTGTTCAGGATGTCCAACAACCTCGAAGTCAAACATTCCATGCAAAAAAGCCATTTTTTCTTTAAGAGTTTTATCATCTCCTAAATATTCTTCAATTGCTTCATCGGCCTCTTCAACAGTCGATGATAGTTCAATCAAAACCTTGGCTTTTTCTCTGCTCATAGTTTTCACTATTTCGCCTCCTAACAAATTATTGTTTATGGAAGAAACCATAACTTAGAAAAAATTAAGTTGCTTATATTATACCATACATAATTCAAAAAGCAATCTTCAATTTAAAAATTCTGGTTTTCTGCTAATTTAACACCATATGGTAGACAAACTATAGGGCGAAGTCCTTGCATATCAAATCCGCTGACATCAGGGTACGTATCGGTAATTACCCAGCACCATTGAACGTGCATTACATAATCATTGCCTCTTGCAGAAGGGGACGAAAGCCAGTATCCACTACATGCTCCATCCGCTTCACCATCTCCGTCTGAATCTAAGTTAGCTGAATCGTGTGGGAAATATAGTGTATCATTTGTTCCATTTGAACATCTTGATACACTACAATACGAATCTGTTGTACTCTCGCTATTTCCTATATAGTAACCAGTTTCAGATGTATCATTATTATTTCCGTTTGCATATAATGTTATTCCATATTTATCTTTGTCTTTTCCATATTTTTCATTCCAACTTGCTACCCACATTTCAATAGTTGGTCCTCCTATTGCATAACTTGCTCCGTATTTTTTATCTACAAGTGGATTCCAATTATCTGAACATAGTAAAGTACTTACATATCTTGAATTAATATTTTCATTTTTCCCATCTGCACCAACATGGTCTGAACAATAATATCCTGTTGCCATAAATAGTTCTGGATATGAACATTGTTTTTTACTTATAGTATTTTCATTTTCAACTGTAGTATTATGACCGTCATAACAATTGTAATTTGTTTTATTAGAAAACACATAACAAAATTTGTCGTATCCACCAGTTACTCTACTTTCAAACATTTGTGAATTTGTTTCTATCGCAGTTTTTACTTCACTACATTTATCTCCTACTACATAATCTGCTGCTATTATAAACGTATTTCCATTATCATCTACATAGAATACTCTCCAGTCATCCTTTTTATTGCCATTTCCATTTAAGTCTATACCATATTCTACATATTTTCCTATATCAGAATTCGTTGGTTTTACTAAATCTATTCCTCCTATTTCAATATATTCCTCCACAGAGTTATATACTTTATCATCTACATTAATCTTTCCTTCTGATAATTGTAGTTCTCCATCTCGTGCTATTTCTGTATTTTCTCTTGCTTCTCTTGCTTTACTAAATAGTCCTCCATTTAACGCTACATTTATTGTTACTCCTACTAATATTAGCATTACTATTATTGTGATTATTAGGGCTATTAGGGTAATTCCTCTGACATTGGAAGTTAGAGTTTGGAATTTGTAATTTGGGTTTAAGTATGCCTTTGAAGTTTTTTTAGAATTTCTTTCGAAGTGCGGGTCGCCCAAGGGTGCGACCCCTACAGCGTTTGCAATGATTTTATTTTTTCGGGCAGACACAAGGATTGCCCCTACATTATTTGCATTTGATTTGTTACATGTTTTTTGTTTTTCTTTCAACATTTGTTTTTTCATTTGTTTCTTATCTCCTTCTTTTGTTTTATTCTCACTTTTTTTGTCTTATTGTTTTTCATTTCTTTTATTATAAATTCTCAGTAATTTCCTTGGCAATAATTATTACTAATTTGTTTATATTCAAATTTACATATTATTTTACTATTAAAAAATAAAATAAATTATATAATAATTTATTTTATTTTTTTATTGAAAGTATCGGCGTAATAATATATAATATATGTATATTAATTAAAAGGGAGTGATGCTATAGTGAAAGTTTATGATAAGGAAATATATGAAAAACAAGAAAGTATTAAATTTACCCTTTTAGTTATTATAGTATTTTTAGTAGGTTTTTTTGCAGGTTATATTGCAAATTCATTTACTTCTCAAAAAACAGCTTCTGATAACAATACAGTACAAATTGAAAATGTTAGTAATAATATTTAATTAGGATTTTGGGCATTGCCCAAAATCCATTTTTTATTCTACGCTTTTTAAACTTTCTATCATATTTATTTTTCTTAATTCTTTATTCATCATTAAATTAATTAATGTAGCAAATACTATTGTAATTGAAAATGCAAGAACATAGCTTAAAACCGTTGTCTCTCTTCCAAACATAACCATATCTACCTCAGCAGTTGATATTACAAAGAAATTTAAATATACTCCTAGTATCAAGCCTAAAATTCCACCTATAATTGTAAGTATAATATTTTCTCTAAATACATAACTAGATAATTCTCTGTTATAAAATCCCAGTAGCTTAATTGTTGCAAGTTCTCTTTTTCTTTCTTCTATGTTTATACTATTTAAGTTATATAATACTACAAGTGCAAGCAAAGCTGCACAGACAATTAGTACAACAACTACTATATTCAAGCTTTTTATCATATCATTAAAGCTATCACTAATACTACTTATTTTTAATACTTGTGATATATCATCACTTTCTAACAAATGCTTTGATATTTGCTCTTCTGCTTCTTTACTTAAGTCTTCATTCATACTCAAATATATGTGATTATTAATTAATTCTTCGTCAAAGGTTTCTTCATATACTGCTTTATTCATATAAATATAGTGATATATATAATTTTCAGCAATTGATGCTATTTTAACATTTTTATATTTTTCATCATCTACTTTTATTGCTATTTCATCACCGATATTTACATTTAAAAGTTTAGCTAGTTTCTCTGTAATTATAACTCCATCATCAGTTAAATTTAATTTTTCTTGAGTCTTTCTATTTTGCACTGCAACAAATTTTTCAAATTCCTCTTGATTACTAATTCCTAATATATAAACATTTTGCTTATTGCCATTTGCTTCAACATCATTTGTTTGTTGCCTTAAATATGTATATTCTGTATTATATCCGCTATTTTCTATATATTCATTTAATTTAGAAACTTGATTATTATTTAATTCATCTTTTAATACAATTTCAAAATCATATTTTCTTATTTCCCCATATTGCTTATTAACTATTGAAGATATAGAACCTCTTAAGCCAAATCCTGTGAATATTAATGCTGTACATCCTGCAATTCCTATTACTGTCATATATAAACGTTTTTTATATCTAAACACGTTTCTTGCAGTTATTTTTTTTGTAAAAGATAAGTGTTTCCAGATAAATGGAATCTTTTCCAAAAATATTTTTTTACCTTCTTTTGGAGATTTTGGTCTCATTAATTTTGCCGGTGTTTCTCTTAAAATTTTGTAACATGCAAACATTGTAGCGACTGTTGTAGAAGCAAATGCGCAAACACCTGCTGTTAATGAATATTCCATATTTATACTCATCAAAACTATCGGCATAGTATTATATAATATTCCATAAGCTGTAGCAATTACCCAAGGAAGAGTGTATGAACCTACAACTGTTCCTAATACTATTCCCATTAAAGTTGCCGAAGTAGAATATATTATGTATTTTGTTGCAACTTTTATTCTATTATATCCAAGTGATTTATATGTTCCTATGTTCCCCCTGTTTTCTTCTACCATTCTTGTCATTGCAGTAAGTGATACTAATGCAGCAACTAAAAAGAATATTATTGGGAATACTTTTCCTATTGTTTTTACACTTTCACAATCTGATTTATATGAACTATATCCTTCATTTGTTTCTAAATTAAGTACATATATTTTTACACTTAAATCTTTTAATTTTTTCTCACTATCTGAAATTTCTTTTTCTGCATCTTCTATCTCTTTTAAAGCATTTTGCTTTTCTTCTTCAAATTTTCTCTCGTTTTCTTTAAGTTCAGTCCATCCATTATTTATATCATTTTCTGCAGTTTTAAATTTTGATTGAGTAGTTTTCATAGTGTTTGCTAATTCTTGTTTTTGTGAATTTAAAGTTTGCACTCCTTTATTATACTCAGTTAATCCTAAATCTAACTCCTTCTGGTAATTTTGCAAAACTTGTTTTTGATTTTCTACTTCTGTTTTACCTTGAATTAGCATTTTTATATTATCTATTATTTCTTGTGGTGCTGAAACACTTTCTAAAAATTCTAAATATGTATTTAAATCTTTTATTTCTGTTCCTGCTAAAGCCTTTTTTTCAGCCCCTAATAATTTTTGTTCCTCTGCATTTATTTTATCTAATCCTTCATTAATTTCCTTTTGCTTTTTATCTAGCAAAGTTTTCGTATTTTTAAGTTCGTTTTCTCCTTCATTTATTTTATTTTGATACTCACTTATTTGCTTATTATAATTTTGTTTTTGTGTTTGTAATTCTTTTTCTGCAGAATTTAAATCTTTTCTTGCATTATCTAACTTATTTTCTGCATCAATTAATTCATCTTTTCCGTTTTGAACTTCTTTTTTTGCATCATCTATTTTTTTGTTTGCTTCGTTATATAGTTTTGTATATTTGTCATCTGCAAGTTTGTTTGTTTTTTCCTCTATTTCTGTTTGGATATTTTTTATTTCATCTAGATACTCATCAGATGTTCTATTTTTATTTTCTGTATCTATTCTAGCATATATATTTGTATATTCATCCATAGAAAATGCATCTTCTAATATTATAGCAAATCCAGAAATTGTTCCATTACTAAGATTAGTAGTACCTCTAGTCAAAGCGATATATAATGGAGTGTTTGCAAACCCTACAACTGTATATTCAGTTTCTTTAAATGTATCCTTTAAATCAGTATCAGTTCCTATAAATTTTACATTATCTCCTATTTTATACTGCCCGGCCAATTTATTATCTAAAACAATTTCATTTATTTTGTTTGGATAATTTCCATCCACTAATTCTACTTCATTTATTGTTTTATCTGTTATTTCTTTTGGCATGGAAATTACATTTAAAACTTCTTCTTTTTCCTCTTCTTCTATAACTACATTTATAGATTTAGAAGGCTCAATATAATCAAATTTATCTATACTTTTTAAAACATCTATATCATCTTTATTAAACCCTACTGTTGAAATTAAATTTAGATCAAACATATTATAGTCATTCATATATTTGTTATATGTATCAAGCATATCTGGACTTGCAGTATTTATTCCAACATAAAAAGAAACACCCAACATTACAATTGCAATAATTGAGATAAATCTTTTTCTTGTTCTTTTTATTTCTCTTATAACATCTTTTAAATATGCCTTCTTCATTACTTATTCCGTATAAATATATGTTTTATTATACGAATTTCTCCTTCCTTATAAATTTATTATAATATCTAATGACTATAAAGCAAAAATTATTACATTTTTTATATCTTATCTTTGATAAGACATATCATTAATTTCTAATATTCTTGAATTGTCAACTATTGTTAATTCTCCTACTTTCTTTATACTTCCATTTCTTTTTTCCAGCTCAGCTATAAACTCATTTTTTGAACTTATATCTACTCCTATATCTAGCTTTCCATCTGTTTCTGGTGCATCACATATAGTAAATACTGTAGGTCTCCCTTTTATTTTTAATAGAGTCCCTGCAACAGGACATGCATTATACCCTATAACAATATTATATGGTAATACACTAAAATCTAATGTAAATCTTCTCTTTAACAATTTTATACCCTTTACTCTTGAATCACTTGATGAAATTCTTATATTTGGGTCCATAGCTGTAACTTTATAACCATTCTGTTTTAATTTTTGAGCTAGGCTACACGTTTTCCCTGTAGCAATTTCAAGAACTTTAGGAAATTCTTTTACTGGGTAACGCTCAATAATGTATTTCAAAAATTCATTCTCATAAGGTTCCATTATACCGCTGTAAATAAAAAATTCTTGTAAAAGATCATCTATCATTTGTTTAGGTTCTTTTACATATTCAAATAATTCCTTTCTTATTTTATTTTTTTCTTCATTATTTAATAAATTTGGATTTTCCCTTATATATCTCTCTAATTTTTGTATAATGTCCATCTGTTTAATCCCTCCTTTTGCTTAATTTAATATATCTTTTATATTATTAAATCTATTAAAATGAGCGAATTCTCCATTTTCTCCTTACCATTCTATTTGTTCAATAGAAATTGGGTTTTGGTTTATTTTGTTTTCACTTACTTTTCCATTTTTTATTTTTATTATTCTATCTGCCATTGGTGTTATTGCTTGGTTATGTGTAATTATTATAACTGTTATATTTTTGTTTCTTGCTGTATTTTGTAATACTTTTAATACCTCTTTTCCTGTATTGTAATCTAATGCCCCTGTTGGTTCATCACATAAAAGAAGTTTTGGATTTTTAGCTATTGCCCTTGCTATTGCAACTCTTTGTTGTTCTCCTCCTGATAGTTGACCTGGAAAATTATTCATTCTTTTCTCTAATCCAACATCTTTTAGTACTTGCTCTGGATCTAATGCATCTTTGCATATTTGACTTGCAAGTTCTACATTTTCTTTTGCTGTTAGATTTGGAATTAAATTATAAAACTGAAAGACAAAACCTATATCATTTCTCCTATATGTAGTAAGCTTTCTTTCATTATATTTACTTATATCTTTTCCATCTACTATTATTTTTCCGTCAGTTACACTGTCCATTCCACCAATTAAGTTTAAAACTGTGGTCTTACCGAGCTCCACTTGGTCCAACAACTACTATTATTTCTCCCTTTTCTCCCTCAAAAGAAATTCCATCTGCTGCTCTTACAGCCCCATTATTATAGGTTTTCACAACATTTTTTAACTCTATATAACTCATTTTTTTATCTCCTATTTTTATATTATATCACAAAAATTCTATTATTCCAATAATTTAATATTTGCTTGTAATTAGGTGTTCTATAGGGAGGAGGTTCATTGCAAATTATAAAATATAATTTAAGTATAGACTTTTTTTAATATATAATATAAAATATTTAAGATTTAATTTATAAGGAGATTAGATATGATTAGTAATATTGTACTTAAATATTTATTAGTTTTTATTGTTTCTATGATTCCATTAATTGAACTTAGGGGAGCAGTACCTATTGGTTTAAGTCCACTTCTTGGAAATCCTCTAGACTTATTACCACTTTATATTGTTTGTATTATTGGTAATATGCTACCTGTACCTTTCATTTTCTTTTTTGCTAGAAAACTTTTGGTCTGGGGATCAGATAAAAAATTTATAGGAAAGTTTTTTAAATTTTGTTTAGAAAAAGGCGAAAAAGCAGGAAAAACTTTGCAGTCTAAAACAGGTAGAGGTTTATATGTTGCTTTGTTTTTATTTGTAGGAATTCCACTCCCTGGAACAGGTGCTTGGACAGGGACTCTTGCAGCAAGTCTTTTAAATATGGATTTTAAAAAGAGCATTTTAGCTGTTACTGCTGGGGTGGTTCTAGCTGGTATTATAATGGGTCTTGCATCTATCGGTGTTTTCGGTGCATTTGGTGCTATATTTAGCTAATTTAATAAATAAGCTTTTAATGTATGTGCTTAATAATAAAAATTCCAGTGATAAATCACTGGAATTTTTATTATTATTTTCTATCTGTTTTTCTGTTCATATCCTTTTTTCTTTATTCTAAATTCTATAAAATCATTAACTAATATTTTTATTATGGCAATCAATGGTACTGCTAAAAACATACCTAGCACTCCATAATATGCCCCAAATACTGTTACAGAGAATATTACAAGTATTGGACTTAATTTTAATGCATTTCCTATAATTTTTGGATTTATTATATTTGCATCTAATTGTTGAATTATTATTACCACTATTAGCATCCATATAGCTTTAGTAAATCCACCTGTAAGTACTGTAATTAATGTTGCTATTGTTACTGCTATTATTGCTCCAAAGTATGGTATTACATTAAATAATCCTATCATAAATCCAAGTAATACCCAATATTTTACTCCTAATATCCACATTGCTATTGAAACAATTATGCCTACTATAATTCCATCAAGTATTTGACTTGATATAAACTTAAAGAATATGTCATTTGCTTTAATAAAGTAATTATCAAGTGCCTTACATGTTTCTTCTTTAAATAATGCTCTTGCAGCTTTTTTTATAAATTTTAATATTTCTCTTCTTTCTAATAGGATATATATAGACATTATTATTGACACAAATACACTAAATATTGTAGTTGCTACTCCCATAACACCCTTTATATAATCTGATATGTTATTTAAATTTATTATGCTTGTTATATCTATCTTTTGCAGACTATTTATAATTTCTTGAACACTTTCTTTTTTAATAAGTAAATCTTCTGGCATATTGTTAACAAAATTTATAGCATTTTGATAGTATGTTGGCAAATTATTTGCTAAATCCATTATGCTTTTAGAAAGTGCTGGAATTAATATGTTTATAACTATTGCTAGTATCAATATTGCTAATATGTATACACTAATTACAGATAATCCTCTTGCTCTCTTTTTTATAAATTTAGGCTTTATTTTTTTATATAATTTTTCGATTTGCCTACATGGTATGTAAAATATATAAGCAAGTAATATTCCCATAAAAAATGGCATTAAAATTGATATTAATTTTCCAATACCTATTGATATATCATTAAAATTATCTAATGTTTTATAAACAAATATTACTGCTACTGCAAATGTAAACCAATATAGCCACTTTGTCCAAACTCTTTTTTCTTTCATATTATTCTCCTATCTCCAATCCTACTGGGCAATGGTCGCTTCCCATTATATCCGAGTATATGTAAGCATCTTTTATTTTTTCTTCTATTCTATCAGATACTAGAAAATAGTCAATACGCCATCCAGCATTATTTGCTCTTGCGCTGAACATATATGACCACCAAGTATAGCATCCTTCTTTTTCAGGATACATTTTTCTAAATGTATCTGTAAAACCTGATTTTAAAAGTATATCTATCTTTCCTCTTTCTTCATCTGTAAAACCAGCATTTTTTCTATTTGATTTTGGATTTTTTAAATCTATTTCATTATGTGCAACATTTAAATCTCCACAAATTATTACTGGTTTTTTATTATCTAATATTTTTAGATAACTTCTAAATTCTTCTTCCCATTCCATTCTATAACCTAATCTTGCAAGTTCACGACCAGAATTTGGTGTATAACAATTTACCATATAAAATTTATCAAATTCTAATGTAATTACCCTTCCTTCTTTATCATGTTTCTCTTTTCCTATTCCGTATGTAGCATTTATCGGTTTCTTTTTAGTAAATATAGCAGTTCCTGAATATCCTTTTCTTTCAGCGTAATTATAATATTCGTAATATCCGTCTAAATCTAATTCAATCTGTCCCTCCTGCATTTTAGTCTCTTGAATGCAAAATATATCTGCATTTAAGCTTTTAAATATATCAATAAATCCTTTTTTATATATAGCTCTTAATCCATTTACATTCCAAGATACTAGTTTCATTTTCTCTCCTTTATTTAGATAAATTGTAATTTGTTTGTATGAGGGGAATTCTAGGGACTGTTCCTCTTTTTTTCCAAAAGGGAAAAAAGGGGACTGCCCTGAATTTCCACCAATTCACTAGGACGGAGGAAAAAATTCCATTTCTGCGAAATAAATTTTTTCCTCACGTCCGGACGCTCAAACAACAATTTATCATTCCTTGTAAATTTTTAGTTTAACTAAAGCGTTATATATTTTAGTTCCAAATGGTATCATATATATATCTTCTTTTGTAAGCATTTTCATAAAGAGCACTAAAATTATATATACAATTACTCCTACTAATATAGATGCAACTGTTGATATAGCATTACCTGTTATATTTATTAATAATCTATATACAAAATAAACAATAACTCCCATAATTGCAGAAGCAAATATTGGTTTAAATATGTGATCTTTAGCATTCATTTGTAATTTTATCTCTTTATTTAAGTAATACATACAAATAGCAAATAGTATAACTTGACATGCAATTGAGCTAATTACTGCACCTAATATGTTTATATTTGGATTACTAATCAATGCTATATTCATTATTAATTTAATGATTGCACCTATTCCTAACGCAATGGCTGGAATATGAACTTTTCCAAATCCATATAATCCACCTTCTACAACATAATTTATTGATACAAATATCATAGTAATAGTACTTAATGCTAATATGTTTGTACCATTTGATGCTGCTGGATATATTAATTGTAATATTGGATGGCCTAGTGCAATCAATCCTGCTGTACAAGGCATTATTATAAGTATTGATGCAAAAAATGAAAATGTTAATCTTTTATTAACTGTTTTATAATCTTTTACTGATATGGCTGATGAAATTGCTGGAACTAGTGCTGTACAAAATGCTCCCGTTATTGCAAGTGGTAAATGTATTATTGTAACTACCTTTGATAATAATCCTGATAATTCCATTGCTTTTGCTTCCAAATCTGCCTTTACACTGATTGTACTAGAAAATGCAGTTTGTATACAGTTACTTATTGTTACTGTGTCTATCATATTATTAATAACTGATATTAACGATCCAATCGTCATTGGTATTGATATTGCAAATATTGTTTTTATAAGTTTTCCAGCTGTTTTATCTTCTTGTGGAACTGTTTGATTTTCGCAATCAATCATTATTCCTTTCTTTCTTCTTTTATAAAAAATAAATAAGTATGTAAAAGAAATTATTATTGCAAGTGTTGTAGAAACATTTCCGCCAGCAGCCATTATAGCTGGGTCTTTTCCTACTAATGCATATACAAATGTTATTGTTAGCGCACAATTAAAAAATTGTTCTAATGTTTGTGATACACTTGTTGCTTTTTGACTACCAAGTCCTGCAAAATATCCTCTTATTACAGAAGAAGAAGCAACGAACATTATAGCTGGTGCTAAAACCATTAAAACATATTTTACATCTGGCACATTTAAGATTTTACTTGCAATTAAATCTGCTCCTAAAAACAAAGCAATTGAGAAAAATGCTCCAATAACAGTAAATATCTTTAATGATACTTTAAAAATCCTATATGCACCTCTATGATCACCTATTCCAACCCTCTCTGATACCAATTTTGAGATTACTGTAGGGATTCCAACTGATGATAGTGTTAATAATAATGAATATACTGTATATCCTGCATCATAATATCCATTACCAATATCTCCAAATCCCTCTACATTTATTATTACTAATCTGTATACAAAACCTAATACTTTTATCAAAATTTGGGCAATCATTAACATTGCCACATTCTTCATAAAAGATGTTCCTTTTTCTTTCTTTATTCTCTCTTGTGCTTCCATTAAAACCTTCCTTATATAATTAATAATTTATTTATATCATATATATAGCCTTTTTACAATGGGAATCTTTTTTTCTTTTTTTGGACGGACTAGATTTGGTCTTTTTTGAAAAAAGACCAAATCTAGTCCGTCCAAAAAAAGAAAAAAAAGAAAAGAGTGAAAGCAAGACAAAATAGGCTTTACCCCTTTGTCTTGCTTTTATTTACTCAATAATTTTCATATATTTAATCTATTTTAATACCATCCTGTTGATAACCAATGTCCCCATGCAGTCTGAGGATTACCGTACCTAGAACTAATATAACTTAATCCCCAATTTATTTGCGTTTGATAATTTGTCTGGTAATCAGATCCTTTTGATGCCATTTTAGATCCTGGCAATGCTTGTGGTATACCATATGCTCCTGATGATGCATTATATGCATATGGATTCCATCCACTTTCTTTGTTCCATAAACTAATTAAACATTCAACATCTGTTTCTGACCAACCATAAGAACGACATACTGTTGCTGCATACTGCTGGTATACTAAGGCAGATCCACTTCCAAGTCTTCCACCACTCCTTGATGTTACTTTTGTTTGAATTTGAACTATTTTATTTACTGGTTCTTTAATTACTTTAGATGATAATTCTATTCTTTCAATTTCTTTTTCATCTTTATATTTTACTTTATAAGTAACTTCTTTAATACCATTTTTTCCTTCTTGTATTACTCTATTTGTTTTTTCACTTCCATTAGATACATCTTTTGTTATTGTTTCAAATGGTATTTCTTCTTCTACAGTAATAATTTCTTCTGTGATATTTGAATAATTTTCAGTAATTTCTTCTATATTATTATCTAACTCTTCTTCTGATACCTCAGCTATTTTTGTAGGCTCATTTCCTACTTTTGTAATTACAATTGTATTTGTATCTGTTATCTCTTCTTCTGCACTTGGTATTACTGTTTCATCTGACGATAACATTATATGATTTTCCTCTAATATTTCTGATATTTTTGTTTTTGATGTTAAAACTGTAATTTCATGATTATTTGAAAATTTAATTTTAACGTTGTTAAGTTTTGCATTTCCAGCAATTACTGATATTCCTAAAATTAATATAAAAACTACACTTATTGCTATGACTTTTCTGTAAGATATAGATGTATTTTTTACTTTTTTCATAAATCCCTCCTTCAAGCGATCTTTTATATTATAGCATTTATAGAAAGTTTTGTCAAATTTGGAATAATTTTCTTAAAATATCCCTTAATTTATTATATGCTGCTTGTACCAAAATATTCCTATTATCTTAAATATATAGATTTACTTTATAATTTATTGCTATAGTTTTTTTGCTGTGATATAATACTTATATAAAACAAATATATAGGAGGTTAATAGTATGTGGATAGCATTAATTATTATTGTATTATTAATTTTAGTTGTAATTAGTATGTACAATAATTTAGTTAGATTAAGACAAAAAGTAAGAAATTCATGGAGTCAAATTGATGTTCAATTACAAAGAAGATTTGACTTAATTCCAAATTTAGTAGAAACAGTAAAAGCTTATATGAAACATGAAGATGAAGTTTTAACAAAAGTTGCAGAACTTAGAACATCATGGGCCGGTGCTTCTTCTGTTGCAGAGAAAGCAAATCTTAACAATGAACTTTCAGGAGCTTTAAAAACAATTATGGCAGTTTCCGAGAATTATCCAGATTTGAAAGCAAATCAAAACTTTTCTGAATTACAACAAGAATTACAAAATACAGAAAATAAAATATCATTCTCAAGACAATTCTATAATGACAGTGTTACAATGTATAACACAAAATTAGAAGTTGTTCCTTCTAACATAATAGCTTCTATGTTTAATTTTAAACCAGAAGAATTGTTTAAAGCAGAAAGTGAAGAAGCTAGAAAAAATGTTAAAGTAGATTTTGATAAATAGAGAAAATTTTAAGAGATGGGTATTCAAAATATCCATCTCTTACTTTTTATATACTTTTTATTTATATATCTTTATATCTTCTATATTGAACATATAAAATTACAGATATTATTCCTACACCAAATACAAGCATTAGTGTTAACATATTTGTTCCTGTGTAAGGCATTGTTTTTGCTGTTGATTTTGCAGCATTTTTTTCTACAATGTTTTCGTATTTTATTTCATTTTCTTTTGTTGTATTATCTGTTTGATTTGGCTTATTAGCTTCTTTTCCTTTAACTTTAATTTCTATAGCACTTAAATTTGCTTTATATTCAGAATCTGTTTCTGATAAAGTATCTAATACTATATCTGATGGAGTTACTTTTATAGTAGTTCCTATCTCAACACTTTCTTTTACTTTAAATGTTACTTTAAATATATCTCCTGATTTTATATCAGCTGTATTAGCAATAATCGCTATTTCAACACTTCCTTCTGAATTCTGTCCCAAGCTAGACCATTTTTCAGTATCTGCTGCTTTTGCTGAAACTAACTCTAACTGATTTGCATCATAGTTTAAATTACCTGTTAAGCCATTAATTCCATCTTCACAATTTGCTGAAACCGTTACTGTGAATGTATCTCCCGGATTTACTTCTGTCGCATCTGTCATTATTAATACACCAGTTGCTGACGTTTCACCTCCAGCATAATCTGCTGCATATATTGAAAGCATTATTCCTAATATAAGAAATATAATCGATAAAATTGCTATTATTCGTTTTTTCATTTGTTTTCCTCCTAAATTTAACACTTTATACTTTTATTATACTTTTTCACTATAATAAAAACAAGTATTTATTTTAAATGTAATATAATTGTAATATTATAGACTATTTATTTTTCCTAATCTGTATTTGTTAATTTGTAATATATCTTTAAAATCTACTTTGCCATCTCCATTTACATCTCCTGCTGTTAAATATGGTTCTTCTAGTTTCACTTTGTCTAATCTATGTTTGTTTATTAATAGTATATCTTTGAAGTCTGCTTTACTATCTTCGTTTACATCTCCCAATACTATTAATGTATAACTTTTTATATTGTTTAGCTTTAAAACTGCCCCTGTTTCTATTGTATCAGTTTCTTCTAATTTCTCTCCTTTACTGTTATATACTTCTATTATATCTGCATTTGTTTCTATATTTTCTTTAAATTCCTCTGCAGTTGTTTCTGGTTGTAATTTTCTTACTCTTGTTTCTTCTACTGTATATGTTTCTGATGTTAATGTTATTGGTAATACTGTAATTGTAAGAGTTGAATCACTAAGTTTTCCACCATTTATTTTTATACTTGCCTCTTGCACTCCCTCATTTAATGTGACTTTTGTTCCATCATCACTTAATGTACAATTTTTTAATGTAAACTCTTCTTCTGTATAGGCTTTACTGTTTTCATCCTTTGCTTGTATAAATATTGGTGGTAATTCTATTTCCCTTGTTTGTCCTTCTATTGCTGTTGTTGTTAATTCTTGAATGTTACTCATACCACGCCCTACTTTTCCTAAACCACTCGGTCTATACCAGCTCGTTTCTTTAAAATCACATTTTAATTTATCAATAACATTAATATCATTAATATAGTTATTTCCTATACATATTTCTTCTAGATTAGCTAGCTTATCAAAGCAACTAATATCAGATATTTTGTTTCCACTTATATTTAAAGATTTTAACTTGTACAAATTACTAATTGCTTCTGCATTTGTTATCTCACATTCAGGTACAAATAATTCTTCTAAATTAATTAAGTTTTTAACACAATTTATATCAGTAATTTTATTATTTCCTAAACTTAATCCTATTAAATTAGTTAATCCTTCTAATGGACTAATATCGCTAATATTATTTTCGTATACAGTTAAATATTCTAATTTTGTTAATTTTGACAAAGAATTAATATTATCAATATTATTATTTTCTAGATTTAAATATGATAAATCTTTCATATTTTCTAATACAGTAATATCGTTAATTTTATTACCCATTAAATATAATTTTATTAAATTAGATAGGTTTTCCAATGGGCTAATATTACTAATTTCATTGGCATCTAAATCTAATTCTTTTAAATTTGTTAATTTTGATAGTGCACTAATATCACTAATTTTATTAAAATCCAAATATAAATATTCTAAAGATATTAAATCCGTTAATGAACTAATATCATCAATATTATTATAATTTAAATTTAATTCTTTTAAATTGATTAACTCGTTCAATACAGTAATATCATCAATTCTATTGTTATAACTTAAATCTAAATATTCTAAATCTATTAATTGGGTCAATATACTAATATCATTTATTTTATTACTTTTTGAAGCTAAATAAGTCAGTTTTGTTAATCCAGATAATGGTGTAATATTATCAATCTCATTATATGAAATACCTAATTTTGTCAAGTCTATTAAATTAGACAATATGCTAATATCACTAATTTTATTATCACATAAATCTAAATTAGTTAATTTTATTAATTTTGATAATGCATTAATGTCATTAATTTCATTATGGCTTAAATTCAAACTAGTTAAATTAGTTAACTCTGATAATGCACTAATATCAGTAATCTTGTTTCTTTGTAAATCTAATTCTTTTAAATTTGTTAATTCTGATAGTGCACTAATATCACTAATTTTATTGTACCCCAAGTTTAAATCTGTCAAATTTGTAAAACTTTCTATTCCTGTTATATTTTCCATTACATAGTTACTGCATATACTTAAGCTTGTTACACTATCTATATTTGCTTGTGTCATTTTTATTGTCATATTTGCTTCATCTTTTTCTGTCACTTTATCTCCTAATGCTTTTACCATTGCACTATACATATTCTCATCTTGAAATTGTATCTCTACTAAATTATCTTGTGCTACCGATTTTAATGTTAATGCATTTTCCCATATTACAGTTAGCATTGGCAACATTATTTGTAATATTAAAATTACTGCTAGCATTAATGACATCTTTTTCTTCATTGGTTTTCCACCTTTCGTTCTTTTGTTTTTCTTTTAAGGTTTGAGAGGGAAATATCTGTTACGGTCATTCCTCACAGTCCAAGAAATGTTGCTGGTTTTATGCCGGGCGGACATAAGGCCCGCCCCTACAGCATTTGCATTGTGATTTGTTGGTTGTTTTGTTCGGGTCGCCGAGGGCGGCGACCCCTACAATGTTTGCATATATATTAATTAATCTGTATGTCTTTGTGTATTCAAGATTATAAGATCTTCGTGATATTTTCACATTTTTGTGAATTGTAAACAACTCTTTTTGTCTACAATTTACTTATTTTCCCTAATCTGTATTTGTTAATTTGTAATATATCTTTAAAATCTACTTTGCCATCTCCATTTACATCTCCTGCTTCTAAATATATTCCAGTTAATTTTGCTTTATTTAGTCTGTGTTTATTTATTGCTAATATGTCTTTGAAATCTACCTTACCATCTCCGTTTGTATCACCTTTTAGCACTTCATCATATGATGTTACATTTCCATTCTCATCTATATTTACATTCTTTGCCTCTATTGAATTTACTAGTTCATTTTCCTCTTCTACCGTTAATTCATTTACGGTTACATTTTCTATCTTTTCATCTGAGCTTACTTTTATATTGTCACTTTGTCTTCTTACTTCTACTTCGTTTTGTACCTCTGCATTAATTTCATAAAGGCCACCATTTTTATTATCTATTTGAACTTTTGCTTTACACTCTTCTCCTTTAACTTTTATGTCTTCATCTAAGTCTATTACTGCATTATTGATATTACTTCCTTCTACTGACATATAATTATCATTATCATAAATTGATATATTTGTTTGTTCCCCTTCTTCTTCATATATTAGTTCTTCACTATATGGTACTTTAAGAATTATTTCTTGATTATCTTCTCCATTCGCTACAAAATTAACATCTCTTACTTCCATATTTCCAGATAGATTCTCTCCATTATATGTTAATGTTTCATTTTCACTATTTTTGATTGTAAAGTTAGAAGCTGCATTAAATAATAGCACTAATTCATTTTCTTTCTGTTCTGCTGATGACTTCATAATTAATTCATTATTATCTTCAGTAATTATTTTATAATCGCTAAATCTTCTAAATCTTATATATCTATAGTTTTTATTATTCATTGGTTTACCTTCTAAAGCATTTTCAATAGTAAATTCACTAAAATCACTATTAATCGTCATATATTTGAACTGTCCGCTATTATCATCTCTTACTGAATTCATATCATATAATTTAATTCTATATGTTCCGTCCTCTAACTGTTCAGAACCACATGCTAAGATTTCATGTCCTCCTTTAGAATTTCCATATCCTAATTGAACAATTTCTTGTTTTGTAGTACTTACTAAATCTTCTAAAAAACTATTTAGATTATCATAATCATTATCAGAATCTTTTATTAACCCAAATAGAAATGGTTTCATATATTGATAATCTACCTTTTCTCCTGAAACCTGCATCAAATAATAGCTTTGTATCAAGTTTAATAATTTTTCTTGTTTGTATGGGTAATCTAATTCAAAAAAATCTGTTACACCTGGTTGTATATCCTCTAAATCTATTCTATTATAATATGCTAATCCCATCATCGCTGCTATTCCATAGCAAGAACCATTCCAACCCTCATGTTCTCTTGCTATTACTGCATCTTTTTGTCCGTCTGTTGAATTTTTAGTTATTGCATCAAAATATTTCTGTGGTATTTGGTAATTTGTTACTCCTATAAAACCTGCTGAATTAAAATTTGATGAACTAGTATGTGTAAAAGAATTGTTATCTCTTCCTATTACAAATTCTGTTTTTGGTTCTTGTATAGGTTTTTGTTTTTTTACAATTAATTCACAAGTAAATCTACCATTTGTTAAGCTTACACTAGCATCTTTCGTATCGTCTATAATATTAACTTTTGTTTTATCTTCATTTAATATACAATTGTCCAATTTAAAATTATCTTCGTAAATGCAATATTTAGGGTTTATCTTACCTCTTAATTGTAAGAAAATAATTGGTAATACTATCCCTTCATTTCTATTTGTCGATAATGTTATTTTTTGTGACCCAACAACTTCATTTGGATATTTTAAATTATCTAATTTAAATAATGTACTTATATCATCAATTTGATTTCCATTTAAATCTAAATATTTTAAGTTTACTAAATTAGATAATACTCTTATATCTTTAATCTTATTTCCAGCTAAAGATAATGTTTCTAAATTTACTAAGTTTTCTATAGGTGATATATCACTTATATTATTATAACTTAAATCCAAACTTCCAAAAAATTTTAATCCTAAGTTAGTCAAATTAGATAAACTACTGATATCTGTAATATCATTACTTCTTAAATCTAACATATATAATCCTGTTAGATCCTTTATTGCTTCAATATTAGTAATGTTATTATCATTTAATTCTAATCTATATAAACTAGTTAATGATTGTATTGAAGTAATATCACTAATATTATTATCATTTAAAGTCAGTTCTTCTAAATTTATTATTGATGATAATGCATCTATATTAGTAATTTCATTGTTATTTAATAATAAACACTTAAGATCTGTTAGTCCCTTTAATGCACTAATATCACTAATACAATTACCATACAAATTCAATTTCTGCAATTTTGTTAAATATTGCAAATTGTTAATATTAGTAAGTCCTTCTTTTTCTCTACTGTTATTTATTATTTCTAGTTGTTCCAAATTTCTAAAATTTTCTATTCCTGATATATCTGTTATAGGTGTATCAGTTAAATTTCCGCCTTCAAAGTTGCAATAATTATTTAACTCTAAATATTTTACTTTATCAATATCACTTTGTGTCATACTAATTGTAAGGTTTATATCGTTATTTGATAGTGAATTATACCATCCTGTTTCAGTTAATTCTTCAACTATTTTATTATACATATTAACATCTTTAAACTGTATTGTTACTAAATCTTCTTTTGCTATAGAATTTAATGTTAATGCATTTTCCCATATTACAGTTAGCATTGGCAACATTATTTGTAATATTAAAATTACTGCTAGCATTAATGACATCTTTTTCTTCATTGGTTTTCCACCTTTCGTTTTGTTTATAGACTGCTTATTTTTCCCAATCTATATTTATTTATTTTTAATATGTCTTTAAAATCTGCTATCCCATCTCCTGTTACGTCTGCCGCTTCTAAGTATATTCCTGTTAATTGTGTTTTTCCTAATCTGTGTTTGTTGATTACTAATATATCTTTAAAGTCAACTTTGCCGTCTCCGTTTGCATCACCTTTTTGTATTTTGTATTGAAATTTTAATATCGGATACCCATTATTTATATTCATTGCATCATAGTAATAATTATCAGAATCACTATTTAACATATCAATCATTGCTTTATCTTTCATATCTTTCTCTTTCATTTGTCTAATACTACTTTCTTGAATTTCTGAATTGTTTACTCCTATAGCTTTTATTTCATTTTCTTTATAATAGCAATTTTCTATTATTCCTCCTTCATGCTTTCCTGATATATTCCCTATTGCTACTGTTCTATTATTTATATTTTCCGCTTTCGTAATCTCTCCAACATTATAGCAATTTTTAATTTTATATTCATCTGATTTTGACAAACTAGATAATGCTGTGATACCTCCTATATAAACATCTTGAGACTCATTATCATTTTTTATATATAATTTTCCTGTGTTATAACAATTATTAGCACTAGCATATTTATATAAGTCTGCACATATACCTCCTACATATCTACTTGCTGAAATTTTTCCACTATTATAGCAACTATCAATCCATGAAGTTTGACATAGCCCTCCTATTCCAGCTGCAGCATTCGCTACTGTTTCAATACTTCCCTCGTTATAACATTCTTTTATACTTGTACCCCAAGCATATCCTGTTATTCCCGCCATAAATCCATTATTACCTTCAATTGCTCCATTATTACTACAATATAATATATTTGCACCTGTAGAATAACCAGCTATTCCTCCACAAGCACCTGATTTAGTGTCACTTATAATGTTTGCATAATTGTGACAATTTTTTATTGTTCCGTTTATTATATGCCGTAATGCCTCCTATATATCCATTCGTTGATTTTATAAACGATTCTTTTATTATTATATTTTCTATTGTCCCTTCGTTATATCCAAATAATCCTATGTAATTTTCTGTGGTATCAATATATATACCTGAAATCACATGATTGTTTCCATTAAAAACCCCTGCAAAAGCATTTTTATCTAAGGTACTTTCTGCTTTGTTTCCAGCATCTTCATTGCAATCACCTATAGGAATCCATTGACTATTTTTATTACAATTTAAATTTATATCAGATGTTAAGTATACTGTTATGCCTTCAAATGTGTCTCCATTGTTTACTTTTTCTGCAAAATCCCACATGTCTTGTGCTGAATCTATGTAATATTCTGTTCCATCATATGATACTGATTTCAATGTTAATGCATTTTCCCATATTACAGTTAGCATTGGCAACATTATTTGTAATATTAAAATTACTGCTAGCATTAATGACATCTTTTTCTTCATTGGTTTTCCACCTTTCGTTCTTTTGTTTTTCTTTTAAGGTTTGAGAGGGAAATATCTGTTACGGTCATTCCTCACAGTCCAAGAAATGTTGCTTGTTTTATGCCGGGTGGACACAAGGCCCGCCCCTACATCATTTGCATTGTGATTTGTTGGTTGTTTTGTTCGGGTCGCCGAGGGCGGCGACCCCTACAATAAATTTTTACCTATTATCTTAATAATATCTTTGCATATTTTATTTGATTTGTAAATGTAACATTTTTTCTACATTACTAAATTTCCAGTTAAATCCTTTACGGAAGCCAATTTTGCAAAATTTCAATATTGTTTTATGTTATTTTTATTACATTTTTGTTACTATTTACTGCATTTATTAATAATTTGTCTAGGGAATGCAAAAAACTGCATTAGTTTAAAAATATAAACTAATGCAGTTTTTTATTGACTTATTCTTATAATATAATTATTCAAAATCTTCTAAGGTTTTGTTTAACTCTTTGTCTGTATAAACCTTAATTCCATTTTTTATTTGTTCTAAATCTTCTTCAGCAAGATATTCTGTAGATATTTCTGTTGTATTAAAAAACTCTGCATTTTCATTTTCATCTAATTTATATATTGTAATATATCCATCTTCTTCTTTTAGAAGGTAATGTTCATCACAAAACTCATCTACTTCTTTATATAGAACTATCTCTGTAGGTGTAAATTTTTGTACTTCCCAATCACTAAATCTTTCTTTTAATTCTTCTTCTGTCATATTTACTTCGGCTTCTTCTATGCTTTGTCTGTTTTCAATTAAATGCTTGCAAGCTTCATGATATACTTTTAAAGTTATTACACAATTTGGAGAAGTTTTTTCTTCATCATTATTTGTGGTAATTAAGCTTGCTATATCTTCATTATCCAATTCACCTATTGCTGTGCATTCATCTTCTACCTTTTCTGCCATGTATATTTTTTGTTCTTTACTTATTTTATTTATTCTATATAAATAAATTCCTGTTAAAAATCCTAAAATAATTCCAATTGTTATTATAGTTATAATTGTATATTTTTTCACTTATCATCACCATTTTTATCTTTTCCAGCATTTAGAAAAAATATACAATTATTATTTTAATTTGTTTTTAAATATAATTGAACCGCTTCTTTTATTAATTCATTTATGCTAATCTTTTTTTCAATTGATTTCATCTTTGCTCTATTATGAAGTTCTACTCCTAGTCTAACATTTAATGAACCTTTGCATTGTTTTTCTGGTGTTTCGTTATTAGCTTTGCAGTCTTCTAGGTAAGAATCAATTGATTCTTTAAAATCCTTTTTTAAATCTTTAACATTATTCCCTTCAAACAAAATTAATGTATTCTTTAAACCTTCTATTTTCCCCCAAAAGCATTCATCCTCGTCACTGTATTTTATTTCTGCCCAATAGCCTTTATATTTCATAATATTATTCATCATATTAACCTCCATCCTTCTAATGACTCAATTATTTCATTAATTTTATACATTTTCACTATATTACTTGGGTGTGGCTTATGTAATCTTATTTTTCTATTCATGTTATCTTTAAATTCTACTCTTGATCCAGATGTTTTACCTTTATCATTTTCATAAAATCCTAAATAATTTAACAATGTTTTTAATTCATCATATGTAAAATCTTTTGGTTTAGATTTTAATTTTTCTAATAGTTTTTCTTTCTTACTCATATATTATACTCCTTTGTTTTTAATTTTGCAACTAAATTTAGTTGCATTTACTTTAATAATTTTTTAAATTTTAATTTTCCTTTTTTGCTTACTTTAATCTCTATTTCACCCATTTCGTCTGTTCTGTATATTTGGCAATTTATATTTTTTAGTCTTTGTAATACTTCTTCGTTTGGATGACCAAATTTATTATTTTCTCCTACTCCTATTAATGCAATTTTAGGATTTACTGCTTTAATAAATTCTTCACTTGACGAAGTTTTCGATCCATGATGTGGCACTTTTATAATTGTGCTTTTTAATTCATTTGCAGTAAATTTATCTACAATATTTTCTTCTGACTTTTCTATGTCTCCAGTAAATAGTATTGAAAATTTGTTGTATGTAAGTTTTGCAACTATTGAATTATTATTTAAATCATCATATTCTAAATTTTGTGGAGGATAAAATATATCTAAATTTACATTTTTATCGACATTTAATTTATCTCCTTGTCTTACAAAAGTTACTTTAATTTTTTTTGAGTTTATAATGTTTGCAATGTTTTTATACTCATCACAAAAATAGGCTTGTTTAGATATTAAAATATTTTTAATTTTTAGTTTTTGAATTACTTCAATTAAACCATTGCAATGGTCACTATCAAAATGTGAAATCATTATATAGTCTAATTTATTTATTCTTCTGTCTAGTAAATATGAAAGAACTACATCTGTTTTTCCTTCTCCTCCGTCTACTAATACTTTTTTATTATTTGGTGTAATTATTAAACATGAATCTCCTTGTCCTACATCAATAAAATATATTCTTAAGTTTTTGGGAATTATTTGATAAAGCCATGAAAATGTATTGAATAAAATTATTATTGTTAAAACACCTATTGCAAACGCCTTTATGTTTTTTCTTTTTAATAACTTTTTTTGAAATAATCTTAAATTTGTTTTTGAATTATATAGAGTTAAAATATAGTTTGATATAAATGCTATACAATAAATAAATAATATTGAAATTAAATATGGTGTTTTTATTAAAATACTACTTAATGGAAACTTTGCAGTAAGGCTAGAAATAAATATTAGAGCTTTCAAACTTAAATTAAGTGGCAATGCAAACATCTTTGCTAATGTGAAAGAAATTAATGATACAAAAATTGTTATAAATCCCAATATTATATTTATACCTAAAAATGGACTCGCTAAAATGTTTGAAATAAAAAATGTTAATGAAATAGTATTAAACCTAAGTGCCATTATTGGCATTATCATTATTTGAGCAGATACCGTAACTGATAAAATTTTTGATATTTTACTATTTATTTTTAGTTTGTTTAAAATCTTTTCGATATTTTTATTAAATAGTATAATTCCAATTGTACCTAAATATGAAAGCTGTAACCCTATTTCATTAATAGAAAATGGATTTATTATTAAAATAATTAACAGTGAAATTGATATTGTTGTATAAAAATCTTGTTTTCGATAAAGCAGATTTGCTCCTAAAACTATTATACTCATAAAACATGCCCTTGTTACAGAAACTGTAAAATTTGTTATAAACATGAATAAAACTAATACTAAAATTGTAATAATGTATGTCCATTTTTTTGGAGTTCTGCTTTTACTTAATATGTATGTTATTCCAAGTATTATATATGAAGTGTGTGCTCCTGATACAGAAAGCATATGCGACAGATTGCTAATTTTAAAATTTTGTATTATATCTTCTGGTATTTCAGATTTGTCTCCAATTAAAATACCTATTAGTAATTTGCTTGTTTCTTGTGGCAATAATTTATTTGCTGTATTTATTATGTGATTTCTTATTTTATTAGATAAAACAAAAATTACATTTAATTTATTTTTTTGAATAATTTCTGTATTGTCCGATTTTATACTTCCATATATCTTTTTTGTTTTTACATATTCTCTATAATCAAATCCTTTATAATTTCTTGCTACACTTGGTGCTATATATTCTCCATTTATTTCTATTAAATCCCCATATTGCAGTTTTTGATTTTCTTTTTTATTTATTAATAAATAAAATTTTTTACCAATAAAATTACCCTCTTTGATTTTTATTGTATATGTATAATTATATTCTTTTTCTATTGCATCACCGTACTACTACAGCTTTTGTATTTATATTATTTGGAATGTCTTTATAAAGCTTATCATATCTTGAGTTCAAATATAATAAATATGTATTTGAAATTATTGCAGATATTATTATAAATAAAATAATACTATTATTTAAAATTATTCTTAAGTATTTTAGAAATTTATATTTATTTATGTTTAACTTATATATTATATAAATTAAATATAAGATAGGTAAAATAAAGACTATACTTTTTTCAAAGTATAGCCCATAAATAATACCTATTAAATATCCGAATTGTACATATTAAAATCAGCCTTTTAATACTTTATCACTCCAATGTAATAAATTATTTCTATTTTATTATTCTTCTTGCTGAATAATAATATTTATTATAAACTCCACTATTTATAGTGTCTATTCTAACACCTGTTTTACTGTTTTCTGAATGTATAAATTGACCTCCACCTATGTATATTCCAACATGTCCTATACTTCCATTAGAGCCATTACTAAAAAACACTAAATCTCCAGCAGACAAATCCTGTCTTGATACTGCAGTTCCTGACTGTGCTTGTACTTGGCATGATCTACTAAGAGAATATCCACATGAATTAAATACATAATATGTAAAACCTGAACAATCAAATCCTACACTTGGAGTTGTTCCACCATATGCATAATTATATCCTATATATTTTCTTGCATATGAAACAACATTGTTTCCTTTTGATGAGTTTGAAGTTTCTGTTTGATTAACTGCATTCTCTATTTTTTTTGTTTCTACAACCGTATTTTTCTGTGTTTCAGTTGTCTTTCTTTCTTTAGATGAACTCCTACTTGTAACTTCTGTCACTGGCTTATCTGATACTAATGATTTTGATATGTACCCTGTCATATTCTGATATTGTATCTTATAGAAATCTCCTTCTTCTCCAATAATTGTTACCTCTGTATTTCTAAGAAGTGTATTTATTATTTCTGAAGAAGTACTTGCTTCTTTTCTTATGTTTGCAGAATTACTTACATCTACATACCCTTTTTTATTTATTGTTGTAGTAGTTGTTTCTGTTGATTTACTATCTTCAGATGATTTATCCTCTTTATTTTCATTGTTTGTTTTAGTTGATGTATTTTCATTATTTACAAAATACTTTCTTGCCCATCCTGTATTATTTTTATAAGTTACGTTTACCCAGTTATTTAATTCATAATTTATAGTTATTTCTTCATCTTTTTTAACATTTACAATAGTATTTGCTGTAACTGATGGTATTGTATATACTTTTAAGTTTGATTTAATTTTTTGTTTTTGTGGATATTGTTTATTTGTATTATTTGCATTTTCTTTTTTATTAGTTTTTACTTCTTCCTTTTGCTCTTGTGTAGATTCTTGTTTAGGCTCTTCAACTTCTTCCTCTTCATTTACATCTACATATTCAGCAAATAAATATCCTTCATAATTATTATATTTTACTTTATACCATTCTCCACTCTCTTCTAATATTTCTACTTCAGAATCATCAGTAACTGTAGTTATTGGGTCACTTGATTTAGATGTTTTTTCTCTTAATACTAATCCACTTGGAGCATTTACTGTACCTGTTTTTGCAAAAGATGTTGTTGCAAATATAATTATTCCACCTAACGCTACTAATGAAATCCTTTTTATCTTATTCATCAAAAATCTCTCTCCTTATATTTTTTACTTGGTAATTATATATTTATTTAGATTTTTTGTCAAGCAAGCCTTTTTATAATAGAAGTGCACTTTTTGTATATGTCCTTTTCATTTATTCCTTTAATTTCTCTATCTTCCATAACTATTCTTCCATTTACAATTGTTGTAACTACATTGTTTGCTTTCACATTATATATAATATTAGAAAAAATATCGTTTATTGGCTCTGTCATTTCTGTTTCTAAATCAATTACTATTAAATCAGCCTGTTTTCCTACTTCAATACTACCTATTTTATCATCCATTTTTAGGGCTTTTGCTCCATTCACAGTTGCCATTTTTATAACATCATATGCTGGTAGCAGACGTGCATCTTCATTAATTCCCTTTTGAAGTAACGCAGTATATGCCATACTACTAAACATATCTAAATTATTACCACTTCCTTGTCCATCAGTTCCAATAGATACATTTATTCCATTTTCTATAAAATCTTTAATATTTGCAATTCCGCATCCTAATTTCAAATTACTAACTGGGCAATGTTCAACACTTAAATTTAAATTTTTCAATTTATTCATTTCTTCTGGTTTTATTTTTACACAGTGTGCAAGAACTAAGTCCATATCTTTAAAATATTCTTGTAATAAATCAATAGGTGCATTTGTATTATGCAGTTCTTTAATATCTTCTAATTCCTTAGAATTTTCAGCAAAATGCATGTGTATATATAAATTATATTTTTTAGCTAATTCTACTGCTTTTTCTACACATTGTTTTGTACATGTATATAATGAATGTATACCTACATTTATTTTTACATTATCATTATATTTAGCATATTTATTTATTAACTCTTCCAATTCTTTAAATTTTTCTTCTCCATCACCATTAATATCCATTAATGTTCTCGTACAATGTATTCTTAATCCGGTTTCTAGAGTTGCTTTAATAATAGAATCTGTCATAAAATATTGGTCATTAAAACAAGTTGTTCCACTTTTTATCATTTCAATACATGATAAAAGTGAAGCATAATATATATCTCCCTCGTTTAATTTATCCTCCATTGGCCAAATTTTATCATTTAACCATTCTTGCAAGCCATAACCATCTAGTGTATCTCTAAATATGCTCATTGGAATATGTGTATGTGTATTTATAAGCCCTGGCATAACTACTTTATTTGTTGCATCAATTACTTTATCACAATTTTGCTGATTTAAATTTTTATCTATTTTTTTTATTTTACCATTATCTATTAATACATCTATTGCTTCTTCATATTTTTTTCTTTTTTCAGACATGGAAATCAAATTACAATTTTTTATTAATATTCTCATAGCAATTACCTCACTTAATTAATTTAGGTTAATTATATTATATATCTTTTTATATTTCAATTA
>CANQVU010000010.1 GCA_947627415.1 uncultured Clostridia bacterium | reverse complement strand
AAATAGCATTATCGCAAAAAGGTACTTCAAACTATATTGATTTAAAAACTTTGTGACATATGTTTGACTAACCTTCAGTTTTGTATATTATAATCTTGTAAGTATATTGTATAATAATAAAATTTATGCTAGAATATTATAAGTAAAATATAAAAAAAGGAAATTTATAGTGTACGGAGGACTAGAAGATTAGGATAGAATTTTTAAACAGTGTGTCGCTAAATTGTCGCTTCTAAGGGAGAGGCCGCTGGTTCGAATCCAGCTAAGTGCACCATTATAATTAATAGTAGGATAAATATGTTAGAGAAAGAATATTTTATGAAAGAAGCTTTGAAAGAAGCAAAAAAAGCATATAAAAAAGAAGAAATACCTGTAGGTGCAATTATTGTTAAAGATGGAAAAATAATTGCAAGAGCTCATAACTTAAAAGAATCAAAACATAGTAGTATTTCTCATGCAGAAATATTAGCAATAGAAAAAGCTAATAAAAAAGCAGATGCTTGGAGACTAGAAAATTGTGAAATGTATATAACTTTAGAGCCATGCATGATGTGTATGGGAGCAATCATAAATTCTAGAATAAAAAAGATTTATATAGGAACACTTGACCCCAAAACTGGTTCATGCAAGTCAGTTATAAATATAGAAAATTATAAATTCAATCATACAGTAGAAGTAGAAATTGGTATACTAAAAGAAGAATGTGAATATATTTTAAAAGATTTTTTTAAAATGTTAAGGACAAAGAAACGGAGGAAAAAATGAAACGAAGTAGTTTCTCTAAAAAGAGAGTTATACATACTTTTGTAATAATATTTATAATAATAATGATAATATTGATTTCAGCATTGCTTATGTTTAAATATACTGTTGAAGGAGAAAAGAATTTACCCTTTAATATTACAAAAATTAATATTGTAAGTACTGCAGAATCAAATCTTATTCAAGGTGAGGAAGAAGATGAATGGAATGCAAAAATATTACAAAAAAATGATATATTTTTTGTAATTGAGAAAGACATTAATTATAAAAAAGAAGATGCTATTAAGAGAGTAAGTTTTGAAAACTTTCAAATTATTAAAAACAATAAAGATATAATAGTAGATATTTATAGACCAGCTGAATCAATGGATACATACAATTATACAGATGAATACAAAGTAAAAGATTCATTAGAATATTTAGGAGGACAATCAACTAATACTGAAACACTTCAAATTAACAACCAAGGAGGCGTAATAGGATTTAGTATTACTTCAGATAATATTGGTGAATACGTTTTTCCTAAAAATGAAAAATTGGATGTTGATGGAAGATTACTTGCTAAAGCTGGAGTAAAAGAAGATGATATAAAATTTCAGGTTTTGTTTGATTTAATAATAGAAACTGAATCTGGACATAAGTTTAAGGCAAATATAGCTCTGGATTTACCTACTGGGAACATATTAGAAGAAGGAGTAGGAAGTTTAGAAGATACAAAACTTGAAAATATTATTTTTAAAAGATTTTAAATATAAATATATAAATTAAGATAAATTGTAATTTGTATAATTGTTTTTAAATTAATTTGATTAGTAAAATAGTTTAAATATAATTTTTGAAATAGGAGCTTCGAATCCAAAATTATTATGAAATAATAATTTTTGTGAAGAAGGACGTCTTGAAAAAATTATATTAAACTATTTTACAGTAATAAATAAAACAAACAACAATTTATTAAAAAGCAAATTGAAAACAATAAAAGGCTTGATTATATCTAAATAAAATTATATAATCGAATAGGAAAGGGAATAAGTTAACTTTTGTATGGAGAGTAATTCAATAGGAAGCTACGAACCTCGTCAGGTCCGGAAGGAAGCAGCGATAAGTGGTCACATTCTATGTGGATTGCTTTCCATAGAGAGGTTAACTTATAATTTAAGGGGGAAAATATGTCATATACCACACTATATAGGAAATTTAGGCCATTAAAATTTAATGAAATGGTTGGACAAGAACATATTACAGATACATTAAGGAAACAGGTAATAATGTCTAGAGTTGGACATGCATATCTTTTTAATGGTGGAAGAGGAACTGGAAAAACATCAGCAGCAAAAATTTTGGCAAGAGCAGTAAATTGTTTAAATCCACAAGATGGAGAGCCTTGTAATGAATGTGAAATATGCAAAGCAATACTATCAGGTGCACTTACTGATGTTGTTGAGATGGATGCTGCGTCAAATAATAGTGTTGAAGATATAAGAGAAATTAGAGACGAAGTAAATTTTTTACCAACACGTGCAAAACATAGAGTTTATATCATAGATGAGGTACATATGCTATCAACAGGGGCATTTAATGCTTTACTTAAGACATTAGAGGAACCACCAGAACATGTTAAATTTATACTTGCTACAACAGAACCCCAAAAATTACCAGCAACTATTCTTTCAAGATGTCAAAGATTTGATTTTAAAAGGATTTCGAATAAAGATATAATAAAAAGATTAAAAATAATATGCAAAGAAAGTAATATAGAAATAACAGACGATGCTTTAAAGATTATAGCAGTTCTTTCAGAAGGAGCAATGAGAGATGCAATTAGTATATTAGAAAGATGCATAGGAGAACAAAAAGGAATAATTGATGAAAACAGTGTAAGAGATTTAGTAGGAATTCCTAAAACTACTCAAATATATTCTATAGTAAAAGCCATTGTTGATTCAAATATCGATGAAATGATTAATAATGCAAGAAGAATAATAGATGAGGGAAAAGATATTGATAATTTCTTATGGGAGATAATAAAATATATAAAAGATATATTAGTATATAAATCAAGTAAAAATTTAGAAATATATAATGAAGTAGAAATAGAACAAATGAATGAATTAGCACAAAAAATATCTAAAGAAAGATTATTACATCTAATTTATGAGTTATCAGAACTTTCTAATACTATTAAGTGGTCATCACAAAAAACAGTAATGTTTGAAGTAGGAATGATAAAGGCATGTACTAATTTAGAAGATATAAGAGAGAAGTTAGAAGTTAAAAATGATGTAGATATAATGACACCACAAAAGATAAGCAATGAACAGCAAATTAGAAATAATAATACAAGTAAAATAAGTACAGAGCAAAATGCTGTAGGGGCAAGCATTGTTCATAAAAAAATAGAAAGTGATGAAAAAAATAAGGAAGTGTCAAATGAAGGTAATCTTCCATACTGGAATAATGTAATTAATAAGATAAAACAAAGTGGTAAAATGGGAATATACGTTAATCTCATAGGAAGTACCGCAAAAGAAGTAAATGATATGACAATTGAAGTAGAAATTGCAAATAAGAATGCATTTGCAAAAAATATTTTAGAGACTCATGAAAATAAAGCAGAAATAGAAAGGATTGCATCTATAGAAGCGGGAAAGACTATGAATATAAGATTTATAAGTGCAGAGAATAAAAAAAAAGTTAATTTGAAGTCTAATTCTATTGAAAATATGATAACAGATTTAGACATACCAATTAATATTATAGATGAATAAAAGGAGGAATATTAGGATGTCAAAGAGAGGTGGATTCCCAGGAATGGGAGGATTCGGAGGAATGAATATTAACCAATTAATGAAAGAAGCAAAAAAAATGCAAGCGGATTTAGAAAAATCACAAGAAGAATTGCAAGCAAAAGAATTTGAAGCTACAGCTGGTGGAGGAGCAATAAGTGTAAAAGTAGGCGGAAACAAAGAAATAAAAGAAATAACTATAAGCAAAGATGTTGTAGATCCTGATGATGTAGAAATGCTTCAAGATTTAATTATTACTTGTATAAATGAAGCATTAAGAAAAGTTGATAGTGCACAAAGTGCTAGCATGGGAAAATTTAATTTGCCGGGGATGATGTAATATGTCATACTATTCACCATCAATAGAGAAATTAATAGAAAGTTTTGAAAAATTACCAAGTATAGGACATAAAACTGCTGTAAGACTTGCTTTCCATATGTTAGATTTAAATGATGAAGATACAAATGAGTTTATAAATTCAATAGTTAATGCTAAAGCTAATTTAAAATATTGCAGTACTTGTTATAATATTTCAGATACTGATCCATGTCCAATATGTAGTAGCCCTAAAAGAGATAATTCAATAATATGCGTTGTAGAAGATGTAAGGGATATAATGGCAATGGAAAGAACACATGAATTTAAAGGAGTTTATCATGTGCTGCATGGTACAATATCACCTATGAATGGTATAGGGCCAGAAGATATAAAAATAAAAGAACTCTTAAACCGTATAAGTCAAACAGATATAAAAGAGATAATAATAGCTACAAATCCTCGAGTAGAGGGAGAAGCAACAGCTATATATCTATCAAAAATAATAAAACCGTTAGGAATTAAAGTAACAAGAATAGCACACGGTATTCCCGTTGGTGGAGATTTAGAGTATACAGATGAAATAACTCTTAGCAAAGCCCTAGAGGGAAGAAGAGAATTATGATGAGAGAATAGTTAAGTTATCACCAATTGCTGAGAAAAAACCAGAAAGAATAGATAGTTCTTCCACAGTAAATTCTTTACTTAACGCAATTGAAATAGTACTTGCAAGAGCAATAAGTTCACACTTTGAAAACTCAGATATACACATAAGAACACCTCATTTTAATATATGAGGTGTTCTTGTTAATGTTTAATAAATTATAATTTACCTAATAAAATTTCACAGATATCTTTAGTAGAATTTTTCTTAGCCAAAAGTCTAGCATTTATCTTCATAGACTGTAATTTGCCTTCTGAATTTAAAACTTTGTATAATTCTTTCTCAATATTATCGTGTTTCTTTATCCATATAGCTACACCTTTATTTTCTAAGAATTCAGCATTTTCTTCCTCTTGACCAGGTATTGGATTTATAACTATTATAGGAAGGCCAGATGCTAAGCTTTCAGTTGTAGTAAGACCACCGGGTTTTGTTATTACTAAATCCGAGACACTCATAAGTTCAGCTACCTTATCTGTATATGGTAAAACTTTTACAGTACTATTAGAATTTGTTTTTGATACAATAGTATTAAATTTCTTTTTCATCTTTTCATTTTTTCCTGATATTGCAATAATTTGCAAGCTAGGGAAATTTTGTATAATAGATTCTAACATATGAAGAATTTTGTCTTTTCCAAATCCTTGTTCTCCACCTGCAAAAAAGAGTACAGTTCTTTTTTTAGGAGATAAACTAAATTCTGATAATATTTTTTCTTTATTATAATGTGCTAAAAATCTATTTGATAGAGGTATCCCAGTTACTCTAATTTGATTTTCTTTTATCCCTCTTTTTAATAAATTATTTTTCATTCCATCATGTGCTACAAAAAAGTAATCTATATATGCTGGATGCATAAGCCATTGACTATGTGGAGCATAATCTGTAATTACTGTTGCTATTTTTGAATTTATTTTTTTCTTCTTTTTTAATATTGCACACATATGACTACTAAAAGGATGCGTTGAGATTATTAAATTTGGTTTATAACTTTGCAATAATTTATTAAGTTTTATAGACAGTAGTTTTTGTGTTTTATCATTTACTTTTGCAAAAGCTCCGTCTTCTGCTCCATAGTAAACCTTTTTCCATACCCAATGAGCATTTTTTGCTATTTCTGAATAAGCTTTTGTAGTAAACTTATTTAATGCTTTATTAACATATTCAATACAATCTACCATACAAGTTTCTGTATCAACATAATGTGTGTCTATATATTCTTTTATGCTTCTAGCAGCAGATAAATGTCCACCACCATAAGATCCATAAAATATTAAAATTTTTTTCATAAAAACCTCATAATATATAATTATTTTTTCATATTATACCATAAAAATTTATAAAAAAAGTATAAATTTTCAAAAACAATATAAAATATATTTAAATATCAAATTGTAATTTGAGCGTCCGGACGTGAGGAAAAAATTTATTTCGCAGAAATGGAATTTTTTCCTCCGTCCTAGCGAATAGATGTAGGCAATGAACTCAATAGAAATATAATATCTGTTAACCATTTTATCTCCCGGCAGAAGTCCTTCGGAGATAATGCCGGATCCCAGAAAAATGGCTTAACATCTATTATTGTGAAAGCAACAAGGTTCCTGGGTACCCACCCACAATCTTTGATTGTGATGGTGGGTAGGGTTCTTATAATTTCTATTGAATTCTATAATCTAGATTTCAAATTTCAAATGCCGAATTCTCTTGCTCAAACAACAATTTATTTAATTAATAAAATTATAAATGGAGATAAAAATGAAAACGATATTTTATAGTTTTTTAATAATAGTATTTTCTATTTGCTTAATATTTTTTTCAAAAAATTTAAGCAACGATAAAGTATTAGGGGCAAGTACTAATTCTGCCTCTGATTTACAACTTATGGCAAGAGCAATAAATGGGGAAGCAAGAGGAGAAAGCTATGAAGGACAAGTTGCTGTAGGAGCAGTAATAATGAATAGAGTAAAGAGTAGCGACTTTCCAAATACAATTGCTGGAGTTATTTACCAGCCAGGTGCATTTACTGCAGTTTCTGACGGACAAATAAATGTACCGATAGATGAATCATCAACAGTAGTAAAAGCAGCACAAGACGCTTTAAACGGTTGGGATCCAACGGGAGGATGTACTTTTTATTTTAACCCAAATACTGCAACAAGTAGTTGGATATGGTCAAAAACTATAGTTAAAACAATTGGCAAACACCATTTTTGTAAATAGGCAAAAATATAAATTGTAATTTGTATAATTGTTTTTAAATTAATTTGATTAGTAAAATAGTTTAAATATAATTTTTGAAATAGGAGCTTCGAATCCAAAATTATTATGAAATAATAATTTTTGTGAAGAAGGACGTCTTGAAAAAATTATATTAAACTATTTTACAGTAATAAATAAAACAAACAACAATTTACATATTTAAATAATAAAATTTGATTGGAGAAAAAGTATGAATAAATATTTAAAAACAATGAAAAAAAATTATCTTTATGGAATTATGATTTTGTTAATAATAGTTAGTATAGTATTAGGATATTTTCTATACAAACAAAAACAAGAATATACAACAGCGACGCATAATCAATATAATTTAGCTCTATATGAATTAATTGATTATGTACAAGATGTAGAAAACTATTTAGCTAAATCAACCATTACAAGTACACCTGAGCATGGTGCAGAGACTCTTAGTAAAGTATGGAGAGAAGCAAATTTAGCACAAGTATATTTAGCACAACTTCCAGTGTCAAGTACAGAACTTGCAAATACTGCTAAATTTTTAAATCAAGTGAGCGAATATAGTTATTCTCTTTCAAGAAAAAACATATATAATGAAAAACTTACACAAGAAGATTTAGATAATTTAAAAAAGCTACATGACTATAGTCAAGATCTAAAAAATACATTAGACCAACTATCTACAGATATGAATGAAGGAAGAATAAGTTGGGATGAATTAACTAAAAATACTGACGTTGCATTTGCACAACAAGTTGATAATTTATCTGCAGAAACATTCAAAAATTTAGATGAAAATTTTGGAGAATATGCTGGATTAATTTATGATGGAGCATTTTCAGAACATATGGAATCTGTAGAAAAAAAAGGACTTACTGGTGAGGAGATAGACGAAGAAAGAGCAAAGCAGATAGCCAAAGAATTTATTGGAGAAGATAAAATTGCAGAATTAAACTCTAATGGATTAATAGAAAATGGAGATATACAAGTATTTGATTTTAGTATCAAGATAAAAGACGGTGATGATAATAATCCACTTACAATATCAATATCTAAAATTGGTGGACATATTGTAAATATGAATTATAATAGGCAAATAAATGCAGAAGTACTTTCCCAAGAAGAAGCAAATAATATAGGAAAAGAATTTTTACAATCACGTGGAATTGAAAATATGAAAGAGACATATTATTTAAAAGAATCAGGAATTGTAACAATAAATTATGCTTATGAACAAGATGGAGTAGTAGTATATCCAGATTTGATCAAATTAAAAATAGCATTAGATAATGGTGAAGTTTTAGGGATGGAAACAAGTGGATATTTAAACAATCATACTGTAAGAGATATTTCAAAAGTTAAGATATCCAAGGAAGAGGCTAAAGCTAATTTAAATAAAAATTTAGAAATAACAAGTGAAGGATTAGCCATAATTCCAACAGAATGGAAAACAGAAATACTTTGTTATGAATTTAAAGGAAAAATAAATGATACAGATTTCCTTGTATATATAAATGCTGAAACAGGAAGAGAAGAAAATATTTTAGTAATAATAGATACACCAAATGGAATTTTAACACAGTAATTTTTAAGAAACTATTTACAAAATGTAAAAATATGGTATAATAAAAATAGAAATAAGGATCCACAAAGTGTGGTACCATTAAAGGATTAAAGAATCGTATCTCTAACGGTTAGCAGAGATGCGATTTCTTTTATATGTAATTATAGATAAAACTATAATTAGAATTAAAGAAATTATAGTAAGAGAGATATTTAAAATTAAAGACAAGGTCAATAATTGTATCAATATTTCTTCTAACATTTGCATCATCTCACTTTCTTCTTAGAGGATAGAGATGATAACACACTCTGCTTTTCCTTATTTCAAGAAGAGTATAATATATATGGAAAATAATGTCAATACAAAATGACAAAAACTAGAATAAATTGCTAAAATAAAAAATAATATTTTGCAAATAATATAAATAGAAAAATGAAACTTCATTTTTCTAAAGGAGGATTTTAAATGGCAAGAAACAAAGGATTAATGTCTGAAAATCTAAAAGAAGAAATTGCAAAAGAATTAGGAGTATATGAACAAGTAAAACACGAAGGATGGGGAAGTGTATCTTCAAAAGATTGTGGTAGCATGGTAGCAAAGGCAATAGAAATAGCTAACAGAAAAGCATAGTAAAAGCGAGCTTATAGCTCGCTTTTACTATGTATTAATTTATTTTTTGTTATTATATAAATATTATTAATTAATTTAATTATAAATAGCAAGTAGTAAAGTTGAAAAATATCATTTTTTTTGGTCCTCACTTTTATTAAATATAAATAATTTACTAAATATATAGTTAGCAATAACTACTGCGACTTGAGATATTATAGTAAAGATAATTACATATAAATCTGAATTTAAATTTAAAAGTGTTACAAAGAACCACATAATAAACATTTCTAATAAAAGAGTTGAAATTCTTGCTATAATAAAATTTATGAATTCTTTTAATTTAGCTTGATTTTTACTTTTAAATACAAAAGTTCTATTGGTGAAGTATGCAAAGAGAACAGCAATTATCCAAGATATTATTATTGATGCTTGTAATTGAATTGGATCTTTTGCATCTAATAATATAAATAGTAATATATATTTTGAAACTAAATTAACTATTGTTGTTAGCACACCAAAAATTAAATATAAAATAATTTCTTTATATTTTTCATATAATTCTAATATTTTTTTAATCACTTTGTACCTCACATTTATTTTTATTCTAACAATATTTTTTTATTATTGCATCAACTATTCTAATGCTTGCCTTTCCATCACCATATGGATTTACAGCTTTACTCATTTTTTCATATTCAATTTTATTGGTTAATAACTCCTTGGTTAATTCATATATTGTTTCTTCTTCTGTTCCAGCAAGTTTTAATGTTCCTGCAGTTATTCCTTCAGGCCTTTCAGTTGTATTCCTTAGAACCAATACTGGCTTTCCAAGGGAAGGAGCTTCTTCTTGTATACCACCACTATCTGTTAAAATTATGTATGATTTATTTATAAAATTATGAAAATCAATTACTTCTAAAGGAGATATTAATTTAACTCTCTCATCATTTCCTAATATTTCATCTGCAATTTGTTTAACCTTTGGATTTAAATGCACAGGATATATAACTTTAACATCAGAAAATTCATTTACTATTCTTTTTATTGCCCTAAACATTTTGTACATTGGTTCTCCCAAGTTCTCTCTTCTATGTGCAGTAACAAGTATTAATTTGTCATTTCCAATCCAATTAAATAATTCATGATTATAATTTTGGTTAACAGTTGTATGTAGTGCATCTATAGCTGTGTTTCCTGTAACATATATATTTTCAGGACTTTTTCCTTCTTTTAATAAATTTTGCATACTTTTTTCAGTTGGAGCAAAATGCATATCTGCTAAAACACCGACCATTTGTCTATTCATTTCTTCAGGGTATGGTGAATACTTGTCCCATGTACGTAAGCCTGCTTCAACATGTCCAATATCTATTTGTGAATAATAGGCTGCTAATGCACTAACAAAGGTTGTGGTTGTATCCCCATGAACAAGAACTATATTGGGTTTTTCTTTATTCATAATTTCTTCTAATCCTTTAAGAACTTTGCTAGTAATATCACTTAAAGTTTGTCCTGGTTTCATTATATCTAAATCATAATCAGGTATAATATTAAATACATTTAATACTTGATCAAGCATTTGTCTATGCTGTGCAGTTACACACACAATACATTCAATTTCTTTCCTTGATTTTAATTCTTTTACTACAGGAGCCATTTTAATGGCTTCTGGTCTTGTACCAAAAACTGTCATTATTTTAATCATTTTTATTTTCCTCTATATTTAATTTTAAATTTTTATATATTGATATTGATGCTATTATAGATAATGGAACAAGTGCTGGAGTATAATATCTTGGGCTGACCTCAACAAATAAATGAGCAGCAATTATTCCTATATAAAATAGCATATAGAATATATCTTCTTTTAAATATTTATTATAAATTAAACTTTGGATAGCATGTAATAAATTTAAAAATATAAGTGCAGTAATATAAATATGTAAACACAATTTTAATATTTTTAAGAATAATTCCAATGTAATTGTAGCATTAAATGTGTCAAAAGTAAAATTAGCTAAATTACCACTTAATATTACAAATTTAGAACAGAATAATTTAATATTATTTATTCCATTATTTTTATATCTTTTAATTGCTAAATTTTTAAATTCTTTTTGCACTTCTTCAGGAGATAGTCCTTGACCCAATAACTCATCTAATTTTGGTTCATTATACCAAGTTCCGATTACTATCTAAATTAGATCCTAAATATAAGGTCCAGCCAGAAGTTTTTGAAACTTCTTGACCATTAACTTTATTCATTGATATATTAATGATATATCTTATTGAAACAAAAAATAATATTATTAATATAAAACTTATTAAATAATCTTTATTAAATTTTTTATTTTTTAAATTAATATAAATGTAATATAACAATATTGCAATTAACATTATAGGCATTATTGGCCTAAATGAATTAGAAAATCCAATTACTATACCAGTTAATATGCTATATATAATAAATCTTTTAGAATTTATATTTTTGATTAATTTTGAAAAAATAAATATTGAAGCGGATATTCCAAAATTAACAAGTACAACAGGACAACAAATTGTACACCATATTATATTAATTGGATTAATTAACCAACTTACAGAAATACATTTAGCCAAAGGTTTATTGTTAAAAGAAAAATATAAAAAAAGTGGTATGATTAAATCTAAAATAATATTCAATAAAATAACAGAAAAATATGAAATTTTTGCTATTTTAAAGAAACTTCCTAAAATGACTATATATGGCATAAGAAATGGGAAAAGGGCAATATATGTTGGCTGAGCAATAGTACCTGTTTCACAAAAACTTTTTGCATTATGAAAAAAAGTTTGATAATCTCCTACTCCAGTTAATTTAGGATAATTTAAAAATAATAGCGCAATTCTTAAAGTAATTCCAATGCAAATGCATACAATAAAAAAGACTTTTTTATTTAATATTTTTCTAAAATATTTTTTAAACTTAATAATAATTCCAATAAATAGAGCAATAAAAACAAATAAAACAATAAATTTTACAGAATGAGTATATTTTAATTGAGATAAAAAAAGTGCAATTGAAAATAATAAATATATTATTAAAAAAATTGTTTGACTACATTTTAATACTTTTTCTTTCATAAAATTTTTTCCTTCTTTTAATAAATTTTGCATACTTTTTTCAGTTGGAGTAAAATACATAACTGCTAAAACACCGACCATTTGTCTATTTATTTCTTCAGGATATGGTGAGTATTTATTCTATATACGCAGACTTACTTCAACATGTCCAATACCTATTTGTTAATAATAGGCTGTTAATGCACTAACAAAGGTTGTGGTTGTATCCCCATTAACAAGTACTATATTAGGTTTTCTTTATTCATAAATTTTTAAGAACCTTTTTCTCATTTTCGTAGTCTTTTACCTTTCTTATTACATGTAGTAAATTAATTATATAACTTATACCACCTGAAGACAATATATATAAAAGTATTTTTATAGTATAAGAATATCTAGGTTGAACTTCTATTATTAAATAAACTAAAAAATTGATAATAATCATTATCATTAATAAAATTTCTTCTTTATTCATTTTCTTTTTTACTATAGTATTAATTAAATTAATTAATAAAAATAAAAGTATAGGTATATATAAAATTACGTCATATCTAGAAACAGTTTTGAGCAACGCTGTTTTATTTATATCTGCATCAAACAAATTAATTTTCTCATTTTGAAGGACCCAATTATAATCATTAATATGCCAAAATATATTTATTTTATTATTGAATAATTTTAAATAATTATTTAATGGCATTTTTAAATTGTTTTTTATATATTCTATTTCTTTATCGTGGTCATTGAAAACTAATTCACCATTTTTACTATATTGTCCCATAGAAGAATAATCTAAGCCACAAACAAATTTCCACAAGGTATTATTATTTGATAATCCATTTTGGTTAATTTTAAAACTTTTTATTGTAAAACTTGTAATCTGTATAATTATAAAATATACAGTTAATATTACTAACATATTAGTTAAATATTTTTTTATATTATTTTTGTTTCTAATTCTTAAGAACATATAAACTTCTATTGCCAATAAATATACTATTGCTTCTGGTCTAATAATATTAGCAAAAGCAAGAATTAATGCTATAAATAAACTTTGTTTAAATGATATTTCTTCCGTGTTATATATTAATATATATATAGAAAGTAATATTAACATTGTAAACAAATGCTGATTAGTTAAAACTCCACAATAAGCTGAGGCAAAAAAACCTACACAGTATAAAAGAGAAGCTAAAAAGCTGGATAATTTATTTTTGAATATTTTATTTGATATTAAGTATATAAATACACATGATATAGAGGCATATATACAATTTAATACACTTAAAGGAAATGTGTTATTAAAAATTTTTAAAATTATTGCTTGATACAATACATAACCTGTTTGATATGCCCAAGTAAGAAAATAAGATGAGTTATTTAATTCATTTATTTCTACAGATAATTGCTTTGAAGATTTAAATAATAAAGCAAAATCACTTTCTGGCATGATGTCTAATAACTTAAGTAAAAATATTCTTATAGCAAATGAAAAAACAAATAATATTATTGATAAAATAATATTACTTTTTATAGAATCATTTTTTCTTGAAGGAATAGATATGTCATTAATTTTTTTATTAAATAAATATAATAATATAAATATTAAAAAAGTTAGAAGTATAGAATTAATTATGCCTATATAAGTAGTAATAATTATAATTGTTATTAAAATTGTAATTGCAATTATTGTATATTGTAATAGCTTATCTATTTTTTCCATTTTTTCTCCTATTTTTACAGCTTCTTATTCTGAATATATATTTTACATTATTACTAAAAAATCTTTTACATCTCTTTGGTTCTTTTAATAATCTATACAACCATTCTAAATGTATTTTTCTAAGAAATTTTGGGGCTCTTTTTTTAAAACCACTCAAAACGTCAAAACTTCCACCAACACCAACAAAAATTCCCTTTTCAAACTTGCCCAAATTACTATATATTAATAATTCTTGATCAGGAATTCCTAAAGCCACTAATACTACATCAGGTTTAAGTTCTATTATTTTATTAAAAACAGATTGTTTATTTTCTACGTAACCATTTTCATATCCACATACTATAGCATTAGGGTAATTAGAGTTTATAACATTTTTTAATCTACTTACAACTTCTTCTTTTGCTCCAAACAAGAAAATACTTTTTTCTAGTTCATTGCAATATTCAAATAATTTTGAACATAAATCAACCCCAGGAATAGTTTCTTTTATATTATATTTTAATATTTTTGAACCTTTAACAAGCCCAATTCCATCTGCTATAATAGTTGTTTTATTATCTAATAGTACATTTTTAAAATCTATACTATTTTCAGCTATCATCAATGTTTCTGGATTTGCAGTTACTATAAACATTTTATTTTCTGCGATTATATTTTCTTTTACCAATTTATGAAAATTATTTTCTGAGTCTTTATACATTTTTTCGAAATATTTTTGCATTATTGTTTAACTCCTATTTTATATATTATCTATAAATTTATTCCATTCTTTTGCAACAGTTTCCTTTGAAAAATTTTTTGAAATAGCAAGTGAGTTATCTGAAAAAAGTTTTTTCTTATCAGTATTTTCTACAATATAATTAATTTTTTCTACGAAGTTTTCTTTATTTCTATTAGCTATTAGGAAACCATTTTTGTTGTCTTGTATTATTTCTTTTGCACCTTGTGCACTATCAAATGAAATTAATGGCAAACCGAAAGCTTGCTGCTTCAACTAGTACTAATCCAAATGATTCTGTTAGAGAAGTCATTAAATATATTGAAGAATTTAAATATTCCATTTCTAAATCAGTTTTTAATTTAGTACCGCATAAAAAAATTTTATCTTCTAGTTGTAATTCAATTATCTTATTTTGCAAATTCTGTTTTTCAGGCCCGTCCCCAATAATATGTAAAACCCAATCTGAATGGAATTTTTGAAAAATGTTGAATATATCAATTAAGTCATCAAAGCATTTAACTTTATCTAATCTTCCAACAGATATTAATTGTTTGCTTTGAAGAGAGGAAATTTCATTAGAAATTTTCTCGGTAAAATTAGGTATATAGATTACTTTTGTATTTTTGATTTTAGTTTTATAAAAATTTGATAATTCTTTTGAAACAGGCATAAAATAATCAAAACCTTTTACAGAATTAACTACTTTGTTAATATATTTTTTATTATTATTGTGATGATTATGTTCTTGAGCTATTTTTATAATTCTTTTATTTCCATATTTACCAAGCAGTTTATTATGAAATATTCTTGTTGAAATAGCTATATCGCAATCAAGAGATTTTATAGCCTTTATCATTAAAGATTTCCTTAAATATAAGATCTTAAAACTTTTAACTAATTCTTTAAGTGTAGTAATTAAATTAAATTGTTTTAAAGAATTTTCTAATTCTTGCCTATTTGGGGTTAAACCATGTATTAAATATTCTATTTCCACTTTATCATTTACATTAAAAGATGGTGTATCACTTAACTTATATGTTGATATTATTTTTACATTATTATTTTCACACAACAAATTTGCTAGATTACAAATAACTTTTTCTGCCCCACCAGTTCCTAAATGCAATGCTAAAATAACTATTTTTTTATTCATTTTTTAAATCCTTTTCATAATAAAGTATAGTAAATATTTCTAAGATTATTAAAATTAAAAACATACTTACTGCTGGAGCTGTGAAAACATGCCCAGCTGTTAAAGCAATTCCAAATCCTATTAATACGGAATATATCATAAATATTAATACATTGTCTTTAGTATTAACAATAAAATTACTAAAGAATTTTTTAAGTAAAATAAATATAAGTATAGCTAAAGGTGCAATATATACTAATGTACCTAAAATTCCATGGCAGAAAAATACATCAAAATAATCTATTTCTATTAATTTACTTTCTTGTACAACACCCTTTTTTGGATATATATATCCTATTCCAATTAATTTATCTGTTATAGAACTTTGGTTGTACCTCTTGCTAGTTGTTTTAAAGAAGTTGTTCCTTCCACTTAATAAAGTAGTTTGACTTTTTTTGTCTGAATTTTCTTTATGTGTTTTTTCGTTAGAAGATATAGTTTTTTTGTTAAAGAATAATGGAGTTATTCCTACATTTCTTCCAGCAGATGTATTTCCAACAAATAAAAATGTTAGAATAGTTATTAAAAGAATAGTGATAAACTGCTTGTAAAAGTTTTTTACTCCTTTTGTAATAAACTTTATAAATGAAATAATTAAAGAAAGTAGTACTAATCCAATTGTTGAAACAAATGCTACTTTTGTTCCAACTTCTAAAAGTGCAAAAACTGTAAGTGCACAAAGAATAGCTTTTAAAATACTAAACTTTTGTGAAATAAAACTTGAAAAACATATAGGAGCAATTATAGCAATTATAGCACTTATTTCATTTCCTGCATAAAATAGACCTATTGTTCCAGTATTTGCTTTAAAAGGATATGTTGGATAACCTATTGAAAATATTTTGCATATTACAATAGTTAAAACATATATCCATAATGCTATGTTTAAGTATTTTTGCTTTGACAAATATTTTTGTTCTTTAAATAACATTAACAAACTAGCTAATATTATTGGGAAATAAAATGTTTTAATAAGTCCCTTTATTTGAGTAAAAATCATTGCCATTCCATACTTTGCATAACTATTAGCTAAAAAAGCGATACAATATAGCCCTATGGAAGCATAGTATAGTAAAAGTTTCCATTTATCTTTTTTATTTACTTTAAATATAGAATATATAACTATATAGAGTATAAATATGGCCCTTATAAAAATACCAAATGTTAGCTCTTCTGATATATTTCTTACACATAAAGAAGTTATAATATCAATTATTGGTTGCAATATTATATAAACTATAAAAATATTTTCGAAATTTATTTTGTTTTTTAAGCTCTTAATTTTTTCCATTTTTATCCTACTTTCTGTTTTTGATTTTAAAAATAAGTTTTACAATATAATAAAATTTAAAATGTATTAAATAAAAAATTAATTTTCTTTTTAAAGATAATAATTTTATATATTTATTTTTAGAATAATTTTTAAAATTACTATTTATATATTTCAAAATAATATTTAATAATTCTTTTTTTTCATTTTTATTGGAATTATTATTTGTAAGTATTCTTACTATACATGAAATATATAAATGATTTATTATCAAAAATTCAATTTCATTATAATACTTATCAAAGCAATTTATTTTTTTTGAATAATTTATTATTTCATTAAAGGCATCTATTAAATCTAAATTTTTTCGTAAATTATTGGAATTCATAATTGAGCCTTGCCTTAACAAATAATTATATAAATTTTTAGGCAAGATGCACATTTTTTTAGATTTTAAAAATAATTTAAAACTAAAATCAATGTCCTCATACCATACATTATTTCTAAAATTTAAATCCTCATCTAATAGACTTCTTTTTATAATTTTATTACATGCACAAAGATTCCCAAAAATCATTTGTGTATTAAAATCATATGCTTCATACTTATTTGGAAATGTTTTAGAAATTAGGTTATAATGCTCATTTACTACATTAAAACCATATATTACAAAATCTGCTTGTTCTTGTAATATTTTATTATACATTTCATAAACCATATTAGGTTCTATATAATCATCACTGTCTACAAATATTATATAATCAGAAGTGACTGATTTTAAGCCTGTATTTCTTGCAGCTCCCAATCCTTTATTTTCTTGATTTATAACTTTAATAATATTAGTATATTTTGAATAATATTTATCAATTATTTTTCTGCAATTATCAGTACTGCCATCATTTACTATTATAATTTCAATATCCTTAAATGTTTGATTTACTAAAGAATCTAAACATTTTTCTAAATATTTTTCTACATTATATACTGGTACAATTATGCTTACTTTAGACATTTTTAATCACCTGCTTTTGTGCTTATTATAAAAGTAGATATTTGTTAATTTATAAGGTTACCTTTTTTTTCTCTTAGTTTTAAGTAGATTGAAATAATTAAAGGATTATTATTATAAAGTAACTTACATAATAATCTATATTTAAAACTTTCCTGTTTAAAATACATATTGCTTTTCCAATTTGGAAATTTTTCTTTTATTATATTAGATATTATTTTTAATTGCTTTTTACCTTCTTTATAGCTTAAAAATCTGAGTGACGCATCATGCAATAAATGTTTTATATATAAAAATTCTAATTCATTTTTAAATTTGTCTTTAAATTTATTTGACAATTCATTCATAACAGCAAATATATCTTCTAATTTTTTGTTATATTTAGTTTGATTCATAGTTGAACCTTCTCTAATAAAATAATTATAAAGATAAGAATCTATATATCCAATTTTATTAGTGTATAGTGCAAGAGTAGGTATTACTGCTAGATCCTCATAAATTCTATTTTCTAAAAAACGTATATTATTATTTATAAATAAATCTCTTTTAATTAATTTATTACATGGACCACTTTCCTCAAGAATATAGTTATTAGAAACATTATCGGGATAAATTAATCTATTAAAATTTTTTTTCTTTTTATTATTTATTACTAAATATTCATTACAACAAACAATATCTAAATCTTCTTTAATTGCTTTATTATATAATTCTTCATACATATTAAGCTCTATCCAATCATCACTATCTACAAAACCTATGTATTGTCCAGTAGCTTCTGTTATTCCGAAATTTCTAGCAGAAGCTTGTCCGCCGTTTTCTTTTGTAAAGGATTTAATTTTGTCTGAATATTTAGCAGAATATTCATCTATTATATTTTGTGAATTGTCTGTACTGCCATCATTTATTAAAATAATTTCTATATCTTTTAATGTTTGATTTACTAATGAATCCAAACATTTATTTAAGTATTTTTCTGTGTTATATATAGGAACTATTACACTTACTTTATACATTTTTTTCCTCCGCTTTTACATAGTCATATATCATATCTATTATTTCTTTATCAGTATTTATATCAAATTTACGTGCAAACAGCTCGTTACAATTAATTAATAAATTATAGTCTTCTTTTTTAAACACATATGGTTGACCTCTATTCCAATCTATGTATCTAAGATTTGGAGTACACATGATTTTAGGGTTATATAAATTTTTTCTATATTCTGAATCCCATAAAAATGTTTGTAAAAAATGCTCATCTGGACATATTGAATACCTAAACATTTTTTTTATTCTATTTTTATTATCCACGATATACCTTGCTAAGTTATCCGTTATGCTAAACCAATTTGCTCCTTTTTTAATTTCCATTTTATACTTTTTCATATAATTATAATTTAATCTTAGTTGTAATTTTATAAATTCCGTTCTTAATTTATATTTAACTGAATTAATTTTACTGTGCTTTCTTCCCATATTATTAAATAAATTTATACAACTCGTTCTTGTATTATCAAATTTATCAAAACAATTTAAAAATTCTTTATTTTTATTTTTTTCAAAAAAACTATGTATATTTTTTTGAGATTTTAATGGCATGTCTGATCCCGATAGTAAATGATAATAACTATACTTATATTGAGCAGTAGCTTGCTCTAGTAATTCGATTTCACACATCATTTGACTAGGAGAAGCCCACGCTATATTTCTTCTTTTTACAATATATAAATTTGATTTCTTTAATTTGTTTTTAAATTCTCTAGCATTAAATTCTTTACATTTTTTATCTACATGTAAAAATATATCATTTTTTTCATAATCTAGTAGTTTTAATAATTTTTCTAAAACATATAAATTATTATGTGCCATTATTAAATATGCATGCTTTTCCATTATAAATTTCACCCTATTTATTTCTTATTTTTTTATAATTGTAACTATTGGTTTTTTTACTAAATCTTTTTCATAATCGTTTAATGCGAAAAACCATAATAAAATTGAATATATTATAGTATATAATAAAATTTTCAATCCCACAACAATTAAATTAGAAGACATATGCATATTGTTAATTAAAAGGGTAGGTATAAAAATAATTATTATTGGAATAGACATTTTAAAAATATTCTTCCAAAATCTTGGGATATCTATATTTGCTTTTTTATAATAATAGATATTCATAATAATCCATTGTCCTAATAAACAAGCAATACTTGTTCCTATTGCAGAACCTACTGAGCCAAATCTTTTAGCAAGTGGTATGCTTATAAATAAATTTGCTATTGCTATAAAAAAGTATACAACCGTTCTAAATTTGTGCATATTTTTAGCTTGAAGAATATTTATTCCTACATTTTGTATTAATGGAACAATAGCTGGAATCATTAATATTAATTCTGTCCAATAAGATTTATCATAACCTTCGCCTGCCCAAATTCTAATGAATTCATGTCCGAAGATAATAAAGCCAGTAGTTATTAATGCCATTATTATATACTGAAGTCTACCTGTTTGGATAAAAATATCAGAAATTTTTTCATCAGATTCTTTATTTTCAACAAGCATAGTGATTTTTGGAAGTAAAACTCCATTTATTGCAGTTGATAAAGAAATATATATTGTTTGTATCTGTGCAGCTACTGTATATATTGCAACCTCGATAGTTCCTACAACAGAGCCTAAAATAAATTGATCTATATTTAAATTTATTTTATCAACAATTATTGCTAAGAATATAAAAAATGAATATCCAAAGATTTCTTTAAGTAATTTTGTATCAAATTTTCCAAATGTAAAATTAATTTTTATTACTCTTAAGCAATAAATTAAATTAATAATTAAGAATGATATATTTAATACTGTAGCAACAACAGTCATTGCAACAGATCTATAACCCATATATAGTAAAGGAAGCATAATACATGGCATTAAAATTATTCTTAATATATTAACTACTTTAGAAAAAATAAATTTTTCATATGCTGTAATTATTGAGCCAAAAATACTTAAAGGGAATGTAAATATCAAATTTATAATTAATATTATTGTCATTATTTTTGCTTTTTGTAATTCTAGTGTAGTCATTGTATTTGCAAACATATTATCTATATTTGCATAAAGTATTGTTCCCAGAATTCCAGCAACAATACCGATTATAGAATATATAATTAAAAACATTCCATTTAATTTTGCTTGTTCTTCGTATTGATTTTTGACTCTATATCTAGATGTATATATGATTATAGCATTACCAAATCCTAAATCTAAAATGGTAAGGTACCCAATAATTGATGAAATTAAAGAGTAAGTGCCATATTCAGATTGCCCCATTATTCTTAGCATTATAGGAGTGTAAATTAATCCAACTAAAATGTTAAGAATAATTACTACATATGATAATATACTTCCAATTTTTATTTGGTTTTTCATAGCATGCTCCTTATTATAATTCCATATTATTTACAAGAAACTCATAAATTCTATTGCTAGAATTTCCATCTTGAAATTTATGTAGTATTTTTTTTACATTTTCTCTTTCTTTTTTAGCAACATCATTTCCTGTAGAAATATTCTGAATAAATGATTTTAAATCTTCAAAACTATTTATATATTCACCTTTTATTACTTCATATATATTGTTATATACAAATCCAAATGCTTTTTTATACTCTTCTAAATCATCAGTGGTAATAGCTATTGGTTTATTAGTTAATAAATAATCATAATATACAGACGAATAATCTGTAATTAAACCATCGGTTTGTCCCAAAAATTCATATAAATTTATATTTTCTTTTTTTAAATCCTCATCTGTAAGTATAACAAAATTAGAGAACTCTTGTGTTTTAATTATAGATAAATCTTGTGCAGGATGTGGTTTTAAGACTAACAAAATATTAAGATTCTTCAAAAATTCATTTAGTATAATTAAACTTTCAACATTATAAATAATTGGTACCCCTAAATTAAAAGAGTTTTTCATATTTAAATTTGAAGATTTGTTTTTCCTTTGCCTGTACGTAGGAAGCCACATTATTATTTTATCATAAGTTTTATTCTTAAATAAATTTTTAATATTTTTATTATTAGAAAATAAATCATCATTCCTAGGAAATCCTAAGTCAATTATTTTATTTTTATTTATATGGCATAATTTAGATAGAGTAGTATCGAAAAAAGGTGATAAACTTAAAAAATAATCTAAATCACCTATCATATCACAATATTCTGGGACTGATTTATAAGGCATACCATGCCCTAGATATAATCTTTTTTGATTTATATTTTTCTTATATACTAATTTATTACAATCAATAATATATTTAGCTTTATAATTTATATATAATTTTTTAAATTTATCAAAAAATTTGAGTTTTCCAAAAGCATTAATAAAATATACATTTTTTATATTAATATTTTTATATAAACTTTTATTATCAACAAACCAAAAAATCTTATATTTTTCATTAATGTTATTTTCTAATAAAATTTTATATAAAGCATAAGTATTATCAGCTAAATCAGGATGACTTTCTAATATGATATATTTTTTTAAACGTATTGGAAAATTATATATTATATTTTTTATTTTTTTATTCATGTTTTTCCCCTAAATTATATAATTATATATATGAATTATCTATCTGTTTTCACTTTTTTCACCTTAAAAATATCTTTATATCCAATTGCAACAATTGCTAAAACAAGAAGTGCAAATGATATTGCTTTCCATATACCACTTTCTAATAATATTATTGCAAATAAACCGAATATTGCACTTATACCATATAAAATATATACAGCTTGTTTTTGAGTATAACCTCTATCAATTAGTTTGTGATGGAGATGCCCTCTATCTGCTTTAAACACTGCCTTAAAGGATTTTTGTGTTATTATTCTTCTTATTATAGCAAAAGATGTATCAAATATAGGAAGTGCAAGAACAAGTAATGGAGCAACTACTATAATTGCTGTATACGTTTTTGCAACACCTAATATAGAAATAACTGCGAGAGTAAAACCAATAAAGTTAGAACCAGTATCCCCCATGAAAGTTCTTGCAGGGTTAAAATTAAATGGTAAAAATCCAAGTAATGAACCTGCTAAGGCGGTTGCAAGTATTATTGAAATAATTGGAGATGAATTTAATATAAATATTATTATTAGACATATTGAAGAAATTAGTGAAACTCCTGAAGAAAGACCATCTAAGCCATCAATTAAATTAATAGCATTTGTTATTATAACAATCCAAAAAACTGTAAATATTCGTAGAAACCATTCGTTTGATGTAATAATTCCAGCTCTTGCAATAATAATTTGGTCCATTACCAATCCACTAGATACAACAATTATAGCGGATATAAGTTGTCCTAATAATTTGACTATTGGACGTATTCCTCTTGTATCATCCAAATAACAAAAAATTTCTAGAACTATTATTCCTAAAAGAAATCCAATTAACTTTATATAGTAATTATTGGTAGAGATGTCTAATTTCTTTTCAATTATCATAGTAATAATCAAATATACTGCAGAAATTAAAAAACCTAAAACAATTGCAATTCCGCCAAGACGTGGCATTATTTTTTTGTGGATTTTTCTACCATCTTTTGGTATGTCTAAAGCTTTAACTTTTCTAGCTAATCTTACAGTATATGGCGTAAAAACGTATGATGTTATAAAAGCTAGTAAAAATGCAATTGCAATATCTCCCCACATAGCAAATCCTCCTCAATATTAATGTTCCGTAATGATTTTATATTTAAAAGTAGTATTTGTCAACATGTATGAATGGTTATTTTAATATTAATTAAGCAAAAAAATAACATTCAATTCAAGGATGAATGTTATTTTTTTGCTTAATTAATATTAAATTAATATTGAGAATTTATAATTTCTTCATTACTTAAATATCTGTTTTCTTTTTCATCATATCTTAAAATGGAAAGTTGATAATCTGGCATGTCAAAATAATTTAAATAGCAATGTGGATATTTTTTCTGTATGATTTTTATTGTATTTTCAGTAATTTTAGTAAATTCTTCTAAATAGCTATTTGGAAAATTATTTTTAATATATCCTAATTCTTTTATTTTTTCATAAGTTTTAGAAAGTTTTACACTATTAATTTTGTTAATATATTTTTCTAAATTACTTGGAAACGAAAAACTATATCCATTATATTCTAATACTTCACCATTACCAAGTATATCTTTTTTTATTGTTAAGCCATTTAATTGATATCCACTTCCATCAACATAGTAATCAGTATCAATATTGGCATACTTTTGAATTTGATTTTCTAATTTATTAATCAATTTATCCACACTAAATGGTAATAACAATAATAATTTTAACTTATATTTTATATTATGTTTTATAAAAAATCTAAAATTATTTCTTTTCCATTTTAATAGTATAAAATGATTTAAACGTCTAATTATTTTAACATGTTTTTTTCTTTTTTTAAAGTTGTTAGAAGTATTATCTAAAGGTATTATCTCTATAAAAAATCCATTATTATATTTTTCTTCTATAAATTTAGGAGTTTTTGATTCTCTTATACTAGTTAGATTTAGTCTTACTCTTGCATAAGAATATTTATATTGTTTATCTGTTTTGTATGATTGGTAAAAATATTTTTTACCAAGATATTTTTGACTAATTTCTGCAAATTTATTGTAATCTTTTCTAGGCATTGCAACTTTTAATGGACCATACCATATTTTACCACATTCATCAACATTATTTCCTTTTATATAACTGTCTAATCCTAATAGATAGTATTTTATATTGTTTTTATCACAAATTTGACTAACTTTTTGTAATATCTCAAGTGAAATGCTTTTCATATGTTCTAATTTTTTAGCAGTATATCTTAATGTTAAATATTCACTATAATTTTTAGGAAGATCGAATTTATTTTTATATACTCCTAAATCAAGGTTAAACCATTTATGATGAGAGATTCTTTTTACTGGTGGCAACCATTCCATATAATTTTCACCATATAATGTTGCTAACCAAGTGTGTTTATTTTTCTTATCCATGACTTTTATATTTTCAAACATCACGTCCTCATACTCATTAATTCCTTTTGATGGATACCCACCATGATTTCCATTAATAACAGCATTATCTAAAATCCAATTTGTTTTTTTTCTACCATAACAATTCTTTAATAAATCATCTAACTTTAATAATAACTTTGCAGGAGTAATTTTACTTAGTACTACAATTAATGATCTATATTTAGGCTTCAAGTTATAAACACCTAACATTTTATACATTTCTAAATAACGTACAAAAAACAATAAACTTGAAACTGTTTTTCTTAAAAACTTATTGTTAGGTAGATAGTGTAATTCAAATAAATCAATAAATATACCTGAATTAAGTTTTATTCTATCCCAATTTTTTGGACCAAAATGTGTAAGTTTTATTTCAAATCTTGAAAAGGATCTTGTCCAGTTTTTATCTGTATATCTACAACGAAGAAAAAATCTATTGGAATCAGTTTCTTTAGGTGCAATTTTTAAAAATTTCTCATAGTTTTCTGTAGTCATGTCTATATCTATATCATCGTCCCAAGGGATAAAGCCTCCATGCCTAATCTGTCCCAATGATGTTCCACCACCTAGTGAATAGCTAATATTATATTTTCGACATATACGATCTAATTCTTTTAAACCTTCCAATTGTGTTTCTTGTAATGCCCTTAAAACTTTATCTTTATTTGTTTTTAGCTCTAATTTTTGCATAATATTCCTCCTAATACTAATAATGTCAGATTACATCTCTTTGAGTTCATATTTTAAATGTTCAATAGTTCTTTTAAAGCCTGAGCTTATATCATATTTTGGATTCCAACCTAATTCCTTTCTTATTTTTTCTGTTGATAAAATACCAGTTTTAAAAGTGTTTACACCTTTTAAGGTTTCTTTTGGTATATCAAAAATTAATTTTAGATTTTTTTCAGGTTCTAATTTTATTAATGCTTCTGCTAATTCCCTAATAGATGTTTTACAATTCTCATCTCCAATATTATATACTAAATCGCTAGAATTTAATAATACTAAAAACATTGCTTTAATCGCATCACTAATATATGTATAAGTTCTTATAGAAGAGCCATCGCTCTTTAAGATGATATCTTGGTTGTTCATAATATTGTTTAAGAAATCAGCCTGTACTCTACCATCATAAATAGACATGCCAGGGCCATATATATTTGCGGGTCTAACAATTTTTGTGTTAAGGCCATATTCTTCTTTAAATGAACTACACATATTCTCACCAGCTTTTTTCCCTTCTGCATAGCCATTTCTAGGTATTAAAGGATTTACTTGTCCTAATGGTCCATCTTCTGTAAAATATATTTGTCCATTAAGTGGCTCACCATAAACTTCACGAGAAGAAACAAATAAAAAACCATCAGAATTTTTATTTTTAGCCAAAATTAATGTATTGGCTGTTCCAATCGTATTTGCAAAATTAGTTTCGACAGGTTCTTTACTCATAATTTTAGGGCTAGCAGGAGATGCGCAATGAATTATATAATTAATTTTACCATTGATATTTAAAGGATTAATAATATCAGCTTTAACAACTTCAACATTTTTATTAGATTTGATGTAATTATCAAGTTTTTGAGGATTTCTTACTAAAGCCTTAATTTTAATATTAGAATCATATAGTTCATTTAATTTTATCATTGTATAAACAAAGTAAGAGCCAATCATACCAGAAGCTCCTGTAACTAAAATAGTTTTTCCCTTCAATTTATCTAATAATAAATTTGAAGTACAAAATTCAATTATTTCTTTAGTATCTTCATCAATAATTTTAGAATATGACATATGTCCTCCTTTTAATTTTTTACTGCATAATTATAATCTTCAATAACTGTTGCAATATAGTCTTTTACAAGACTCTTAGCATCAGATTTTAGTAATCCATCACGGACTTTTGTATATTGAATTGGCATATATTGATGTAGCATATATAAAGGTATTTCTATGTTATCAAAATTTCTAAATAATTTTTCTTGAGCTTTTTCAATTTCTAGGTTAGAAAAATAGTATCGACAACGGTCAGAAAAACTATATTTTTTTAATATTTTTATTTGTCCTTTATTTCCAGTATAATATTTTTCCCAATATTTAGGATTACTATCCATACAATTTTCTAAAATTTCTATAAAATTAGCTCTTTTTTCATTTGGAATTAATTCTTTTTCTATCATACTAAGTGAAAACAATCCTTCTCTTAATCCAAAAGTTAAAGCAGGTCCAACTTTTAAAATTGCAACACCATCTTCAACCATTTCTCTTAATTTATAGTTAGGTTGAAAATCTGTAGAGTGTCCTTCAAATACTATGTTAGGATAATGTGTTAGGCATTGGGTTAAATCCTTAGCTTCTTCACGATTATAAAAATGCAAATTTGAAGAACCAAATTCTACACCTGGTTGAACGACTACTGCAATAATATGATTCCAAGCATCATCTAATCCATATTGTAAAAAAACTTCTTTGTAAGTTTCCAAAGTATTTTTAAAATCGTTTGGTGTAGTAATCGATAAAGTTTCTTCTTTTTGTGTTCCTCCTGGAATTGGGACTTCACTTCCAATAACAAATACCGGATGTACAGCATCTTTATTTTCTTTTTTTAATTCTTTATACGCATCTTCACAAACAGCATATAATTCTGCTCCTCTTCGAGCAATTGTTTCATCTAATAAAGGTTTACTTTTATCATCACTGCCAAGTCTCATACTTGTATCTAAATGAATTTTAATGAATCCTGCTAAAACAAACTGTTTTACTAGTTCCCTTGAATATTCCATTGCAATATTTTCGTCTAAATCCTGCCAAGGTTGTGGCCCTAAATGATCTCCACCTAAAATAATTTTTTCTTTATCGAATTTTACTCTATCAGCAATTCTATAAACATATTCTTTAAAATCTTTTGGATTCATATTCATATACCCACCAAATTGATTTACTTGATTTGAAGTTGCTTCTATTAGGACATATTCGTTATTGCGCTTAGCTTGTTCTAGCGCAACTTCTATAACTAATTTATTAGAACTACAAAAAGAGGGTATTCCAGAGTGAATACCTTTCTTTCTTTTATTTAAAATTAATAAAATCGGATTATCCATTTTATCACATCCTATCTTTATAATTATTCAGAATAACCTGCAGCAATTTTTTTAAATATTTCCATATCAATAGAATAAGTTATTTTTAAATTTAAAGCCTTTTCCATAGGAACAGTTTTAAAAGGAACGCCAAAATGTTTAGCTAATGCTCCAGCAGAGGTCATTTGGTTTAAAGTATCTAAGTCTGTTTTCGTATATATATCAAATGCTTTCCCAAATTTAAACCCTTCAGGTGAAGCCGCAGCAACTATTTCTCTACGCTCGAGAATTTCTTTTACATCTGAAGTTTCTTCATCTATTTTATAGATAGTATCACATTGATGTTGAACCAAAGATGCCGCACCATATTCTTTTATAGTATTTATAACTTTAGAAACGCCTTCTTTATCTACAATCGGATGAGTTGCATCATACATTAAAACAACATCGTCATCATTAGCCATTTTCTTTACTTCTTGCAAACCAAATAATATTGATTCAGATCTACATGAACCTCCATTAATAATTTGAATAGCTTTTTCAAAATTGTTTTTGTCAATACATTCTTTTGTATACGATGTAAAGTTTGGATTTGTTACTATAACTATATCGTCAAGTTCAGAAATTTTATTTAATTGTTTTAAAATATATATAAAAACAGGTTCTTCATTTACTAAATGAAATTGTTTTGGAAGATTTTGACCGAATCTAGTACCAGAACCTGCCATCATAAGTAATAAAAAATTACGAGAGTTTTTCATTATAAATCACCTACTACATAAAATTAAATATATAATATAACATTATTGAAATATTATCAAGTATTTTTTTCAATTTTCAATAATATTGGACTTTTTATTACATATTTTTTATATCATTTATATATTACTAGAAAGATTTTATGCTATTTCATGCAATTAATTAGTTGTAACTATTGATTTGATACAATTATTAATTTTTTTATTTTATCCCAAAAATAATTTTTACTTTTTAAAAATTGTATTAAATACATACAGATTAACGAAAGAACAAATGTTATTACTAAAATAGATATAATCTTATATTTATATGTTACATTTTCAAAAATTATTGAATTTATCATAAAATCTCTTACTGGTATATGTAATAGGAATATAGGTAGACTTATTTTTTCTAACCACAAAGAAAATTTATTACTCATTAGGTTAAATTCCAATGTTTTTTCGCTAAAAGCCAGTGTAATAGAAATAGCTAAAATAAGCACTTCTACATAATCATAATATGATTTTACAGAGAATTGAGATATAAGAAAAATTGAAAAAAATCCTAAAAATTCAATAAAGGTTAATATTGATTTTCCCAACAGATTAAATTCAATTTTCTTTATTCTTTCACATATCACAAATAATATTGCTCCAAAAGTTAGTTCAATAAATCCTCTTACAAGTCCTTTGTATGCAATACCAATCCACTTGTCAGGGCCTCTTAGATTTACATATTGATGATTTAAAAATCCAAAGCCTAAAATAACAATAAGTGGAGCAACTATATAGATAAAATTGTACTTATGTTTTCGTATCATAGGATATAAAAATATCATAGATATTAGCATTGCAGATATATACCAAGTTTGTCCTATTACATTATTAGTCCTTAAGCCGCTCATATTAACAAAGAGAAAATCCCAAATAGAAGTTACATTTTTATATATGTTCATATCCATATAGATATTTTGAACTATAATCCCAATAATTCCAGCAAAAAGAATATATGGGAAAAAATTCTTAATCTTTTTTAAGATAAAATAAAAAGTTTCTTGACCTAGTTGATTATAATTTTCTGAATCTTTTTTAGCAAATGCAGTTTTTGCCATTAAAAATCCAGAGACCAAGAAAAAAAATTCAACGGCAATATATCCTTTAGAAAAAAGAACTCTATATTTATCTATTGCAAAGATACGAGCATGAAAAATAACAATCATAATGGAAAAACAAAACTTATAAAAACTAATAATTCCATTATGTTTTTTGTTTTGTAATTGGTTTGAATTCATGATTGACACCTCTCATCAAATTTAATAATGAACATATTGTATCACATGGCAACATAAAGAACAAGAAAAAACTATGAATATAATATAAATCTTTTATTAAGCAAGTAATTTTTACTATTGATAATTTACAGTTGAAAAAGGGGGAAAATAATGTTAAAATGTACATAAAATTGTATGTTATTTCTATAATAAGGGGTAGAAGATGAATTTTATAAAAAAAAATAAAGAAGTAATAATATATAATTTAATATTGATGGCATATGGAATTTTTATTCTGCTAAGGAGTCCGTTTAGTCCAGGATCTAAATTACTAATAGAAAAGGATTCAGCAGTTTTCGTTTATATTGCACAAGGATTAAGTAAGGGGCTAGTACCATATATAGATCTATTTGATCACAAAGGGATATTAATATATTTGATAGATTGGGTTGGAATTACAGTTTTTAATGGTACAATTGGGATTTGGATAATGGAAATAATCTTTATATGGTTAGATTTCCTAGTTATTTGGAAAATGTGTAAGTTATTTACAAAAAGTAATATGATTAGTTTTTTTACTATATTAATTAGTTTTTTACCATTTATAATATATTATGCGTCAGATAATGCAGGTAATGGGAATGTAACCGAAGAATGGGCTTTACCATTTATATTAATAATATTATATATGTGCATTAAGTATTTAAAAATAGGATCTAATAAAGTAGAAAAAAAAATGTGGATTATAAATGGGATGGCAACTGCAGCTATATTATGGCTACGACCTAATATGATAATTGCAGATGTAGTATTTATAGGCATTATAGGTATAAATATGTTATATAAAAGACAATTTAATAATATTCTTAAAAGTATAATTTATTTTTCTATAGGACTATTAGTTATAAGTTTACCAATAGTAATTTATCTTATTAAAAACAATGCATTGAAACATTGCTTTAATAGTTATATACTATTCAATTTAAAATATGTTCGGAGATAAAGGCGATTTTTTGTCGATATTTAAAAGTGCAATAGAACTTTGGTCGTATACACCACTATCCTCCATATCATTTATAGTTTGTTTATTAGGATTATTAAAATGTGATAAAAAAGACAATCGATTTTTGATATTAATTGGTAGTATTATATTTTTGGTATTGAGCTTTATTATGGCATCTATGTCTGGGAGAAACTATGGGCATTATGCGCTAATCTGTATTCCAGCTTTTGTTTATCCAACATTTTATTCATTAAATTATATTTTAGAAGGGAAAAAACAAGGGGTATTAACATTTATAATTCGGAATATGTAGTATTTTAATTATATTCTGCAATGATACAAACCAATTAATTAAATATATTATTGATGCACATAGTAAAAAAAATAAAGTATATAATGAAAAAATTATTGCAGAATATGTAAAAGAAAGAACAAATGAAAATGATGAAATGATTGTTTTAGGTAATAGAGCTGTAATATATTTACTATCACAAAGAATTACTACGTCAAAGTATTTTTATCAAACACCTATTGCTAATATAGATAAAAATATAGCTAAAGAGTTTTTAAAATGGTTAGAAAAGAAAGAACCACAAATAATAGTATGCTATACACAAAAACCAACAAAAGGAAATGAAACATATTATACTGAAAAATTATTCAAATATCTAGATAAAGCTGTAAGAGAAAAAAAATATAAAACAAATAAAGAATTGGTTAAAAAAGTAACTATATATGAAAAAATAAAGTAGGGATAGAAAATGGAAAAATTATTTATAATAATTCCGGCATATAATGAAGAAGATAACATTGAAAATGTAGCAAAAGAATGGAATGAAATTTTACGAAAGCTAGGGGAAAAAGATTCCAAATTAGTTATTATTGATGATGGAAGTAAAGACAATACTTGTAAGAAATTATTAGAAATGAAAGCGGAACTTGAGCATTTAGACGTAATAACAAAACCAAATAGTGGACATGGAGCCACTATTTTATATGGTTATAAGTATGCTTTAGAAAATGGAGCAGATTACGTATTTCAAACTGATTCAGATGGACAAACTTTACCTTCAGAATTTTGGAAATTTTGGGAAAATAGAAATGTGTTTTCAGCAATAATAGGTTACAGGAAACATAGGGAAGATGGATTTTCAAGAATACTAGTTACAAAAACATTAAAATTTGTTTTATATTGTATATTTGGGCTTAAAATAACAGATGCAAACACACCATTTAGATTAATAAGTAGAGATATGTTAAACAAATATATTAATCAAATACCAAAAGATTTTAATTTAACAAATGTTATGCTTACGGTATTATTATTAAATGGAAAAGAAAATGTTAAATTTATGCCAATAACATTTAGACCAAGACAAGGTGGTGTAAATTCAATAAATTTAAGAAAAATTACGAAGATAGGTATTCAAGCAGTAAAAGATTTTAGAGCTATAGAAAAAGAGATAAAAAATAATGCGAAAAGAGTAAACAAGCAAAAGAAAAAATGGGAGGATAAATAGTGAAAAAGTATGATTATTTAATAATAGGTAGTGGTTTATTTGGAGCGACATTTGCATATGAAGCTAATAAAAAGGGCAAGAAATGCTTAGTAATAGATAAACGTTCACATATAGGTGGAAATATTTACACAGAGAATATGGAAGGGATAAATGTACATATGTATGGAGCACATATTTTCCATACAAATAACAAGGAAGTATGGCAATATATAAATAAATTTGCAAAATTTAATAGATATACTAATTCACCTATTGCAAGATATAAAAATGAAGTTTATAATTTACCATTTAATATGAATACTTTTAATAAATTATGGAATATTTCTACACCACGAGAAGCCAAAAATATAATAGAAAAAGAAAAAAAAGAAGCAAAAATATCTAGGCCAAAAAATTTAGAAGAGAAAGCTATAAGCTTAGTAGGAAAAACTATATATGAAAAACTTATAAAAGGATATACTGAAAAACAATGGGGAAGAAAAGCTACTGAATTACCACCTTTTATTATTAAAAGATTACCAGTAAGATTTACATATGATAATAATTATTTTAATGATATGTATCAAGGAATACCTATAGGTGGATATACTCGGAATAATAGAAAAGATGCTAAAAGGAATAGAAGTAAAATTAAATTGTGATTTTTTTGATGGCAGAGAAAAATACGAGAATATTGCGAAAAAAATTATTTTTACGGGTCAGATAGATAAATATTATAATTATAGATTTGGTGAATTAGAATATAGAGGTTTAAAATTTGAAACAGACATATTAAATGAGGAGAATTATCAAGGAAACGCAGTAGTTAATTATACAGAATATGAAATTCCATACACGAGAATTATAGAACATAAACATTTTGAATATGGTATGCAGAATAAAACAATTATTACTAAAGAATATCCAAATGACTGGGACAAAGAGAAAGAACCCTATTATCCTATAAATGATGATAAAAATAATAATTTATATAAAAAATATAAACAATTATCTGAAAAAGATCACAAAGTATTATTTGGTGGACGATTAGGACAGTATAAGTATTATGATATGGATAAAATTATAGAAGAAGCCTTGGGATGTGTTAATAAAGAAATGCCATAGTATTGTATAAAAGTATATAGTAAGAGTAAGTGGAGAAACTATTATTCAGTATAATTTAGTTAAAAATATTATTTAATTATTCTATTATATAAATTAAATAATATAAAAACTTACGTAAAGAAACAACCAACAACCAATAAATGGAATTCTATCGTTCATAGTTGCATAAAAAAAATATTAATGATAAAATATATGTAGATTTATGTAAGGATTTGAGATATGAAAAAAATACGTACTAAAATTTTAAGAGTGGCTATTTGTGTGGGGAAATGGTTACTTAATACAATTTATTTTTTTGTAAAAATATGTCCTACTAAAAATAAAGTTGTAATGTTAAGTAGACAATCTAATAAACCAAATGTAGACTTTTTGTTGATACAAAAAGAAATATTGAGGAGAACTAATAATGTAGAAGTTAAAGTTTTATGCAAAGTTCTTAAAAAAAACCTATTAGATAGAATAGATTATAGTTTTTACATATTAAAATGTATGTACCATATAGCTACTGCAAAAGTTTGCATATTAGATGGATATTCAATACCAATTAGTATATTAAAACATAAAAAAAATTTGGAAGTAATCCAAATTTGGCATGCTTCTGGAGCAATAAAAAAATTCGGGTATCAGTCTTTAGATAAAAAGGAAGGAAGAGGAACTGGTATTGCTAGAATAATGAATATGCACAAAAATTATTCCCATGTAATGGCTCCAAGTAGCATAACAGCTAAATTTTATGAAGAAGCTTTTGGAGTAAAAAGTGACAAAATTTTTATAAATGGGTTACCAAGACTAGATTATATAATAAGTGAAGAGTTAGGCAAAGAAAAATTAGATGAATTTTATAAACAATATCCTAATTATAAAGATAAAAAAACAATTTTATATGTACCTACATTTAGAAAAAATACTGATAATGAAATAGGTATAAAAAAATTAATAAAACACATAGATTATGAAAAATATAATTTAATTATAAAATTACATCCTTTAGATAAAAGTAAGGATATAAATGAATATATAGTAGATAAAAAGTATAATACATTTGATTTGCTTAAAATTGCTGATTATATTATAACGGATTATTCAGCAATAGCATTTGAGGCTATTTTACTAAATAAACCTCTATATTTTTATGTTTATGATATAAATGAATATCAAGAAGCAAGAGGGTTAAATATAGATCTGTTTAAAGAAATGAATAATTCTACTAGTATAAATATAAAAGAAATAATTAAAACAATAGAAAATAATAAATATGATTATGAAGAATTAGAAGTATTTAAAAATAAGTACATAGAAAATTTGGATACTAATAATACAAAAAGGCTTGTAGAATTTGTATTTAAATATTTAGACAAGGGTGTAGAAAATGAACCATATAAAAACAATATTAATGAACATAGCAAAGAAAAACTTAATATTTAGAAAAATATTTAGAAAATGTTTATATATATATAGATATAAAAGATATAAAACACGAGGAGTTGGGCAAAAAGTAGATGATAAAATGATTATATTTTGTTCTTTTAATGGTAAATCATATTCAGATAGTCCTAAAGCAATGTATGAATATATGAAGAAAAATAATGAGTACAATGATTATAAATTTATATGGGCATTTAAAGAATATGAGAATTATAAATACTTGGAGAACGATCTAAACACAATAGTTGTTAAACAAGGCACAAGAGAATATGAACAATATTTATCAAAGGCTAAATATTGGATTTTTAATTATAGAGCTGCTGATTATCAGTATCCCAAAAAAAATCAGATATTTTTGCAATGCTGGCATGGAACACCACTTAAAAGATTAGGATATGATTTAGATAATTCAGATAATGTTTTAAATACAAAAAAAGAGATAAGGTATAAGTATAGAACAGATGCGAAAAAATTTAAATATCTATTATCACCATCTAAATTTGCAACAGAGAATTTTATATCAGCTTGGAATTTGAAAAAAATAAATAAGGAAAATTGTATTATAGAAGAAGGATATCCTAGAAATGACTTTCTGATTAATTATACTAAAGATAATGTACAGAAGATAAAAGAAAAACTAAACATAAATAACATAAACAAAAAAATAATATTATATGCTCCAACATGGAGAGACAACCAACATACTTCGGGAGTTGGATATACATATAAAACAGAAGTTGATTTTGATAAATTACAAAAGCAGTTAGGGCATGACTATATAATACTATTTAGAGCTCATTATTTAGTAGCTAATGAATTTGATTTTGAAAAATACAAAGAGTTTATATATGATGTTTCTAAAGTAGATGATATTAATGAGTTGTATGTTATATCAGATATACTAATAACAGATTACTCAAGTGTATTTTTTGATTATGCAAATTTAAAAAGACCTATTATTTACTATATGTATGATTTAGATAAGTACAAAAATAATATGAGGGGATTTTATATTAATTTAGATGAATTACCAGGAAATATTGTACAAACAGAAGATGACTTAATAAAAGAAATAGAAAATGTAAGCTCTAAATTTAAATATGATGATAAATATAAGAAATTTAATGATAAATATAATTATTTGGATGATGGTAATGCAACAAAACGTGTATTAGAAAAAATTATAAATGAAGAGGAGTAATATAAATGAAAAAAATTTTAACTTATGGAACATTTGATTTATTACATTATGGGCATATAAGATTATTAAAAAGAGCAAAAGAATTAGGAGATTATTTAATAGTTGCATTATCAACAGATGAGTTTAATGCAATTAAGGGGAAAAAAGCATATCATAATTATGAAACTAGAAAAAAAATGCTTGAAGCAATAAGATATGTAGATTTAGTTATTCCAGAAAATAATTGGGAGCAAAAAATAGACGATATTAAAGAATATAAAATTGATATAACAGTAATGCGGAAGTGATTGGGCAGGAAGTGATAAATTTGATTATTTAAAAGATTACTGTGAATTAGTATATTTAGATAGAACAGAAGGAATATCAACTACTAAAATAAAAAAAGATTTAGGATTACAAGAACCTATAAATGGTATAAATCAGATACCAGAATAAACATTAAGGAATAAAGGAGAAAAATCTTGAAAATATTAAAAGAAATAATAAAAGATCATATGCAATATAGAAAACAAATAATAAAACTTGCAAAAGCAGATTTGTCTAAAACATATAGGGGTTCAGCTCTTGGATGGTCATGGGCTATAATAAAACCAGTAGTTACAATATTTGTATATTGGTTTGCTTTTTCTATTGGTTTAAGAGCTGGGAAAGATGTGAATGGTTATCCATTTTTCTTATGGTTAATTGCAGGTGTTGTACCATGGTTTTATATGGGAGATATGATAACAGGAGGAACAAACTGTATTAGAAGATATAGCTATTTAGTAACAAAAATGAAATTTCCTGTGTCAACAATACCTACTTTTGTAAGTATGTCTAATATGATGGTTAATATTATATTGCTAATAATTGTTATAATAATATTTTGTTTGTTTGGACATGCACCAGATATGTATATATTACAGATGCCATTATATCTAATACTATCCTTTATATTTTTTACATTATGGGCATTGTTTTCATCGTTTATTGGAGCAGTAAGCAAGGATTTTGTAAATCTAGTTAAATCATTTATAACAGCTATATTTTGGCTATCGGGAATACTATGGAATGCTGATAAAGTAGCTATACCATGGCTTAGAAAATTTTTAAATTTAAATCCCGTAACATTTTTAGTAAATGGATTTAGAAATTGCTTTATAAACAAAGTATGGTTTTGGGAACAACCAAAGAGATTGCTATATTTTTGTATAATTACATTTATACTTTTTATTGCAGCACTATGGTCATATAAAAAATTAAGAAAAGATATTGCAGATGTATTATAACAAAAAACGAAAGGAATAAATTAATGGGAGAAAATGTAATACAATTTAAAAATGTAAGTAAAATATATAAATTATATAAAAATGATAAAAGACGATTACTTGCTATATTTTTTAAGAAGATACCGTATAAAGAAAAAAAAGCAGTAAATAATGTATCATTCAAAGTAGAGAGAGGAGAATCTGTAGCAATATTTGGTAAAAATGGTGCCGGTAAGTCAACAATATTAAAAATGATAACAGGAGTTACTTTTCCAACTCAAGGAGAAATTAATGTAAATGGAAGAGTAAGTGCACTTTTAGAATTAACTTCAGGGTTTGATCCGGAATTTACAGGGAGAGAAAATATATATTTAAAAGGTAGAATATTAGGATTAAAGGAGAATGAAATAAAAAAACTAGAACCTAAAATTGTAGAATTTGCAGAATTAGAAGAATATATAGACCAACCTGTAAGAACTTATTCAAGCGGTATGAAAGCAAGACTGGGCTTTTCTGTTAATGTAAACATAGAGCCAGAAATTCTAATAGTTGATGAGGCTTTAAGTGTTGGGGATGAAGAATTTAAAAAGAAATGTACAAAAAAAATAAATCAAATTATTGAAAAAGATAATGTAACATTGCTATTTGTAACACATACGACAGGAGTTGCTAAAGAATTTTGTAAACGTGGAATTGTGATGAAAAAAGGAAAAATAGTATGTGATACAGATATAGATGAGGCAATTGAAAAGTACAAAGAAAGTATAAAATAGATTAAGCTAAAATATTAATTTTACTTAAATTGATGTAAAGTTAATATTTTAGCTTTAATTTTGGATTGTAACTAAACACCTAAAACAATTAAATACTTGTTTTATTTACAGAAAAGGTATTTTCATTCATAAGAAGATGTTATAAAATAACCATGAAACAAATAAATATATATTATATAAAATATAAAGAGATAGTATGGATAATAAAAAATAACTGGTAATAAAATATTAGAGATTTGCAAACGGAAAGCTGATAAAAGAAAACAAAGATTTAGAATAAACTTATACTTTAAAGATGTCAATTGGAACGTAGTTTTTTGACA
>CANQVU010000009.1 GCA_947627415.1 uncultured Clostridia bacterium | reverse complement strand
ATGTATGTGATGAGTTAGTAGCAAAAAATGATAAAATAACAAGTGTAAGAAGCGTAGGAAGTAAAGCAACAGGAGATGCAAATGCAGACGATATAGAATTATATACACAAAAAGAAGGAGATTCAAATACAAATTTAATAAAATGGCCGACGCCTGGTATCAATTATAATGTAGGAGTAGGAAATGGAAAAGGAAAGACAACAGATATGAATTATGAAGAAGATTATGATAGAATGGTTGCATTAGGAATAAATGTAGAAGATGAGAATTACTGGTTGGCGTCTCGTATTGTTGGGCAATTCGACTTGGACGGCGTGTATTTCATGATGCGCGTAGTTGGTGATGCTTGGGGTGAAACCGTGTGGTATGTGCAAGCTAGCAGTGCTGGTGAAGAAGGGGGCTCGAATGCGGTACGCCCCGTAGTTTCTCTAAGATCTGATGCTCTAGACAATGTAAGTGGAAGTGGAGCAGAAGATGATCCATACATTTTAAATTAATGCAAAAAATATGCAAATATATATGTTAGTAAATGTTCAAAACATAGAATATATTAGAACTATTATTAGATAGCAAATGTAATAAATTTGCTATCTTTTTTCATGATATAACAAAAATGTAATTATAAATAAACATAAAAAGTATTAAAAAAGAAAAAGGTATATGATAACATCTCCTTACAAGTAAAGAAAAAAGGAGAGAAGAAACAAATGAAAAAACAGAAAGAAAGATTGAATGCAAACGTTGTAGGGACAGACCTTGTGTCTGCCCGAAAAGAAATAATAAGTAACAAATCAAATGCAAATTTTGTAGGGGTCGCACCCTTGGGCGACCCGCACTTCGAAGAACATGCTAAAAATACTCCAAGGGCTAGATTAAATCCAAACTCTAACATCTCACTTCTAACCTCTAACCATAGGGGTATCACTCTAATAGCATTAATAATCACAATAATAGTAATGCTAATATTAGTAGGAGTAACAATAAGTGTATCACTAAATGGAGGATTATTTACAACAACAAAAGATGCAGTAAATAAAACACAAGTAGAAGCAGATAAGGAAATATTACAAGAAGGAGTAATAGGGGCATTAAATGAAGAACTAAAAATAGCAAATGCAGAGTCACTAAAAAATAATTTACCAGAAGGTTGGGAAGTGACAGGAGTAGGACCATATATTGCAACAAGTCCAAATGGAAATAAATTTGATGTAGATATAGATGGAAATATAACACTTAATGAACCAGCAACTGGAGATTTATTATTGTTAGAAAAATACTTTTTAGGAGAAAATGAAGAAGGAAGAGATTTATCAGAAGTTATGGATTTAAATAACTTCACAACATTCTATGATGATCCTAATACAATACCAGATGCAAGTAAGAGTATATCTGTAATAGGTTCATCTCAAGATATTGAAATATTATCAGAGCAGTCATATAGAATGAAGGTTTATATAAAATATAAAGAAAAATTATATGCACTACAATTAATAATAAATGCAGATATAGAGAAGGCGATTGGAGAACAAGTATTATTAATGTATGAGCAAAAAGGAAGAGAAGGTCAAACCGTATCATACAGCTATGACGGTACAGAAAAAAATAAAAAGGAATGGTTAGTATTATATGATGAAGGAGAATATGTGGAAATAGTGAACCTAGATGTAATGGGAAGTTTAACATTAGGTGCAACAGCAACAGAAATTTCAAATAGAGAAAAAGCAATAAATTCATACAATAGTGCTATAACTACTATAAATAATTATTGCGAAAAATTGATAACAAATCCAAATAAAATATCAGTAAGAAGTTTAGGAAGTAATCCAAATAATCCATCTAGTGAAAATACTACAAAATACACATCTGAATCTGACATGTTTAAAAATTATTTTAGTGGGTATGTTATAGAATCAGGAGATGAAAACTATGAAAGTGATTATCTTAGATTAATACTTTTAAATCAAGCTCCTAGTCAAATATGCTGGCTAGCATCTAGAAAGCAACCAAGAATAGAGTATGATGGGCGTGTTTGTATAAGAACATTAGACAATAACTTCTATCTTGGCGGCGAAGATGCTGGAGCTATTCTTAAATGTGCTCGAACTGATATTCCAATGAGTGGAACTTCCCAAACATATGGTGTCTGTCCAGTAGTAAAAATATCATCAGATCAAATAAAATAAAATATTTTATGGGAACAATTCTTAAAGTTTTGTTCCTATTTTCATATTGACTTTTAATCCTTATTTTGATAAAGTAAATACATTAATAAAGGGCAAATATTGAAAGGAGCAAATAAAATGGCAGATAAATCAATGGATAAAATAGTATCACTTTGTAAAAATAGAGGATTTATATATCCAGGATCAGAAATATATGGTGGACTTGCAAACTCATGGGATTATGGACCAATAGGTGCTGAAATGAAAAAAAATATAAAAGATATGTGGTGGAAAAAATTCATAAAAGAATCAAAATACAATGTAGGCATAGATGCAGCAATAATTATGAATCCAGAAGTTTGGGTAACAACAGGACATGTTGGAGGATTTAGTGATCCACTTATCGACTGTAAAGATTGTAAAACAAGACATAGAGCAGACAAATTAATAGAAGAATGGGGATTTAAACAAGGAAAAGATATTTCTGGATTAGATGGATGGACAAATGAACAATTGGTTAAATATATTAATGAAAACAACATAGAATGTCCTAATTGTGGGAAAACGAATTTTACGGAAATAAGAAAGTTTAATTTAATGTTTAAAACATTTATGGGAGTAACAGAAGATGCTAAATCAGAGGTATATTTAAGACCAGAAACAGCTCAGCGGAATGTTTGTAAACTTTAAAAATGTACAAAGAACAACAAGAAGAAAACTTCCAATGGGAATAGGACAAATGGGACGTTCATTTAGAAATGAAATAACTCCAGGTAACTTTATATTTAGAACAAGAGAATTTGAACAAATGGAATTAGAATTTTTCTGCAAGCCAGGTACAGATTTAGAATGGTATGAATATTGGAAAGAATTTTGTAAAAATTGGTTGATAGGAATAGGAATAAAAGAAGAAAATTTAAGAATGAGAGAACATTCAAAAGAAGAGCTTTCTTTCTATAGTAAGGGAACAACAGACATAGAATATTTATTCCCATTTGGATGGGGAGAACTTTGGGGAATTGCAGACAGAACAGATTATGATTTATCAAGACATATGGAGGCATCAAAAGTTGATTTAACATATTTAGACCCGGAAACAAATGAAAAATATGTTCCATATTGTGTAGAACCGGCAGTTGGTGTAGATAGAATATTCTTGACTGTTTTATGTGATGCTTACGAAGAACAGGAAATTGCAGAAGGTGATATAAGAACTGTTTTGCATCTTCATCCAAGTATTGCTCCATATAAAGCAGCAGTACTTCCACTTTCTAAAAAGCTAAGCGATAAAGCAACAGAAGTATTTGATAAAATTTCTAAAAAATTTATGTGTGAATATGACGAAGCAGGAAGTATAGGAAAAAGATATAGAAGAGAAGATGAAATCGGAACACCTTACTGTATAACAGTAGACTTTGAAACAGAAAATGACAACTCAGTTACAATAAGAGATAGAGACACAATGGAACAAGTAAGAGTTAAAATAGATGAATTAGAGAATTGGTTGGAAGAGAAAATAAATAATTAATCCTAAAGCACCGCACTTGAGCGGTGTTTTTAAATACAGGAAATAAACTACGAAAAATGTCGAAAAGTTTTGTTAAAAAGTTATTGATTATAGTAGTAATATAATACTAGATAAAAATGCCGATATGTGATATTATTTATACAATTGAGGAGGAAAATAATATGCCTACTAATTGGACAAGTAATCAATTACAAGCGATAAATAAAAAAGGAAATAACATATTAGTTGCAGCAGCTGCACGGAAGCGGTAAGACTACTGTGCTTGTTGAAAGAATAGTAAATAAAATTATAAATGAAAAAATTGATATAGATAAACTATTAATAGTAACTTTTACAAATGCAGCAGCATCTGAAATGAGACAAAGAATATTGGAAGCAATATATGCAAAAATTGATGAAAACCCAAATAATATACATTTGCAAAGGCAAATCTTATTATTGAATAAAGCAAATATTTCAACAATACATTCTTTTTGCTTAGAAGTTATTAAAAACTATTTTTATGAAATAGGAGTATCATCTAATTTTAGAATTGGTGATACATCAGAAATGGAATTACTAAAACAAGAAACCCTAGAAGAAGTATTTGAAAATCTATATGAAAAAAATGATAAGGGGTTTATAAATCTTGTTAATCTATATAGTGGCTATAGAGATGACGATTCTCTAAAAGAACTGATTTTAAAAATATACAATTATTCTCAAAGTATGCCATTTCCAGAAGAATGGATAAGAGAAAGCATAGAAAAATTCAATTTAAAAAATAAATTAGAACAAGATTTTTCTAAAACATTATGGGGAAAAATCTTAGTTGAATATTCTTTTGACGAAATTAAATTATGTGTAAATGATTTGGAAATCTTATCTAAAAAACTTGAAAGAGAAATAGATTTAGAGAGATACTATGATACAATATTAAATGATATACAAAATTTGAAAAATCTAATTAAAACCTCTAAAAGCTGGGATGATATATATACTAACCTAAATAATATAAAATTTGGAACATGGCCAAGACAGCCTAAAACAGATTGTGAATTAAAGGAAGAATGCAAAGGAATAAGAGATATTGTTAAAGGAAGAATAAAAGATTTAATAAATAAAATTTTTATATATTCATCAAACGAAGCAAATAAAGATATTTACGAAATGTATAATATATTAAAAACTTTAGAAAATATAATATTAGAATTTTCTAATAAGTATCAAGATAATAAGAAAGATAAAAATATTATAGACTTTAGTGATATAGAGCATTATGCATTAAAAATATTAGTTAAAAAAGATGAAGAAGGTAATTATATTCCAACAGATATTGCTAAAAATTATAAAGATAAATTTATAGAAATTGCAATAGATGAATATCAAGATAGCAATTTAGTACAAGAGTACATATTAACTACTATATCTAATGGAAGTAATATATTTATGGTTGGAGATGTAAAACAAAGCATATATAAATTTAGGCAAGCAAGACCAGAGTTATTTTTAGAAAAATATGATAGATATATTTTAGCAGAAGATGATAGTAAAGAATGTACTGATAATACTAAAATTCAGCTTTTTAAAAATTTTAGGAGTAGAAAAAACATATTAGATATTACAAATATAATATTTGAAGACATCATGAGTAAAAAACTTGGAGATATTGAATATGATGAAAAAGAATATTTGAATTATGGAGCAAACTTTGAGGATTCAAATGATAGGGAATTAGATTCAGAAAAAGTAGAATTAGATATTATAGATATGGCAGAAGATGAGGAAAAAGATAAAGTAGAGGAAGAAGTTTTAGAGAAAACTGAGATAGAAGCAAAGTTTGTAGCAAATAGAATCAAGGAATTATTAAATAGCAATTTATGTGTTTATGATAAAAAAGAAGGATATAGAAAAGTAACGTATAGAGATGTTGTAATATTACTTAGAACTACATCTAATGTTTCACAAGTTTATGAGGATGAACTTAGCAAATTAGAATTACCAGTATTTAGTGATTCTTCTGCAAGCTATTTTGAAACAGAAGAAATACAAATAATTTTATCTGTACTTAAAATTATAGATAATCCTAATTCAGATATTCCACTAGTAGCTGTTTTAAGATCTGAGATTGGTGGATTTACAGATAACGAATTAGTTGAGATTAGACTTGCATCTAAAAACACAAGTTATTATGAAGCATTAGAAGAAGTAAAAAATAACGGAGAAGAAAGTAATCTAAAAGAAAAAGTAGTTAATTTTTTAAAAATGTTAGACGAGTGGCAACAAAAGCAAGAATATTTAGGCTTAGATGAACTTATATGGTATATATATGAAAGTACAAATTATTATGATTTTGTAAATAGTAGTCCTAATGGAAAACTAAAAACAGCTAATCTAAAACTGCTATTTGAAAAAGCAAAAGATTATGAAAAAGCAAGTTTTAAGGGATTATACAATTTTATAAATTATATAGATAAAATAAGTAAATCATCGGGAGATGTAGGATCTGCAAAAATAATTGGTGAAAATGAAAATGTAATTAGAATAATGAGTATTCATAAAAGCAAAGGACTTGAATTTCCAGTTGTATTTTTATGCGGAACAGGAAAGATGTTTAATTTGCAGGACTTAAATCAAAGTATATTATTACACCAAGATATGGGATTTGGTCCTAAATATATAAACTATGAAAGAAAGATTGAATATAACACACTTGCAAAAGAAGCAATTAGAATAAAAAGTCTAAATGAGATATTATCAGAAGAAATGAGACTTTTGTATGTTGCTACTACCCGTGCAAAAGAAAAATTAATAATAACAGGATGCGATAAAAATATAAAAAAATCAATTACAGAAAAAGAAAATATGGCTCCAAATAATGAAAATAGCAAATTAAATATAGTAAATATAAGAAAGGCAAAATCATATCTAGATTGGTTAGAATTAGTATATATTAATAATAAAGAAAAACTAAAAGATATATTAGAAGTAAATTATTTAAATAAAAATGAAATAAAAGAAAAAATAGGATTGAATAAAAACGAAGAAATAAAAGACGATACTGAGAATTGGAATAAAGAAGATAAAATATTACTTGATAAAGTAGATAAAATTTTAGCATGGAAATATCCATATATAAAGGCAACAAAAATTGAAGGAAAAACATCTGTAACAGATATTACAAAGGGAGCTAAAAAAGAAATTGCAGACATGATAGAAAAACCAAAATTCTTAATTGATAACCAAAAATTAAATAAAGCAGAAATCGGAACATTAATGCATTTAATTATGCAAAAATTGGATTTAGAAAAAGAATATAATGAACAAACTGTTAAAGAGCTAATACAAGAACTTATAGCTTCAAAGATAATAAATGAAAATCAAGCTAAATATATTGATATAGAAAAAATATTAAAATTTACTAAGTCTGATTTGTATTTAGACCTTAAAGAAGCAAAAGAAATACAAAAGGAAAAACCATTTTACATTTATATACCTTCAAACGAAATATATAATGATGAAACAGATGAAAAGATATTAGTTCAAGGAATTATAGACTTATATTATATAAATAAAAATGATGAACTTATATTAGTAGACTACAAAACAGATTATGTAGCAAATAACAATGAGCAAGAATTAATAGCTAAATATAAGGAACAATTAGAAATTTATAAAAGAGCATTAGAACAAGCATTAAATAAAAAGGTAGAAGCGGTATATATTTATTCAATATATTTAAATAAAAAAATTTCTATGGACTGTCATTAAATTTTCATTTTACTTGTGTATTAACATAAATTATGCTATAATCAAGTAGCATAATTTTTTTGCATAATCCTTTTTGGGAAAGCAAGCTAGAGTAAAATTAAAGTCAGTTTCTAGTTTGATATGGCTTAAATATTATGACAACATGCAGAATTGCAGAAAGGAAAAAATGATATGAAAGTTCATCTTATTGTAAATGACGACTATGGATGGCCTGACTTGTGTGGAAATATAAATATTGACCCTAATCAGATAGAAAAAGTGAAAAAAACTCATAAGCTTTTAGGTGGATCTGAAGGACTTAAGCAGACTGACATAGATCATTTAAAAAAAGAATTGGGAGAATCCAATATTGGTGAATATGTTACTGAAATATTATTAAAAGGTCATAGTTCCACCATTAAAGTTGCAGAAGATAAAGATTATATCTTAAATTTATTAAATAATTAATCATATCATTACCAGTCTATTAGGATTTCCTAATAGACTTTTCCTTTACGAACTACGAAACAGATTATGTAGCAAATAACAATGAGCAAGAATTAATAGCTAAATATAAGGAACAATTAGAAATTTATAAAAGAGCATTAGAACAAGAACTAAATAAAAAAGGTAGAAGCGGTATATATTTATTCAATATACTTAGACAAAAAAATTTTACAAAGCGTCAAAAATATAGTATAATTATAAATAATTAAACAAAAAGGAGAAATAAAAATGACAACATTAAAGAAGTTTTGGATATATTTTTTAATATTTATAGCATCTTTTATAATAATAAGCATATTAACAAATTTAGCAATGAGAGAGAATTTTAAAGATATAACAAACTATGAGGTAAAATTACAATCTCCTGAGATTGTGGTAACTGAATGTAAAGCTACTTACTCACATGGATATATAAAGGGAAGCATAACTAATAATACAGACAAGCATCTCCCTCTTAAATATTTACAAGTTGATTTATATGATAAAGATGGAATATATTTAGGAACTAAATATAAAGAATTAAAATATTTTAATGTAAATGAAACAATTAATTTTGATATTAGTTATAGTTATAGTAATATAGGTAAAGTAGTTCTAGATATAACTGATGAGATGACAAAAACAGAAAAAAATAAATTCCTTAATAGCATAGAAGATGATAAATTAAGAGTAGCTTTACCTATTGCAGGACTTCTTGTTTTCTATACAATACTACCATAACCTAATTTAAAGATTATATTATATAAAATTAAATACAAGCAAGTATAAAATAGCAAATTATTTAAAAAAATATAAAAAACATTTGCTATTTTATTTATTTTGTAATATAATTGCAACATAAATGTAACATTTCTGTAAATAATAATATAGATTAGAAAGGATAGATGCTAAATGTTTAATTTTAGAGGTTTTGGATTTGGACAAGATATAGGAATAGATTTAGGTACTGCTACTGTAATTGCATATGTTAAAGGAAAAGGTATTGTTTTAAGAGAACCTTCAGTTGTTGCAGTAAATAACATTACAAATGAAGTATTAGCAGTAGGTGGAGAAGCTAGAAGAATGCTTGGAAGAACTCCAGGAAATATTGTTGCAACTAGACCTCTAAAAGATGGAGTAATATCTGACTATACAGTTACAGAAAAAATGCTTAAACATTTTATAAACAAAATATGTGGTAAATTTGTATTTGCACCAAGAATTATGATATGTATACCATCACAAGTAACAGAAGTTGAGAAAAAGGCAGTAATAGATGCTGCATCGCAAGCTGGAGCAAGAAGAGTATACCTAATAGAAGAACCAATTGCAGCAGCAATCGGTGCGGGAATAGATATATCTAAGCCATGTGGAAACATGGTAGTAGATATTGGTGGTGGAACAACAGACATTGCAGTTATATCACTTGGAGGATCAGTTGTAAGTACTTCATTAAAAGTAGCTGGAGATAAATTTGATGAAGCAATAGTAAAATATATCAAGAAAAAACATAATGTCATGATAGGAGAAAGAACAGCAGAAGACTTAAAAGTTAATATTGGTTGCGTATATCCAAAGATACAAGATGTAGAGATGAATATTAGAGGAAGAGATTTAATAACAGGTCTTCCTAAAACAATAACAATAAAATCAAGTGAAATGATGGAAGCTTTGGCAGAACCAGCAATGTTAATTATAGAAGCAGTTCATTCTACATTAGAAAAAACACCACCAGAACTTGCAGCAGATATAAGTGATAGAGGAATATATATGACAGGTGGAGGATGCTTAGTAGATGGATTGGACAAGCTATTACAAGAACAAACTGGAATAAATGTAATGATAGCAGAAGACGCAGTAAGTTGTGTTGCTCTAGGAACAGGAAAAGCACTGGATAATTTAGACACATTGGATGGAAGAACAAAAAGATAGAATGTATCCCCTCTTTAATATAGATAATTAATAATGAATAGTGAATAATTACTGATAAATAATTTGCTATTCATTTTTTAAATATGGAACAAACATGAGGGGAATTCTAGGGACTGTCCTGAATTCCCCGTGAAGGAGTAAAAAATGAAAAAAGTAGCGTTTTATACATTAGGATGCAAAGTAAACCAATATGAGACTAATGCAATGATTGAGAAGTTTATAGAAAAAAACTATGAAGTAGTTGATTTCGAAGATATATCAGATATATATGTAATAAATACATGCACAGTAACCAATATGTCTGATAGAAAATCCAGACAAATAATAAGGAGAGTAAAACAAATAAATCCTAAATCTATTCTTATTGTAACAGGATGTTATGCTCAAGTTGCAGCAAATGAATTAGAGAAGATAGAAGAAATAGATTTAATTATAGGAAACACTGAAAAAAGAGATATCGTAAAAATAACTGAAAAGTATCTTAGTAATTTAAATAAAAATACTTCTGTAACAAATTTTAATAATAATAGAATTACCATGACAGATATAAACAATCAAAAGCAATTTGTAGATTTTGGAATAACAACATATACAGAAAAAACTAGGGCTGTAATTAAAGTACAAGATGGATGTAATAATTTTTGTTCATATTGTATAATTCCATATGCTAAAGGAAGAGTAAGAAGTAGAAAAATGGACAGTATAATTAATGAAATTAAAAGTATAGTGAAAAAAGGATTGCAAGAAGTTGTAATAACAGGTATTCATATTGCATCATATGGTGTTGATTTTGAAGATAGTAATATAAGATTAATTGACTTATTAGAGGAAATAAATAAAATAGATGGCCTAAAGAGAATAAGACTTGGATCATTAGAGCCAAATATTATAACAGATGAATTTGTACGAAAATTAAAACAATTAGACAAGATATGTGATCATTTTCATTTATCTCTTCAGAGTGGATGCACGGAAACTCTAAAAAGAATGAATAGGAAATATACTGCAGAAGATTTTAAAAAAGTAGTGCAAAGATTAAGAAATGCATTTCCAAATGTTGCTCTTACAACAGATATTATAGTTGGATTTCCAGGGGAGACAGATGAGGAATTTAATATTACATATAGTTTTTTGAAAAAAATTAATTTTTATAAAATGCATGTATTTAAATATTCTCAAAGAAAGGGAACTAGAGCAGCAGTAATGTCTAATCAAGTGGATGGGAATATTAAAGAAGAAAGAAGTCATAAACTTATTGAGCTATCTAATAAAAATGAAAAACAATTTTTAAAAAAATATATTAATAGCGAGTTAGAAGTATTATTTGAACAAGAAGAAAATGGCTTTACAAAAGGACATACGTCTAATTATATGGTTGTCAAAATTAAAGAAAAAGATATAGAGAATAAGATTATAACAGTAAAAATAATAGATGAAGAAAATCTAGAGTTGATAGGGAAAATATGAAATAGAATTGTAACAAAATTGCAACAGAAAAGTAATATAAAAATAATCAAAAAGTATTGATAAAATAATACATTTGTAGTATAAGTTATATAGATAATTGATAGTAAATTGATTTAACAAAAGAAATGTAGATATGATAACATATCTTAAAGAGGGGGATACAAAATGTCAGAAAATTTAGATAATAGTACAACAGAAAAATTAGCAAATGAATCAGTAAAGGAACTTGCAGATGTATTAAAGAAGGTAAATAGTAATTCAAATATAGAAGAAGTAGAATTAAGTGAAACAGAACTTAGCTCAAAGAATGAAAAATCTAAGTTTAAAGTAGTTGAAACAAACTTACCAGAGAAAACGAGTGTGTGGACAAAAATAAAAAATGTATTGTTCTATGAAATAAAAGTAGAACTAACACCATATCAACAAAAAGTTGAAGACGAAATAAACGAATTTTTACATAAAGAAATTACTTGGAAATCAGTTAAAAACTTTTTATTTAAGGAAGTTCCAATTACATATAAGGGAAAAAGAGTTTTTTAGAGAATAATTGTATAAATAAATAAAAAAGCGGTCTTTGACCGCTATTTGTTTTTGAGAATTTGATTTTGAAAGTAAATTTCAAGGCAATATAGCATAAACTTTTAAATATAATATGAATTTCCTATTATATTTAAAAGAATACTTGAATTGTATTTTTTTTTGTTATAGAATACAATTGATTTGAGAATAATATAATGGATAGATGTTTAAAACATCGGAAAGAGAGGAATTTTTATGTCAGTAAAAGTAGCAATTAATGGATTTGGACGTATTGGACGTCTTGCATTTAGACAAATGTTTGGAGCAGAGGGATATGAAATCGTCGCAATTAACGATTTAACAAGTCCTAGCATGCTTGCTCACTTATTAAAATATGATTCTGCACAAAAAAGATATGAAAAAGCAGATACTGTAGTTGCAGGAGAAGATTCTATAACAGTAGATGGAAAAACAATAAAAATATATGCAGAAAAAGATGCAGCAGATTTACCTTGGGGGAAAATAGGAGTGGATGTTGTATTAGAATGTACAGGATTCTATACAACAAAAGAAAAAGCAGAAGCTCATATTAAAGCAGGAGCTAAAAAGGTAGTTATATCAGCACCAGCAGGAAAAGATTTAAAAACAGTAGTGTTTGGAGTTAATGAAAGTGTATTAACTGCAGAAGACAAAATTATATCTGCAGCATCATGCACAACAAACTGTTTAGCACCTATGGCAAAAGCATTAAATGATTATGCACCTATTCAATCAGGAATAATGACAACAGTTCACGCATATACAGGAGATCAAATGCTGTTAGATGGTCCACATAGAAAAGCAGATTTAAGAAGAGCAAGAGCTGCTGCTGTAAACATTGTTCCTAATTCAACAGGAGCTGCAAAAGCAATTGGATTAGTTATTCCAGAATTAAATGGTAAATTAATAGGATCTGCTCAAAGAGTTCCAGTACCAACTGGTTCAACTACAATATTAGTAGCAGTTGTTAAAGGAGAAGATATAACTCCAGAAAAAATAAATGAAGCAATGAAGAAAGAATCAAATCAATCTTTTGGATATACAGAAGAACTATTAGTATCTTCTGATATTATAGGAATTACTTATGGATCTTTATTTGACGCAACACAAACAATGGTAACAAAAATATCTGATGGATTATATCAAGTTCAAGTAGTAGCATGGTATGATAATGAGAATTCATATACAAGTCAGATGGTAAGAACAATAAAATACTTTGCAGAATTAAATTAATAATATATTATAAGGAAATTAATATAATTACCCTTATAAATTATGAACTGTAGGGGCTGCCGCCCTCGGCAGCCTATTGGTTGCTTAAGGGCAGCGACCCCTATAAAGATGAAAAGGAGAAAAATATGAATAAAAAAACAGTAAGAGACATTGATGTAACAGGTAAAAAAGTTTTAGTTAGGTGTGATTTTAATGTGCCATTAGATAAGGAAACAGGGAAAATAACAGACAACAGAAGAATAAGAGCAGCTATTCCTACAATACAATATCTGTTAGATAATAATGCTAAAGTTATACTTTGTTCACATTTAGGAAGACCTAAAGGTGAAATTAATCCTAAATATTCATTAAAACCAGTAGCAGAAGAATTATCTAAATTATTAGGAAAAGAAGTAAAACTTGCAAAAGATGTTATAGGTGAAGACGCAAAGGCGCTTGTAGCAAATATAAAAGAAGGAGAAGTTATTCTTCTTGAAAATGTTAGATTTCATAGTGAAGAAGAAAAAAATGATTCTGAATTTTCAAAATCACTTGCAAGTTTTGGAGAAATATATGTAAATGATGCTTTTGGAACATCACATAGAGCTCATAGTTCAACAGCAGGAGTTGCAGATTATTTACCAGCAGTTTCAGGATTTTTAATTGAGAAAGAATTAGAATTTTTAGGAGGAGCATTAGAAAACCCTAAAAGGCCATTTATTGCAATACTTGGTGGAGCTAAAGTTTCAGATAAAATAGGAGTAATCGAAAATTTAATTGATAAAGTAGATAAATTAATAATAGGTGGAGGGATGACATATACTTTCTTAAAAGCAAAAGGATTAAATATAGGAACATCATTATGTGAAGAAGATAAATTAGATTTAGCAAAAAGTCTTTTAGAAAAAGCAGAAACTAAAGGTGTAAAATTATTATTACCAGTTGATAATAAAGTAGCAAAAGAATTTTCTAATGAAGTAGATTATATTGAAGTGCCATCAGATCAAATTCCTGATGGATATATGGGATTAGATATTGGTACTAGAACAATAGAAACTTTTAAACAAGTTTTAAAAGAAGCAAAGACCGTTGTATGGAATGGACCTTTAGGTGTATTTGAATTTGAAAAATTTGCGCATGGAACAAATGAGATAGCAAAAATTTTAGCAAATTTAAATGCTACAACAATAATAGGTGGAGGAGACTCTGCAGCTGCCATTGAAAAACTAGGATTAGCAGATAAAATGACACACATATCAACAGGAGGAGGAGCTTCACTTGAATTCTTAGAAGGTAAAGTTCTTCCAGGAATAGACTGCCTTCAAAACAAATGAGTAGGTTCTAGGGACTTGTAGGTGCTAATTAAAATGCACAATACACTAATTTTGATTTGTTTTATATATAAATGAAAACGTGTAGGGGTCGCACACTTGGGCGACCCGAAAAAGAGGAAAATGAAAGGGAGATTAATTCTATGAGAAAAAAAGTAATTGCAGGAAATTGGAAAATGAACAAATTACCAAACGAGGCTATGGAGTTTATTTCAGAACTCGCACCACTTATAAAGAATGCAGAAAGCGAAGTCGTTCTATGTGTTCCATATACAGATTTATTTTATAGCTTATTACATACTCAAGATACAAATATAAAAATAGGAGCACAAAATATGCACTATGAAGAAAAAGGTGCATATACTGGAGAAATTTCAGGAGAAATGCTAAAATCAATAGGAGTAGAATATGTAATAATTGGACATTCAGAAAGAAGAGCATATTATGGAGAAACTGATGAAACAGTAAATAAAAAATTGAAAAAAGCTCTTAGTTTAGGACTAAAACCAATAGTATGCGTGGGAGAAAGTTTAGAGCAAAGAGAAAAAGGTTCAGCAAAAGATATTGTAACAATGCAAACAAAACTTGCATTAGAAGGACTTAAAAATGATGAGGTAGAAAAAACAATTATAGCATATGAACCAATTTGGGCAATCGGTACAGGGAAAACAGCTACAAAAGAAGATGCAAATGAAACAATAAAATGGATTAGGGAAAAAATAGAAGAAATATATGGAAAAAATGTAGCAGAACGTGTTATAATACAGTACGGCGGAAGTGTAAAATCATCAAATGCAAAAGATTTATTTGAAATGTCAGATATAGATGGAGGATTAGTAGGCGGAGCAAGCTTAGACGCACAAGAATTTGCAAAGATAGTAAATTACAAATAAGGAAGAAGAGGAAAGATATAATTATGGATAAAAAATTAACAATGCTTATGATATTAGATGGGTTTGGAATAAACGAAAGAGAAGAAGGAAATGCAGTAAAACTTGCAAACACACCAGTTTTAGATAAACTAATGAAACAAAATCCTACTACAACAATAAGAACTAGTGGATTAGATGTAGGACTTCCAGAGCGGACAAATGGGAAATTCAGAAGTAGGCCATACAAATATAGGAGCAGGAAGAATTGTTTATCAAGAATTAACAAGAATAACAAAATCAATAGAGGATGGAGACTTCTTTAGCATACCAGAACTTGTAGGTGCAATAGAAAATTGCCAAAAACATCATTCTAAATTGCATATAATGGGATTATTATCAGATGGAGGAGTGCATAGCCATATTAGACATTTATATGCATTACTAGAACTTGCAAAAAGAAAGGATTTTGAAGATGTATATGTACATTGCTTTTTAGATGGAAGAGACACACCTCCAGCTTCTGCAGAAACCTATATAGCAGAATTAGAAAAGAAAATGGAAGAAAAAGGCGTAGGTAAAATTGCAAGTATAACTGGTAGATTTTACGCAATGGATAGAGACAAACGCTGGGAAAGAGTAAGCAAAGCATATGATGCACTAGTAAATGGCGTTGGAGAAAAAGAAGCAAGTGCGGGATTAGCAATAGAAAAATCATATCAAAAAGAAGTATTTGATGAATTTGTAGTTCCAACTTTAATTTGCAATAATGGGGAACCAATTGCAACTATTTCAGAAAATGATTCAGTAATATTCTTTAATTTCAGACCAGATAGGGCAAGAGAAATTACAAGAAGTCTAGTCGATAAAGAATTCAATGGATTTGAAAGAAAGTATTTTCCACTATATTATGTGTGCTTTACTAATTATGATGAAACAATTAAAGGTGTTCATATAGCGTTTAAAAAAGATGAAATAAAAAATACATTTGGTGAAATATTAGGAAAAAGAGGCATGACTCAGCTAAGAATTGCCGAAACAGAAAAATATGCACATGTAACTTTCTTCTTTAATGGAGGAGAAGAAAAGCAATATCCAGGAGAAGATAGAATATTAATTCCATCACCAAAAGTAGAAACTTATGATTTAAAACCCGAAATGAGTGCAATAGAAGTAACCGACAATGTAGTTGAAGCAATTAATTCTAAAAAATATGATTCTATAATATTAAACTATGCAAATCCAGACATGGTGGGACATACAGGAAATTTAGATGCTGCTATAAAAGCATTAGAAACAATAGATGAATGTGTAGGAAGAGTTATAGAAGCAGTAGAAAATAACGGAGGAATTTTGTTAATTACAGCTGATCATGGAAATTCAGAACAAATGATAGACTATAGCACAGGCGAACCACATACAGCACATACAACAAATGTAGTACCATTAATATTAGTAGGAAAAGATGCAAAACTAAAAGAAGGAAGACTTGCAGATTTAATACCAACAATGCTTGATATTATGGGAATAGAAAAACCTGAAGAAATGACTGGCGAAAGTTTAATAGAGAAATAAGTTAATTAATTTATAATTAAATATATATTTTAAAGGAGGAATATTCATGAAAGAATATTTAGCAATCGAAGAAGTTAAAGCTCTAGAAATATTAGATTCTAGAGGAAACCCAACAGTACAAGTTGAGGTAATTACAGAGGAAGGAACAAATGGTGTAGCAATGGTGCCATCAGGAGCATCAACAGGAAGCTTTGAAGCAGTAGAATTAAGAGATGGAGACAAATCTAGATATTTAGGAAAAGGTGTTTTAAAAGCAGTTGAAAATGTAAACAAAATAATATCAAAAGAATTAGAAGGAATGAATGTTTTTGACCAAGTAGAAATAGACAAAAAATTAATAGAAATAGACGGAACAGAAAACAAAGGAAAACTTGGAGCAAATGCAACACTTGGAGTATCACTTGCTGTAGCAAAAGCAGCAGCAAATTCATTAGGTATGAGCTTATACAGATACATAGGAGGAGCAAATGCAAAAACAATGCCAGTTCCTATGATGAACATATTAAATGGTGGAAAACATGCAGACAATACTGTAAATATTCAAGAATTTATGATAATGCCAGTTGGAGCAAAAACATTTGGTGAATGTTTAAGAATGTCAGCAGAAATATATCATACATTAAAGAAAGTAGTAAAATCAAAAGGTTTATCAACAGGTGTAGGAGATGAAGGCGGATTTGCACCAAACCTATCAAGTGATGAAGAAGCATTAAAACTTATAGTAGAAGCAATTGAAGAGGCTGGATACAAACCAGGAGAAGACGTAGTTTTAGCGTTAGACGTAGCAAGTACAGAAATGTATGATGAAGCTAAAAAAATAGGAAAAGAAGGAAGCTATTATTTCTGGAAAACAGATGAATTAAAATCAGTAGATGAAATGATAAACTATTTAACAGATTTAGCAAATAAATATCCAATAGTATCAATAGAAGATGGCTTAGCAGAAGAAGACTGGGAAGGATGGAAAAAGCTAACAGATACATTAGGAGATAAATTACAATTAGTAGGAGACGACTTATTTGTAACTAATATAAAAAGACTACAAAAAGGATTAGATAGCAATGTAGCAAACAGTATATTAATTAAATTAAATCAAATAGGAACATTAACAGAAACGTTAGATGCAATAGAACTTGCAAAGAAAAACGGATATACAGCAGTTGTATCACATCGTTCAGGTGAAACAGAAGATACAACACTTGCAGATGTTGCAGTAGCTACAAATGCAGGACAAATTAAAACAGGAGCACCATGTAGAACAGATAGAGTTGCAAAATATAACAGACTATTAAACATAGAAGCAGAATTAGGAGATTTAGCAATATATCCAGGAAGAAAAGGATTAAATAGATAAATTAAATTAGATAACGCGAAACCATTTTGGCTTCGCGTTTTAAATTAATATTATCTAATCCTTTGAGTAACTTTATATAATTTAACAAAAAAATATTTGTTTTTATTGTCTTATTGTAAAACATGTGTTATACTATCTAACATAGGAAATGATGAAAAGCAGATGTGGTTTTGCCACCAATTTTTACGAATCTTCGTATGAGAGGTGGTGATGTTTATGGTTAAAGTAATACTATTTTTTATAATAGCATTTATGCTATCTTTAATATTAAACGTTGCCTTAGCTACAGTTCTGTATAAGAACTGGGTTAATAAGCAACTACATAAATAAAAAAACTCACATCTGTAAATTTGACGATTTAGATGTGAGTTAAATCTATTCGGCAAAACCCACGTTTGTGGATTTGTCATTTCCTATATTTATTATACATAGATTATTTAATTTTGTCAAATGCTTTTTTATATATTTTTGGCTGGGGTGGTAGGATTCGAACCTACGAAATGTCGGAGTCAGAGTCCGATGCCTTACCGCTTGGCGACACCCCAATATTATTAAGTAACAACATACATATAATAGCATTTTATTTTAAATAAATCAAGAGATAATATTTTAGTAGTATGGCAAAAGTACTTTTCTTGTGTTAGAATAATTGAGAGGTAGGTTATGAATAAAAAAATTTTACGAGAAAAATATTTAAATATACGAAAAAATATTAATAAAGAAAATAAGCAAAAATACGATAATGATATTTTTAATAAAGTAATTAATTTACAAGAATATAAAGAAAGTAAACTAGTTCTAATATATGTATCATTAAAATATGAAGCAGATACTTTTAATCTTATAAATTATTCTTTAAATACAAATAAAAAAGTAGCTGTACCAAAATGTAAAGGAGATAATATAATCTTTTATGAAATCAAAAATTTAAAAGATTTAGAAGAGGGTAGCTTTGGAATACTAGAACCAAAAACAAATAAATCTATAACAGATTTTAATAATAGTATATGCATTATTCCAGGAGTTGCATTTGATAAGCAAAATAATAGAATAGGATATGGAAAGGGATTTTACGATAGATTTTTAAAAAATTATAAAGGAATAAAAATAGGTCTAACATATAAAGAGTGTATATGTGATAAAATTGATAATGATATTAATGATATAAAATTAGATAAAGTTATTTTTAGTTAAATAAATTGTAATTTATGTGAGTGGATTTTTGGGACTGTCCTGATTTTTCACTCTGGGTAAACCACAGATTAAATTAATTGCAAACACTGTAGGGGTCGCCGCCTTCGGCGACCCGCAGAATTAAATTAATTGCAAATGTTGTAGGGGTGGGCCTTGTGTCCACCCGATAAAAAACAAATAAATACGGGCGGACACAAGGCCCGCCCCTACAGATTTGAAAATCAATTCTATTCTACAAACAACAATTTATCTAATTAATGGAGGAAAATTATGAAAGTAATGTGCATATCAGATATTCATGGAAGTATTGATAATCTTAAACGAGTAATAGAAAGATTTAAAGAAGAAAATGCAGAGAAGTTACTAATATTAGGAGATTTTTCTAGTTATTATTATTCATCAACTGATTTTGAAGTAGCTGAAACATTGAATAATATGGCAGGTGCAATTATTGCAGTTAAAGGTAATTGTGATAATTCATATATAGATGAATTATTTCATTTTGGATTAGGTTATTTAAAAACTATTGATATAAATGGTATAAAAGTGACATTAACACATGGACATATATACAATCCAAATAATTTGCCAGAAAATTGTGGAGATATTTTTCTATCAGGGCATACACATGTAGCAATGCTTGAAAAAACAGGAGAAAAGATAATTGCAAATCCGGGTTCTATATCTAAGCCAAGAGGAGGAACAAAGAAAAGTTATATAATAATTAATGAAGAAAATATAGAACTTAAAAGTTTAGATGGAGAATTGATTAAAAGCTTAAAAATAGAGCATTTACAATAAAACAAATGTAAAATCTTGACAGCTGTAAATAAAATATTGTATAATGAATATACTAATATTGATGCAGAATTATGTATCAAAAAATGAGAGAGTTCCTGCTTTAGTGGAAGATTAAAAATGAGAGAGTTCCTACTTTAGTGGAAGATTAAAAATGAGAGAGTTCCTGCTTTAGTGGAAGATTAAAAATAGGGGGATTACACATAGTAGTCTCTCTATATTTTTTATAAAAAGGAGACCTATATATGGAAATTGAGTTAAAAATAAAAAACGGACATTTAATGGTATATGAAGTAAATTATGAATACAGAAAGTATTTAGAACAATTTGAGAAAAAAGTATCACAAAAAGATAGCAGAAAATTTTATGGAATTTTGATTAGAAAAGATAAATATGAATACTGTATTCCATTTACATCAAAAGTGAAACATAGAAATTCAAAATTAACTATTAATATAAAAAATAAAAATAAAATAATTGCACAGTTATTATTAAATAATATGATTCCTATTGAAGAAAAACAAATAAAATTAGTAAATATTGAAAAAGAAAAATATTCTGATTATTTAAAAAGTGAGATAATATATTTAAGCAATCAAAAAGTAATTACTGAAATTATAAAAAAGGCAAGTAATATTTTTAATGTTTTATCCAACAACAGAAGTATTGATTATAAGTTTTTTAAAAAATTATGCTGTGATTTTAAGAAATTAGAAGATGTGTATTTAAAATATAATAATGAATTATAATAAAAATTTAAAAAAGACTTTTCAATTAATAAGTATATATGATACAATATCTACGAATTGAATGGAGGTTTTTATATGGAAGATATAGCATATAAAAGAATACTATTAAAGTTAAGTGGAGAAGCACTTGCAGGAGAAAAGAAAACAGGAGTAGATTCAAATACTGTTGGTAAAATATGTGACAAGATAAAAGAAATAGTAGATATGGGAGTAGAAGTATCAATAGTAGTAGGTGGAGGAAACTTTTGGAGAGGAAGAGATGGACATGAAATGGAGAGAACTACATCTGATTATATGGGAATGCTTGCAACTACAATAAATGGATTAGCATTGCAAGATGCATTAGAAGCAAGAGGAATATATACAAGGCTTCAAACAGCAATAGAAATGAGAGAAATAGCAGAACCATACATAAAAAGAAAAGCAATTAAGCATTTAGAAAGAGGAAGAGTAGTAATATTTGCATGTGGCACTGGTAACCCATATTTTTCAACAGATACAGGAGCAGCACTTCGTGCAGCAGAAACAGATGCAGAAGTAATATTACTTGCAAAAACAATAGATGGAGTATATTCAGCAGATCCAAAACAAGATCCAAATGCTGTAAAATATGATGAAATAACATATTTAGATATACTAAATCAAGACTTAAAGGTAATGGATTCAACAGCAACATCACTTTGCAGAGATAATAAAATACCATTAGTAGTATTTGGAATAGATGACCCAGATAATATTGTAAGAATTATTAAAGGGGAAAGAATAGGAACTTTAGTTAAATAAGCAAATGAAAAGCAGCATCTTGCGTCGTTAAAATTATAATTAAAATCCTCAATGTACTTATGTACACCTCCGGTATTTAATTATAATTTTGCCTAGCAATATACTACTTTTGATTTGCTTAATATTGAAAAAAGAATTCAAATTAAGAAAGGAGAAATTAAATTATGGATTTTAAACATATTGAAGAAAAAATGGATAAAACAATTAGTGTTTTAAAAGAAAATTTTGCAGAAGTAAGAGCAGGTAGAGCAAATCCTGCAATATTAAATAAAATAAAAGTGGACTATTATGGAACACCAACACCAATAAATCAAGTAGCAGGTATTTCTGTTCCAGAAGCAAGACTAATAGTTATACAACCATGGGATGCTAGTTTATTAAAAGAAATAGAGAAAGCAATTTTAACAGCAGAAATAGGAATCAACCCAAATAATGATGGGAAAGTAATAAGACTTGCATTTCCAGAATTGAATGAAGAAAGAAGAAAAGAATTAGTAAAGGAAATAAAAAAGACAGCAGAAGATGCTAAAGTATCAATTCGTTCTGTTAGAAGAGAAGGAATTGATGAAGCTAAAAAACTACAAAAAGATAATCAAATGACAGAAGATGAACTTAAATCTGCTGAAGATCAAATTCAAAAAATAACAGATACAAAAATTGCTGAAATTGATAAGATATTAGAAGAAAAAGAAAAAGAAGTTATGAGTGTATAACGTTTATTAGATTAATAAAGAGCCTTTTTAAGTATAAATTACGAAAGGCTCTTTTGTAATTTAATGTAGAAATGTGTAAATAAAAAACAATTGACATTATATAAAAAATATAATATAAATGAGATGTATTTAATCTAAAAACAATTGTAATTCTGCAATTGTTATTTCCAAATTATTGAAATTTAATAAAATTAATGCTACAATAAAGGAGGTGAAAATTTGCCAATTATTTCACAATTTTATGGGATTATTATATCATTGTATTTTAATGATAATAATAAACACAGTGTGCCTCATTTGCATGTTAGATATAATGAATATAAAGCTTCATACGATTTTGAAGGAAATATATTAAATGGAAGTATACCACCTAAACAAACAAAATTGATAGAAGCATGGATAATAATTCATAAGGAAGAACTTATAACTTTATGGAAATTAATGGAAGAAGAAGGAAGAATTTTTAGGATAAAGCCATTATAATATTAAAGGGGGAAAATATATGGAACTAACGCCAGATATAATTGAAGTTAAGGCATTAGATAACTATAATATATATTTAAAATTTAAGAACGGTGAAGAAAAGATATATGATATGACTGAACATATAAAAAAGATAAAATATTTTAATAAGTTAAAAAACGAAAAATACTTTAAAAGAGTTAAACCAAGAGGAGATACAGTAGAATGGGAAAATGGAGAGGATGTTGCACCTGAGAATTTATACTATGACAGTATACCCAGAAATGAGTATAATGGAAATATAGATTAATACAAAAGCTTTTTGAAAATAATTTTCAAAAAGCTTTCATTTTTTTTAGATATTATGATAGAATAGTAAAGACAAAATAGTATAAAGAAAGGCAAATAAAAAAATGGATAGTATAGATAAAAGCAATTTACCAAAGCATATAGCAATAATAATGGATGGAAACAGAAGATGGGCTAAAGAAAGAGAACTTGCAACAAGAGATGGTCATAGAGCAGGAGCAGAAGCCCTTGAAAACATATCAAAGTTTTGCAATGAAATAGGGATACAGTACTTAACTGTTTACGCATTTTCAACAGAAAATTGGAAAAGAAGTAAAGAAGAAGTATCTGCATTAATGGCAATACTTAGAATATATGTAGATTCATTTTTAAGAGAAAAAGATAAACAAAATATAAGAATAAAATTATTAGGAGATATATCGGGATTATCTAAAGGATTACAAAAATCCATAAATAAAGCAGTTGAAACAACAAAAAATAATACAGGTCTTACATTAAATATTGCATTCAACTATGGAGGAAGAGCAGAAATAGTAAGAGCGATGAAAAATATTGCAAAAGAAGTTAAACAAAATAAAATAGATATTGATGATATAGATGAAGAACTTATTTCTAATCATTTATATACTGCATGTCAGCCTGACCCAGACTTACTTATACGAACAAGCAAAGAGCTTAGAACAAGTAACTTTTTGCCTTGGCAATTAGTATATACAGAATTTTATTTTCCAGAGAAACATTGGCCTGATTTTGGAAAAGAGGATTTGTTAGAAGCAATAAGAGTATATCAAAAAAGAAATAGAAGATTTGGAGGAAGGCCATAAATTTAATTAATAATTAATAGTTAATAATAAATGAAAGATTTTGTTATAGAATAACAAAATCTAACTCAAAATATTAATTATTCGCTATTCATTATTCATTAAAATAAATAAGGAGAAATAGATGAAACTAAAAAGAATCTTAAGTGGAATAATAGGATTACCATTTGTAGCATTAATTTTAATATGTGGAAATATATATGTAATAGATGTATTTTTTACACTTGTCGGAATAATTACGATACATGAATATTTTGATAGCTTTAAAGAAAAATATAAGCCAGTAAAGTGGGTAGGGTATTTATCGTGCATTTTAATTGCATTTATGCACATAATTCCTAAAGAATATTTGTTATACACCGTAGCAATATACACATCTGCAATAATTGCAATACTATTTATACAAGTAGTATTAACTGGTATGAGAACTAGTGTAATAGATATAATGATAACATTTTTTGGAATTTGTTATATAGTATTTTTCTTATCATTTATTACTCTATTATATGGAGTGGAAAATGGTAAATATCTAATCTGGTTTATATTAATTGCAGCTTGGGGAACAGATACATGTGCATATTTTGTTGGAAGTAGATTTGGAAAGCATAAATTCACAAAAATTAGTCCAAAAAAATCAATAGAAGGATGTATTGGAGGAACATTAGGGGCAATATTGATTACATTAATATATGCGTTTGCTATAAATAAGTTAGCAGGTATACAAATATCATACGTATATATAGCATTAATACGGATTTGCTTTAAGCATTTTAAGTCAAATAGGCGATTTATCAGCATCAAGTATAAAAAGAACAATGGAAATAAAAGATTTTGGAAATTTAATTCCAGGACATGGAGGAATGCTTGATAGAATTGATAGCATAATATTCATAGCGCCATTTGCATATTTTTTATTAACTTTAATTTGAAAAATGTAATTTGTTTATGTGAGGGGAATTCTAGGGACTGTCCCTAAAAATCACCAATTTGGGGATTTTTGGGGCTGTACTGAATTCCCCGAACATGAAACAAACAACAATTTATATCATAAATTTCGAAAGGAGTCTACATTTTGATTTCATTTTTAATAAATGCAATAAAGATAATATTTTTACTAGGATTTTTAATATTCATACACGAAGGTGGACATTTTTTAGTTGCTAAGCTTTGTAAAATTAAAGTAAAAGAATTTGCAATTGGGTTTGGCCCAACAATTTGGAAAAAAAAAGGTAAAGAAACAAAATATGCTTTAAGATTAATACCACTTCGGTGGGTTTGTAAATATGCTTCGGAGAAGAAGAACGCTCAGATGAACAAGGCTCTTTTAGTAAAGCAAGCATACCTAAAAGAATTGCAGTTGTGTTTGCTGGAGGGCTAGTTAATATTATATTTGGATTATTAGTATATTTTATATTAGTATCATCTACAGGTAATTATATAACTACAACAATAGATACAGTTGTTCCAAATTATGCAGCAGAACAAGTAGGTATTAATCAAGGGGACGAAATATTAAAGATAAATGAAAAGAAAGTAAGATTAAGAAGTGATATAGATGAAAAAATACAAAATTCTAATGGAGAAGAAGTAACACTTACAATTAAAAGAGAAGATGAAATAAAAGATATAAAACTTATTCCAAGTGTAGAAGAAACAAAGTCAATAGGAATATATTTAGGAGTACAAGATGAAGATATATCAGGAGAAATAAAAAGCATATATCAAAATTCACCAGCAGAAAAAGCAGGAATTCAAGCAGGAGATAAAATATTAAGCATAAATGGAGAAAAGTCAGAAGGAGATCCATATAAAATAGTAAATTTAATTTCAAGGAGTAAAACTGATGAAATATCATTAGAAATTGAAAGGAATGGCGAGATAAAAACATTTAATGTAAAACCAGAAATTCAAAAATCATATAAAATGGGAGTAACATTTAAATTAGCAGACAATAATTTTATAAACAATATATATTATGGATTTTGGGACACAACTAACTTTTCTTTATCAATAGTAGATAATTTAAAAATGATGTTTACAGGAAAAGTAAGTGCAGACCAGCTCATGGGACCAGTTGGAATATCAGAAGTGGTTTCTAAAACACAAGGTATAGTAGAATTTGTATATATGCTTGCATTAATATCATTATCATTAGGAGTAACTAATTTACTACCATTTCCACCATTAGATGGAGGTAAAATAGTAATTTTATTAATAGAAGCTATTAGAAAAAAACCAATAAAAGAAAATACAGAAATAGCAATACAAATGGCAGGATTTTGCTTGCTTATTGGGTTATCAATATATGTAACATATAATGATATATTAAGGATATTTTAATTATAAAATAACGCAGTAGTAGAAGGGATGAAATAACAAATGCTAAATGCAGTAAAGGATGTATTTAAAGACTATAAAGAACAAAATAATATATTAGATGCAAAAATAGAAAATATAAATTTATTTAAGAAAAGTAATAAATTAGAGATGAATCTTATAGTAGAAGATCAAATAACAATAAACGAACTTGAAAATTTTGAAGAATATCTAAAACAAAGATTCCAAATACAGCAAGTATTACTAAATATAAAAAATGGCAAAAAAGGGGACAGACCCCTTTTTTGCCAAGAACTAAAAAACTGCTGGGATAGTATTGTAAAATATATTTCAAAAAAATATCCTTTGACAAAAACAATATTAAATAAAAGCAATATTGAAGTAAAAGATAATAAAGTTATAGTTTTTTTGAATACAAAAAATGCAGATTTTTTACATAATTATGAAATTGATAAAGAGATAGAAAAAATAATAGAGAATATATATGGATTAAAAATTAAAGTAGAGTTTAAAGAAAATATTACAGAAGATACTTTAAAAAAACAATCAAAGTTCTTGGAAGATTTAGAGAAGCATGCATGTGAGGACCTAATGAATGAAATTAATGTCCAAAATGAGATTAATATTCAAATAGAAAAACAAAAGAAGGATTCTGAGAAACTTGAAAATCAAGAAGGAACAAAAAATCCATTAATATTAGGAAGAACAGATAAAATAAAAGATAAAATAGTTAAAATTTCTGATTTAACTCCAGACTACGGAAGAGTTGCAATAGAAGGAAAAGTTATTAGTGTGGATTCAAGAGAATTAAAAAATGGCAAAACTCTTGCATTGTTTAATATTTACGATGGTACAAGCACTATTACTTGTAAGTCATTTATAGAAGCTGAAAAGGTTGATAATGTAATGACAAGATTAAAAGATGCTAAAAGATTAAAAATAGCTGGAAATGCTCAATTTGATAATTTCGCAAAAGAACTAGGAGTAATAGCAAATATAATTATAGAAATGCCAGATATTGAAGAGATAAAGAGAATTGATTTGGCAAAAGAGAAAAGAGTAGAATTACATCTTCATACTCAAATGAGCCAAATGGATGGAGTTAGTTCTGCTACAGATTTAATAAAGAGAGCAAGCTCTTGGGGAATGAAAGCTATAGCAATTACAGACCATGGGGTTGTTCAAAGTTTTCCAGAGGCAAAAAAGGCCGCAGATAAATTTGGAATAAAGGTTATATATGGAGTCGAAGCATACTTAGTTCCAGATGATAATGCCATTGATTTATCAAATGGTATGGATGAAGAATACATTGTTTTAGATATAGAAACAACAGGTCTTTCATTCAGAACAGAAAAAATAACAGAAATCGGTGCAGTTAAAGTAAAAAATGGAGAAATTATAGATACATTCGAGTGCTTTGTAAATCCAGAAATACCAATTCCACAAAGAATAGTTGAAATAACTCATATAACAGATGAAATGGTAAGAAACGCAGAAACTATTGATACAGTAATGCCTAAGTTTTTAGATTTTATAGGTAATTTAAAATTAGTTGCACATAATGCAGATTTTGATGTAGGATTTTTAAAATATAATGCTGAAAATTTGGGACTAAAAATGGATAATGAATATATTGATAGCTTGAAATTATCTAGACAGTTATATCCAGAATTTAAAAAACATAAATTAGGAATAATTGCAGAAAAGTTAGGAATAAAAGTAGAAAATGCACATAGAGCTTTAGATGATGTTAAAACATTAGTACAAGTATTTATAAAAATGCTTGAAAAAGTAAATAAAGAGGAGCCTAAAAAAAGAGGTAAGAAAAAAGAGGAGAAAAAGGAACTATATAAAACTCTTCCTTCATATCATGCAATAATACTTGTAAAAAACTATAAAGGTTTAAGAAATTTATATGAATTGATATCAATATCACACCTAAACTATTTCTACAAAAAGCCTCGTATTTTAACAAGCGTATTAGAAAAATATAAAGAAGGTTTAATACTTGGAAGTGCGTGCGAGCAAGGAGAATTATATAGGGCAATAGTTGCAGGAAAATCAGATGAAGAAATAGAAAAAATTGCACAAAGGTATGACTATTTAGAAATACAACCATTAGGAAATAATGAGTTTATGGTAAGAAATGGAACAGTAGCAAATGAAGAAGAGCTAAAAGATATAAACAGAAAAATAGTTGCTATTCGGAGATAAATTACGAAAAAAGGTTGTTGCAACATGTGACGTTCATTTTATGGACCCGGAAGATGAAATATATAGAAGAATATTAATGGCAGGTCAAGGATTTTCGGACGCAGATGAGCAAGCACCACTTTATTTAAGAACAACAGAGGAAATGCTAAAAGAATTTGAATATTTGGGTAGAGAAAAGGCCTATGAAGTAGTTGTAACAAATACAAATGCCATTTCAGATATGTGCGAGGAAATAAGCCCAATATCATCAGAAAAATGTCCACCACATTTAGATAATGCAGAAAAAGATATAGAAGATATTTGTACAAATAAAGCAAAAGAATTATATGGAGATCCTCTTCCACAAATAGTCCAAGATAGATTAAAAAGAGAATTAGACTCAATTATAAAAAATGGATTTTCAACCCTTTATATTATTGCTCAAAAATTAGTTTGGAAGTCTAACGAGGATGGATATTTAGTAGGGTCAAGAGGTTCTGTCGGATCATCTTTTGTAGCAAATATGCTAGGAATAACAGAAGTTAATTCACTTCCACCACATTATAGATGCCCTAAATGTAAATATTCGGATTTTACTGATTATGGTATAAAAAATGGAGTAGACTTACCAGATAAATTATGCCCTAAATGTGGAGAAAAATTATGCAAAGATGGAATGGACATACCATTTGAAACATTCTTAGGATTTAACGGCGATAAAGAGCCAGATATTGACTTAAACTTTTCAGGAGAATATCAATCAAAAATACATAAATATGCAGAAGTTATATTTGGACAAGGTAAGACTTTTAAAGCAGGAACAGTTGGTACTATAGCAGATAAAACGGCATTTGGATATGTAAAGAACTACTATGAAGAAAGAAATATTCCAATTACAAATGCTGAAATTTCAAGGTTAGTTGCAGGATGTACAGGAGTAAAAAGAACAACAGGTCAGCATCCAGGAGGAATTATAGTAGTACCACACGAAAGAGAAATATGTGAATTTACTCCAGTACAACATCCAGCAGATGATCCAAATTCAGATATAATAACAACACATTTTGATTATCACTCAATAGATAAGAACTTGCTTAAACTAGATATGCTTGGACATGACGATCCAACTGTAATAAGAATGTTACAAGATTTAACAGGAGTAAATCCTAAAGACATTCCACTGGATGATAAAAAAACAATGAGCCTATTTACATCAACAGAAGCTTTGGGAATAAAACCAGAGCAAATAAAATCAAAGACCGGGGCATTCGGTATTCCTGAATTTGGTACAAAATTTGTAAGGGGAATGCTTGAAGACACAAAACCTACTACATTTGAAGAATTAATAAGAATATCTCGGATTATCACATGGTACAGATGTATGGCTTAATAATGCTGAAACTTTGATAAAAGAAGGAACAGCAACATTAAGTGATGCGATATGTACAAGAGATGATATCATGACATATCTAATAAAAATGAATTTACCACCACAAGATTCATTTAAGATAATGGAAAGTGTTCGTAAAGGTAAAGGATTAACAGAAGAACAAGAAAATTTAATGAGAGAATATAATGTACCAGAGTGGTATATTGAATCTTGTAAAAAGATAAAATACATGTTCCCAAAAGCACATGCTGTAGCTTATGTAACAATGGCATTTAGAATAGCATGGTTTAAGGTATATTATCCACTTGCATATTATGCAACATATTTTAGTATAAGAGCAGATGATTTTGATAGTGAAATAATGATATATGGCAAAGAAAAAGTAAAGCAAAAAATGAAAGAATTAGAAGCATTAGGTAATAGTATGTCAGTAAAAGAAAAAGGTGTATATACAATACTTGAAATAGTATTAGAAATGTATGAAAGAGGTTTTAAATTTTTACCAATAGATTTATATAAATCTCATAGTACGAAGTTTTTAATAGAAGACGAAGCAATACGCCCACCACTTTCTAGTATACCAGGACTTCGGAGGAGTTGCAGCAGAAGCAATTCATAAAGCAGTACTAGAAGAAAATGGAAAATTTATGTCAATAGACGATTTTCAATTAAAATCAAAAGCAGGAAAAGCAGTAATAGAAATGCTTACAAAATTCGGATGTTTTGAAGGAATGAGCAAAAGCAATCAAATAAGTTTGTTTGGATAATTGGGATATAGTTACCATGCGATAAAATGTTGCAAAGGTAACTGAATGGTCTTATCAACGGTTAGGAGATAAAGTATGTATAAAGGAATAGAAATGACAAGTATAGATAATTATATATTTGATACATTACCATATAATGCAGATATTAACATAGATGAAATAAGAAGAATAGAAAATTCTTTAAGAAATTATACAGCTGAATATCAAGAAAATGGAATAAGCTTTGGTGAAGCATTTAAATTCATGGATTGGTTAACATATAATGCAAGAAGTTTTGCAACAAGAAATATTCCTGAAAGCGCAATGACAGCAACACTTACTGGACAATGTGGACCTACCCAAGCAGTTAATACTACGATATTATAAAAGATAGGATTAGATGCAATACCATTTAATATGGGAAGGTGTGTGGGGCAACCCCCTATGACAGAAGAAGATATAGAAAGAATAAATAACCGGATGGCCATCAACTAATTTATGTCATGCTGTTACATTAGTTAAATTACCAATAGAATATAATGGGGTAACAACAATGCATAAATATTTACTAGACCCAACATTTAGACAGAACATGTAGACTAAAATATTACAAAAATATTACAAATTAAATATATTTATATGTAAATCTACAAAATAATAAGTTTTATGATATAATTCTTATAACAAAATAAATAAAGGGGTGATAATTGTGGAAGAAGAAAAAAATGTGGAACCACAAGTAGAAGTATCAAATGAATCAAAAAAATTTGATTTTAAATCAATTGATTACAAAAAATACCTTCCATGGGCAGGAATTGCATTAGGAGTTATTGTAGTAATAATTATACTAGTAGCATTATTAGGAGGAGGACCAAAAAAAGCAGTAAAGGGATTTATTAGCGGAATGAACAAACAGAATGCTTCAAAGATATTAAAAAATATTGACTTTGCAGGAATGAGTGCTTGGGGATACTCTTATGATGAAGATGACTTTTCAAAAGATGATTACGATAACTTCATAGAAGACTATAAAGAAATAGATAAGGATGAAATAAAAGAAGAAAAAGAATACATAGAAGAAAATATGGAAGATTCATTTGATGATATGAAGGATGAATACAAATCATATAAAATCAAAATTGAAAAATTTAAAGATGTAGAAAAACTTGGAAAAGATTTATATGCAGTTGATGCAAAAATATCTGTAGAAGCTAAACCAAAAGATAAAGATGAAACAGATGAAATAGATGAATCTGATACAGTAACCTTTATAGTATATAAAAATAAATTAATATCTTTTGGAGGAATAGGATTCTAAGATTAAATTATATAAAAAGAGCAATTGAAAGATTGCTCTTTTTATATAATAGGAAATTTCTCCGAAAATTCTATTATATTAGTTTAAAATAAAAATATAAAATATTACAAAAGAAATACACATTTTTTACAAATACATTACATTTTGTAAAAACAGTTGAAAAAAAGATATTTTAGTGATAGAAATATAGAAACAAACTAAATGAGGAGCAAAAGATGAATAATTTAATATTTTATAGACGAAAAAGGAGAAATCTAATACAAAAGTCTATACATAAAAAATTGTGCTGTTTATGTACACTTGTATATACGAGTTTATATAAATAACACAATTTTTTTTGTGTTACAAAAGAAAGAAAAAGGAGAGATATGAAATGTTAAAAAACAAAAAAATTTTACTAACAATGTTGGTAGTGTTATTGATACTTATATTACCAAACATGGTAAATGCAGAAACAGTAAATGCAGAAGAAACAACTAAAACTTCAACACAAGTAGATGTTGAATGGAGTTACGAATTAGATGGTAATAATGCAAAAAATTTAAAGTGTACAAATATTAGTTCTGTAACAGGAAGCTTAACAATTCCATCTACAATAGATAGTCACAATGTAATATCACTTGGGAGTTCTGCTTTCGCAAATTGCTCAGGATTAACTGGAATTATAATTTCAGATAAAACAACATCTATTGGAAACTATGCTTTTAGTAATTGTTCAGGATTAAAAAGTGTAACAATTCCAAATGGAGTGACAACAATAGGAGATTATGCTTTCCAAAAATGCACAGGTTTAACAAGTATTACCATACCAAATAATGTAACAAAACTTAGCGATGCAGTATTTAATGGTTGCGATGGAATAACGGAAATTTCTCTACCAGATAATTTGACAACGATTTGTTGGTGGGCACTTAATTGTGATGGATTAAAATTTGTAAAAATGCCAGAAAATATCGTTAGTATAGATAAAAGTGCTTTTGGAAGTTTAACAGGAAAAAACATAACTATATTTGGTAAAGAGGGGTCAACAGCACAAATATATGCAAAAAATAATAACATAAATTTTGAAAAAATAGAAAACTGGGATAAGCGAAACTCAAATGTAGGATCAGATATTACAGCCCCAACTGTAAAAAGCATGTATTTTGATTATAGTACGGTATTAAACTATTGGGATAAAACTACAAATGATTATAGAATTCCTAGAGGAATAGAACTTCCAATTATAGTTAGATTTACAGAAACAATCAAAGGAACACAAACTCCTACTTTGACAATAAAATGTGGAGAAGGAGCTAATATTGAATTAAAAAATGGAGTTATAAGTGGAGATAAAATAGTTTACACATACAAAATCAACAAAAATGATGAAGGATTAATAACAGCAGTAAAATTAGAAGGTGGAAATGTATCAGATTCTTCTAATAATAAAGCAGTATTAAGTGTAAAAGAATTAAAAGCAGAATTAACTGATAATTATGTTTATGCTAATGGTTCTGTAGCAAATACAAATTCTAATAATAGTGATAATAATAATCAAAATACTTCAAGCAATGATAAAATAGATAATACAACTAATAAAGACACAACAATAGCAAAAAAAGTGTTACCATATACAGGTAAAGTAATACTTATATGGAGCATAACAATAGTAGCAGTTTCAGCAGTAGTTGCACATATAAGATATAAAAGATTGTAATATATAATAAAATTATATAATAGGGGGAGATATAAAGATGTTAGGAGAATTGATAGGATTATTTAAATATCCAGTAACAACATTTAAAAAAAGAGCTGAAGAAAGAAATATTAAAAAGGAGGCAATAATTGCAGGAATAATTGCAATAGTAATTGCAGTAGTAACTGTGCTTTCAAGTTATATAGGAATAACAAAAGCAGTAAATAAAAGGTACAAATCATTAGATGAATATAACGAAAGTCATTACAGTGAATTGACAAAGTCAGAATTTAAAGAAGAGAAAAAAGAGTACAAATCAGATTTATTAGAAGACGCAGGTTTAGTAAAATCATTTTTCAAAACACTTGCAATAACAGTTGTAGCAATCGTATTGGTTGCAGCAATATTATTTATAATCGCAAGAATGGTAAAAAGTCCAAAAGATTACATAGAACTAATTTCAATGTCAAATAGTGCATTTATAATATATCTAGCAGGATTTTTGTTAAATACAATTTTTTCATACATATACGCACCAATAGGAGTAATAATTTTTGGTGTATCAGCAATATTTGCGATATTAGCATTAGCTAATACATTTAGAGAAAGTATAGAAATAGAAGATACCAATAAATTAGTAATATATTCTACAGTAGTTTTAGGAGTAGTATTTGCTATTTTAGTTATAATTGTAGCAAGTTATATAAATAATTTAACATCTTCTTTAAGTGGATTATCTAGCCTTACATCAAGTTTATCTGATTTAGATTTTTAAGTAGGTAATTAAATAAATACACCCATAAAGTGTATTGAATAGAAAAAGTTTGAACATTATAAATTATTATTAGCAGGAATGTTTTCTGTATCGAAAAGGAGACATTCCTTTTGTTTTGACTTAATGTAACATTTTATATAAAAATATTGATAATTTACTGTAAAAAATTGTAAATAATGATTGACTTATGCTTCTTACTAATGATAAAATTCATATATAAATTTATAATGAAAGGAGGAAATTAATATGTCAAAGGAGTTTGAAGAGATAGTCTTAGAAAAGTTACAAGGTATTGAAATACTAAATAAAAAAGTAGATGTTTTGAGTAAGGATGTAGCTGAATTAAAAGAAGATATAATAGAAGTAAAAGAAGATGTAGCTGAATTAAAGGAAGATATGATAGAAGTAAAAGAAGATGTAGCTGAATTAAAGGAAGATATGATAGAAGTAAAAGAAGATGTAGCTAAACTAAAAGAAGACGTAGAAGAATTAAAAGAAGATGTAGCTGGACTAACAGAAGATGTAGAAGTATTAAAAAAGGATGTAGCTGAACTAAAAGAAGATGTAGAAGTATTAAAAAAGGATGTAGTTGAACTAAAAGAAGACGTAGAAGTATTAAAGAAAGATGTAAGTGAATTAAAAGAGAGATTTGATAAATTAGAAGAAAGAGTAGATATACTAAGCGATTCAGTAGTAATAATAGAAGACAAAGTAAGTAAAGAATTACCTTTACTATATGAAATTTATTCTTTAAATTATGGCTATCAAAAGGGAAATGAAGCTAAAATTAATTCTTTAGATAAAGAAGTTTTTAACAATTCATGTAGAATATCAAATTTAGAGATACAGACACAAAATCATTCTAAATAATTAAAAAAATTGATATCTTAAGTATCCAAAACAAGGAAGAGGTTTAAATATGTGATTATAAATTTAATTGCATATTTAAGCCTCTTCTTTGTCTAACAGAAAATATTGTTGCAAATATATAAATGAGTTTACATTTACGTTTTTTTAGTATATATTATATTAGAATATATTTATGAAGGTGTTATATGAAGAAATTTAATGAATTAAGGGAAGAATATGAAGAATTTAAATATAAGAGTTATAATATATCAGAAGATGAGAGTAAAATAAAAATAGAATATGAGTTTGAAATACCAAAACTATCAATTTTTAGACCTTCTATTGAGATAGAAAAAAGAAAAATAGATTTTAAAAATATTGACAATGATTTTGTGAAAAATTTAGTTTTCAATATAGGAATGGTAGAGTTGATTAGTTATTGGAAATGTGTATGTCCTAAAAAAATAATAATTAAGTGTGGTATGCTAGATGAAGAGCAAATATCGTGGTTTAAAAAACTATATTACTATGGACTTCGGGGAATATAGATATATAAATAATATAGAAACTAATTTAGATGATATGTTAGAAATAATAATAGATGCAAAAGAAGAATATAATTTAGATATTTCTAATTTTAATGATAATAATTTAAATGGAACCCTAATTCCAGTAGGTGGAGGAAAAGATTCTTGTGTTACAGCAGAACTATTAAGCAAATACAGAATTGATAATTTATGCTTGATAGTTGGAGGAAAAGAACCTTCTATAAGATGTGCTGAAATAGCAGGTTATAAGGATAAAATAGTATACGTTAAAAGAACTATAGATAGAAATTTACTTGAATTAAATAAACAAGGATATTTAAATGGTCATACTCCTTTCTCTGGACTACTAGCATTTTTATCGTATCTAATAGCATACTTAACTGGTAAAAAATATATTGCACTATCAAATGAATCGAGTGCTAATGAGAGTAATGTAAAAGGAGAAAATATAAATCATCAATATTCAAAAAGTTTTGAATTTGAACAAGATTTTAGAGTATATGCAGAGAAGTACTTAAGGGCAGAAGTAGAATATTTTAGTATGCTAAGACCGCTTAATGAACTTCAAATAGCAATGCTTTTTGCAAAAAATGAAAAATATCATGAAATATTTAGAAGTTGTAATGTGGGAAGTAAAAGTATTCCATGGAAATGGTGTGGAAATTGTCCCAAATGCTTATTTGTATATATAATTTTAAGTCCATTCTTATATAAAAATAAACTAATAGAAATATTTAAAGAAGATTTATATGAAAAGAAAGGGTTATTAAACACATTCATTCAATTATGTGGATACGGAAAAACAAAACCGTTTGAATGTGTAGGTACATATGAGGAAGTGAATTTTGCAATATCAAAAACGATACAAGATTTAAAAAGTAAGAATACCGAGTTACCATATTTATTGGATTATTATAATAAAAATTATCAATTAGTAGATATCAGTGTGAATATAACTAAAAGGTACAATAAAGAAAATAATTTACCAAAAAGATTTGATGCAATATTGAGAAAGGCGATATTTAATGGTTGAAGAAATAATTAGATTTTTAGAAAATAAAAAAATAGCAATATTAGGATTTGGAGTAGAAGGAAAATCTACATATAATTTCATAAGAAAGTATCTACCTAAGCAGAAACTTCACATTTTGGTTAAATGCAAAAGTAATCAGTTGTCAACAGATATAGATTTTATTAGAATGGAAGGAGATAAATTTACAGAATTTATAGAGGGAGAAAATTATTTAGATAATTTAGAGAAATATGATATTATATTAAAATCACCAGGAATATCATTTAAAAATGTGGACATATCAAAATTCAAAGAAAAAATATCTTCACAGCTAGAATTGTTTTTAGAGTATACAAAATCTTTTATTATTGGCATAACAGGAACCAAAGGAAAAAGTACTACGAGTTCATTAATATATGAGATGTTAGCAAATCAAAACAAGGATGTAGAGTTATTAGGAAATATTGGGACACCAATATTTGAAGAGATTGAAAAAATAAAGGATACTACAATTACCGTACTAGAGATATCTTCACATGCACTTCAGTACGTAAAAAAATCTCCTAATATATCAATTTTACTTAACCTTTATGAAGAACATTTAGACCATTATAAATCATTCGAAGAATATGGAAATGCAAAATTTAATATATTTAAATTTCAAAAAGAAAAAGATATTGCAATATTTAATTTAGAAAGCAAATATATGATGCGAAAAAACTACCCATATAAAAAAACAGATTATGGAATTACAATTAATAATATTAGCAATGATATTACAGAAAATACAATATATAAAAAAGATAACTACATATATTTAAATAACAAAAAAATATACAATATAAATGACCAAAGGAAACTAAAGGGTAATCATAATTTAAATGATATTATGTTCGTACTTGCAGTAGGAAACATATTAAATCTTGATTTAAATAAAACAGTAGATACAATAAATGAATTTACTCCATTAGAACACAGACTAGAATATGTAGGAAATTTTGAAGGAATAGATTATTACAATGATTCAATAGCAACAATTCCAGAAGCAACGATTGAGTCTATAAAAGCATTAGAAAATGTAAATACATTAATTGTAGGAGGAAATGATAGAGGAGTAAATCAACAAAATCTAATACAATTTTTAAAAGAAAGTAAAATAGAAAATATAATATGTATGCCAAAGACAGGGGAATATATATATGATGGATTAGAAAAAACAACAAAGAAAGTAGTAAAAGTAAGTGACATGCATGAAGCAGTAAGATATGCAAAAGAAATAACTAGGAAAAATACAATATGTTTACTTTCACCAGCAGCATCAAGTTATGGATACTTTAAAAACTTTAAAGAACGAGGTAATATGTTTAAAGATCAAGTAAAAAATATGAAATGAAAATATTGTAAAAAATAAATAGTTTCATACAAATTAAAATTATATGAAACTATTTATTTTTAAATTTAGTTATTTGCAGAAAATTTTTGTTTTGTTTGATTTATTTTTTGTTGTTCTGCAGTTTCTGTTTTATACCAACCTTTTTCAGACATAAGGTTATATATTTTGTTTTGAATATTTAATGACTCATTTAGAGCTTCTTTAAAAGCACAATGCACTTCGGCAGTTGTGGATTCAATTGAACCATGTAAGTATAAATCACAAACACCTTTAATAATTAGTAATTCCTTTTCCATTATATCTTTATCTTCCATAATTTACCCCCTATAATAAATTTAGAAATTTGTTAAATAATTCTGCATGTTTTTGTTCTAACTCTTTTGCATAGTTTGAAAGAGTTTGATCTTGTAATTGAGAAGAAGCATTTTTACTGCATTTTTGCATAAATTGTTCATGTCCTAAAGCATCTTCAACATATAAAAGTTCTTTATTTGTCATATAAATCACCACCTAAAGATAATATTTCCAAAAATATAAAATATATACAAATATGGCTTACTTTTGAGTTCATTGACATATTATTCATAATGTGATAATCTATAAAAAATTGAGATTGGAGGAACAAATGAAAACATATAATAAAATATATGAAATGAAAGATTTTAAAAATATAAGGGATATAATTGATAATTC
>CANQVU010000008.1 GCA_947627415.1 uncultured Clostridia bacterium | reverse complement strand
TAAGAGTTTTTATCTATTTTTAATGATACTCCTTCTCTTAACATTCTTGGCATGTTTTCATAGAATCCTCCACCTGTTATATGAGATATTCCCTTTACTTTTACTTCTTTTAATAGTTTAAGTATTGGTTTTACATATATTTTTGTAGGTTTAAGTAAAGCTTCTCCGACTGTCATTCCTAATTCATCTACATATTCGTTTATAGTTTCTTTATTTATATTAAATACTTTTCTAACCAACGAAAATCCATTTGAATGTACTCCTGATGAGCTAAGTCCTATTACTTTATCTCCTATTTCTATTGTTTTATTATCAATTATTTTCTTTTTATCAACTATACCAACACAAAATCCTGCCAAATCATATTCATCTTCTGGATAAAATCCTGGCATTTCTGCTGTTTCTCCACCTATTAAACTACAATTTGCTTTTTTGCATCCTTCTGCTACTCCTGCTACTATTGTTGCTACTTTTTCTGGTATATTTTTTCCTAAAGCCATATAGTCTAAAAAGAACATTGGATTTGCTCCTGTGCATATTACATCATTTGCACACATTGCTACACAATCTTCTCCTATTGTATCGTGCTTGTCCATTAAAAAAGCCAATTTTAGTTTTGTTCCTACTCCATCTGTTCCTGAAACTAAAATCGGTTCTTCCATATCATTAATTTGTGGAGCATAAAGTCCACCAAATCCACCTATATCTGATATTACTGCATCTGTATATGTTGCTTTCACTGCTTTTTTCATTAGCTGTACTCCTTTATATCCTGCTGTAACATCTACTCCTGCTGCTTTATAACTTTCACTAAAACTCTTTTCCATTTATATCTCTCCTTTTGGTGCTATTATATTATATAACGACATTTTTTTCAATGGATTTTGTTCTTATTTTTATTGTTTTTTAATAATATTTAGTTACCAAAGAATAAGGAAAAAAGAGTCATAAAATTTTTATAATTTTATGACTCTCATATATTTTATAAAATTGCATTATTATTTTTGTTTATTTTTATTTATTATTTTTTTATTTAATACAATTCCTGTTATAATTATTGTTGAAATTAGTAATGGTATTATGACTAATAATTGATTTGAATTAAACAATATTGGAGGTTCGTATTTTCCACCTGTTTTTGGTGGTTGTATCGTTGGTTGTTGTGATTCTACTTCTAGTACCTCTGTTTCTGCTTTATCTATTGTTTCATTTTTTACTGCTTTATGAGTTGCTATTATTTCAAAACCTTCTAGTTGATTTCCTATTATTTCAAAAGTATATCCATTTACTTTATCTACAATTAAGTTATATTTCGCCTCGACAGGACTTTCTCCATTAACTGTTCCATCATATTTTAATAAATTTGTAAATTTATATTCCCAATTTGATTCTTTATTAATCTGTCCTTTAATTAAAGTTTTTTCATTTGCATAAGCTGTTATATTTAATTTTTCTGGTCTTATTTTATCTTTATCATCTTCATCCTTCCAAGTAACTTTTACTGGAATATTATAGCCTAATTTAATAGGATCATGACTCAAATTAACTGTAACTTCTGTTTCATTAACCAAAAATTCAAAATTATAATTGTTTATTAATGTTACCGTATCATTAAGGACTGTATCTCCAAATTTTGGTTCAAGATAACCAGTATATACAATAGGTTTATCTTTTATTGGTATATTGTGACTATTAAATAAATATCTTGACATTATTTCAGAACAATGCCAAACATTACTCTTCCAATCTCCACCTGAATTATTCATCCATAATAATTTACTTTCATCACTATTATTCTTAACTATCATACCAAAATATCCTTGTGGTCTTATATAGTCTCTATTGTTATCATCATTCCAATTTACTGTAAAATTATATGTATCATTAAGAGTTGTAATTATTGGAACTTTTATAACTACTGGATTATCTCTGTACTCCTCTCCTATCATGCCACTGTTATTTTCCGGTTCAAAAATTATATATTTATCTTCTAAATCTTTGTCTATTGAACTAAAATAATATTGTATTTTTTGATCAGAATCATATTCATCTTTGTTGCGAAGATAAATATGTGTTATCCATTTAGTTCTTGTATCATCTATTCTCTTAATTGTACAATCTTCTTTTTTTACAATCACTTCTGCCTCACATTTTTCATCTTTTGGAGAACCTACTATACACCAGTATGTACCTGTAAAATATAATTTTATTGAATCTGGTCTTTCACCTAAAAAATTATCGAAATCTATCCAATCTATTTCTAAATTTACTTTATAAAAGTCATCTGGAAAATCTTCAGGATTAAGTTCATATGCATTTGATTTACAAGCTAATATAAATAAAATTGATAAAGCAATTCCTAATAATGTTAATACTTTCTTCATTTTTTGATTTCCTCCTCACATTTTTTTCCTATTATCAATAAATATTTATTTTCATAATCTTTATATTCTGATTTTGTGCTACAAGTTTGCAGAATTAAAATTTCATCATCAGAATTTACATTGACTTCTGTATCATACATAGAATTTAATTTCATATTTTTTAATTCTGTTTCCCATATTTTTGCGTTATCTGATGGTTCGTTCATATAATCCCAATTATATGTTTCTACATACACAGAAAAAATTTCATATGACTGTTTTGTATTTTCTGTTTCTAATTCTATATATTTATGCTGATTATAATAGTTCTTGCTGTAATATTGTTCTAAAATTTTAAATGGTGTATCTAAATTCTCAAAATTATGGCCATATATTATTTTTTTCTTTGAACTTTCAATATCAAATCTAAAATCTAAATATATGGCTCCTGTTTTTTGTTCTTTTTTGTAACCATTGTGTGTTAGATAATATTCATTATTATCAGATTGGAATATTGGTTCTTTTAAATTTGTACCAATTATACTTATTACGCCTACAAAATCTTCATTATTATATATTTTTTTATATTTTGGGAAATTTAATTGAGTTTCTTCTCTTTCTGTTGTATTTTCTAATGTTGCTTCATTAAAAATTTTATCTTTAATATATGAATTTTCTTTTATTACTGATAATAATATAATTGTTAATATTAAAATTATTAATGTTAGAATAAATTTTTTCATTTTTTTCCTTTTTTTATATTCATATTATATAAAATGGTTTAATGGTTGTCAATAGATATAACTTTATACTCTAAGCATTTTTATATTATATTTTAATTTTTTATTTTAACTTTGCAATTAATGCCTTTGTGCTTATTCCTTGTTCCTCAAACATTTTCTCGTGTTCGGTTTTAATATTGTTTTCCCATATTGGATTTGTATGTAAATCATATGTGCTGGAAATAATTTCAAATCCTGCTTGTTCAAAATATTTTATGCTTGCATTAAATAAATTTTCGTCATCTGTTTTGAAATATATTTCTCCACCTTTTTTTAGAAATATTTTGTATTTCTCTAATTGTTTTGGATATGTCAGCCTTTTTTTGTTATGTCTTGGCTTTGGCCATGGATTGCAAAAGTTAATATATATTCTATTAACTTTGTCTTTTTCATTTAGTATATTTTGTATTATTTCTATTTCATATGCTGTTAGAAGTACATTATCAATTTCCCTTTTTGCTTCTAGATACTCTTTCTCTATGTTTCTTTTTGCTAAACCTAATACTTCACTTTTTATATCTATTGCTAAGTAATTTATCTGTGGATTTTGTGAGCTGAGTTTCGCAATAAAACTACCTTTCCCACATCCGAAGTTCTAAGTGCATAGGTTGATTTTTTCTTTTAAAACATTTATGCCATTTCCCTATATTTTCTACTGGGTTATCTATAAAGAATTCACTTTCTGCTAACTCAGTCCTCACCCATGGTTTTCTTCTCATTCTCATTTTTTTTATCCTCTTTTACCACCTTTTTGCTCCATTTGTCTATATAATATCTACGAATAATTGCTAAGTTTGTGAACATTCTTCCTACAAATACTACTATTGCTGCTAAATAAATGTCTACATTTAATTTAACTCCAAGCCATGTTAATAATATTGATAATATTGCATTTCCAAAAAATCCAGATAAAAATACTTTTAAATCGAAATTACCTTTAAGTACTGATGTTATTCCTCCAAATACTGAATCTAATGCTGCAACTATTGCTATTGCTAAATATCCTGAGTATGTATAAGATATGGTTGGAACATTTACTCCTATTAATGCTCCAAGTACACATCCTATTACTATTGCTATTACTATCATTGTTCTACCTCCTTAACATATTCCATATTTAGGTCACTATTGTATTTGTTTATTAAAATATTATTTTCTCGTTTTAAACTTACATCTTTTCCCTCTTCTAGTTTTGTATCAATATATCCATATTGTTTTTTTGATAATCCACTTTCTAGATATGTTGAATTTCCTATTGCTTTTACTTGATATGGAGATACTATTCTTTCACCATTTACACTAATATATGTATCTCCTATATCTACTACATATGAATCATATACTATTCTTTGTCCATTAATAGATATTGCCTCTGCTCCTGCTGCTTTTAACTCATTTAATAATTCCCTCAAATCTTCTGCTGTGATTTTTTGTTCTTTTGTATCTGTAAGTGTCACTATAATTCCGCTTCCTTTTACATCATTTTTACCTAAAATATTATTTTGTTGTTCCAATTCTTTTGCTAAAAGTTCTGATGCTTCTTTATTACTATTAATTGCCTCTTGATATTCTTTAATTTTACTGTCTGTGTCTGAAATTTCTTTTTCTATCTCTTCTACTTTTTGCTTAAAATTACTAATTTCCGTTCTTAACTCATCTTCTCTCATGTTTTCTAATGATGTTATATCTGTCTGATTAATTGTTTTAAATTGTATAAATATAACTGCTGTAAGTATAAGAAATACTAATCCTATTGTTATTGTTATTGTTACTTGTCCTTTTTTCAACTATACATCACCTCTTGATAAATAGTCATAACTATATACTCCATCAAATTTAGGAATATCTATATTTTCATTTTTTTCTACTGATACCTTCACTCCATCATTTGCCATTGTGTCTAAATATCCTCCTGGTCTTGTTAGAGCATAATCCATTCTTTCAGGATAACCTATAGCTTTAATTGTTATTGGAACTCCTACCATTTTCCCATTTATTCTTATTATATTTCCATCGCAAAGTATTGATGTAGTATTTACAATCCTTTGTTCATTTATTGATACTGCATCTGCTCCTGCATTAAATAATTCATTTATAATGTATAATAAGTCTTCTTCATGTACTAAATACCCATTAATATTTACCACTTCTTGACTATCTACTTCTCTGTCTTCATCTAATCTTATTATTATACCTTGTCCTGAAATATCTGTTAAACCTAGAAGGGTTTTACTATCTTTTATTTCAACTTCATGTTGAGAATCATCTTTATTATTATTTGCAGCTGTTTGTCTTGTTTCTTCTAGTTTTTTTTCTTTTTCTTCTAATTCTTTATATAAACTTTCATAATCCCCTTGTACACTAAAAAGTTCATCTCTTAAATTACTATTATCTTTTAATGTAGTTCCTACCGTTTGTGTTGCAGCATTTATTGTATTTATTTGTATACATATGGTCATTGTCAATATCATACAAACTATTCCGCATAATTATTGCTACTTTATTTTTACTCATTTATTCATCACCTCGAAACCTCTTCTTTAAATACCGCTTTTTTTGAATTATCTTGAAAATATATTTCTCCAGTTTTGCCTTTCTCTCTATTTATTACTGTAGAAGCCATTTGCAATTTTATGTTTATATTTGTCATATCTCCCAGGGTTATTGTTTTCTTTTCGCTTGCTACTTTTAATTTATAGTCTGCAGAATCTGCTATATCTATCTCTGTAATAATATTTGCTAAAGAGCTATTTTTTGATAATTCCATTATTTTTATAACATCATTTAATTTATTTAGATCATCAATATTTAATCTGTTACCAACTTTAATTTCTTCATTTGGTGTTGAAAAACCTATTATAATTGGAAGCTTTAATGAATTTTCTGATATTTCTAACATATACCCTTGATTATCTATGTATGTATAAGTGTTTTCAAAATTTAACATATATGTTGCTTCTCTTTCTTTTATATCAAGCGTTACTGTCCCATTAATATTTCTTTTTATATTAACATCCTCTATATATGGATTGGCTGTAATATTATCTCTTATTGTTCTATTTGTAGTTTTAAACATATTAATACCTGGTGCTAATTTGGATAAGTTTATAATCTCTTCTGATGATATTTTGCTATTATTTACTACTACTATTTGCCTTATATTAAAAATACTAGATCTCAGAAATAATATTACTGCTACTATTAATAAGATTACAATTATAATCCATTTTATAATTTTTAAATTTCTCTTTTTATTAGTATCTTTCTTTTTTATATCATTTCTTTTAACATTTGATTTTGTAGATATATTTTTCGCTTTGGTTTTTGTTTGTTTACTTTTTGTTGTATTTTTTTTATTAGTTTTTTTTGTTTTTCTCTTTTTAATATTTGGTTTTTTACTAATTTCTTCTTTTTTAGGAGTTAATCCTATTATAATTTCATTGTCTAAATTTATTCTTTCGTTGTTATCATTTAGTGCTTTTTTAGCCTTGTTTTTTTTCTTGTTTGTTTTATTTTTAGGTTTACTTTTTATTTTCTTATTTATTTCGTTTTTATTTGTATATAATAAATCAATAGTTTGTCCTTTAGATTTTTTCATAGGTATCTCCTTTACTTATAAAGGGCTTAAGCCTTCCCCTTTTATTATTAAGTTTGAGTCTATCGATTAAAAAATAAGTCTCCACATTTAAGCATCTTTTATAACTTATGAATGTCTCCTTGCAATGTTTGAGGAACAATACTTGGCATGCGAGGTATTCCTCATAGTTCGAGGAATGTCCCTCGTTTAGGTTACAATAATTTTAGCACCAAGTTTATTTAGTTTTTTATCTAAGTTTTCATATCCTCTTAAAATATATTCAATACTATTTATTTTTGTTTTTCCTTTTGCAATAAGGCCTGCTACTACAATGGCTGCTCCTCCTCTTAAATCTGTTGCTTCTACTGTCGCACCACTTAGTTTTCTTACTCCTTTTACAATAGCAATTTTACCTTCTATATTTATTTTTGCTCCCATTCTTTTTAATTCATTTGCATATCTATATCTATTTTCAAATATATTCTCTACTATAACTGATGTTCCTTTTGCTGTGCAAAGCATTGATGTGAATACAGATTGCATATCTGTTGGAAATCCAGGATATGGCATAGTCTTTATATCTGTTGATTTTAATTTTTTAGGCGCATCAATTATTACATTATTTTTATTAATTTCAAATTTACAGCCACATTCTTCCAATTTATTAATAATTGGACCTATATGTTCTGAAACAACATTGTTTAATTGCGTGTTCCCACCAGTTATTGCTGTTGCGCAAAGAAATGTCCCAGCTTCTATTCTATCTGGCATTATATTATAACTTACATCTTTTAATTTTTTTACTCCTATTATTTTTATAACATTTGTTCCAGCCCCTTCTACTTTTGCTCCCATTCTATTTAAAAAGTTTTGAAGGTCTTTTATTTCTGGTTCCATAGCAGCATTTGTAAGAATTGTTTCTCCGTTCAGCTAAAACTGATGCTAAAATAATATTTTCTGTTGCTCCTACTGATGGAAAATCCAAATGTATTTCTGCTCCTACAATTTTATCACATTTACATTTTATATATCCTGTTGTTTCATCTATATTTATTCCTAATTTTCTTAATGCTTTTAAATGTAAGTCTATTGGTCTTGAGCCAATATCACATCCTCCTGGATATGTAAAGACTGTGTTTTTAAATCTAGCAAGTATTGCTCCTGCAAGTACTACAGAAGATCTCATTTGTCTCATTAAATCTTCTGGAATTTCATGATTATCCATTTTACTAGAATCTATTATTATTTTACCATTCTTCTTATCTACTTTGCAACCTAAAATCTTTAATATTTTTAAAGTTATTTGTGTATCATGAATATTTGGTACATTATATAACTTACTAACTCCTCCATTTAAAATACTGGCAGCTATTATTGGTAATGAAGCATTCTTAGAACCTGATATATCCACAACTCCTTCTAATTTATTTCCTCCCTCTATTATGTAACTAGACATTTTTATTCATCCTTTCTGTTTTTAATTAAGTTTTTGCTATATTCTATGAGTGGTTTACAGAAATTGTGAATATAAGCAATAAATTTCTGTTTAGTTAATTGACTTTAATCCTTATATGCTATATAATCCACACAAATAAAAGAGGTGTTACCTATGAATTTATCTAAAGAAATTGAAATTGCCAAAAATGCTAGAAAAAATGCACATGCACCATATACTAAATATTATGTAGGATGTGCACTAAAAGCAAATTCAGGTAAAATATATTCCGGTTGTAATATTGAAAATGATGGTATTCAATCAATTTGTGCTGAAAGAGTAGCTTTTGTAAAAGCTATTTCTGAGGGTGAAAAAGATTTTGAACACATTGTAGTATGTGGAGGTAGTAATTTAGATTCATTAGATAATTGCCTTCCTTGTGGATATTGTAGACAATTTATGAATGAATTTGTTGGAAAAAATTTCAAAATATATGCACTTTCTGAAAATGATAGTATACAAGAATATTCTATGGAGGATTTACTTCCAAATAATTTTAAATTTTAATGCCAAAAAGTTAGGCATACCTTTTTTCCCTATTGACTTTTTTTTAGTTTTATATGATAATAAATATGTTCTTCTAAGAGTGGAGGAACATATTTTATTTTAATAGGATGTGATAAATATGTCAAAAGTTGATGTGGTTTTGGGCACTTTTTATGGAGATGAAGGAAAAGGTAAAATAATTGATTACCTTGCAACAAAATCAGATATAGCAGTTAGATGTTCAGGTGGTAATAATGCAGGTCATACCATAAAAGTAGATGGTAAAACTTATGCTTTTCATTTAATTCCATCAGGAATTTTAAATAAAGGTACAATTGCTGTTATAGGTAATGGATTAGTAGTTGATCCTAAAGTTTTAATTCAAGAAATTGAAGATTTAAAAGCTAACGGTGTATCTGTAGATAATTTATATATAAGTGATAAAGCTCATATAATACTTCCATACCATATTGAGTTGGACAAGCTTTTAGAAGAAAATAGAGGCTCAAATAAAATTGGAACTACAGCAAGAGGGATTGGTCCTGCATATTGTGATAAGTTTGAAAGATGTGGAATTCGTGCAGAAGATTTGATTTCTGATAAATTTGAAGAACTTTTGACTATTAATATAAATAATAAAAATAAGATTTTTGAGGCTTATGGTCATGAAAAAATAGACTTAACTAAAACTCTTAATGAATATAAAGAATATGCAAAGATTTTAAAACCATATATTACAGATACTATTACTTTAATACATAATGCTTTAGATAATGGTAAAAAAATCCTTTGTGAAGGAGCTCAAGCAACTCTTCTTGATATTGATTTTGGAAGTTATCCTTTTGTAACTTCTTCTAATCCATCAATTGGTGGTGTTTGTACAGGAAGTGGGGTTGGTGCTAAAGATATTGGCGAAGTTTATGGGGTTCTTAAAGCTTATTCATCAAGGGTTGGAGCTGGTCCTTATGTAACAGAACAAAATAATGAAATAGGTGATTTAATAAGAGAATTAGGGCATGAATATGGAACAACAACAAAAAGGCCTAGAAGATGTGGCTGGCTTGACTTAGTCGCTTTAAAATACGTTGCACGTTTAAATGGTTTAACCGGTCTTGCAGTTAACCATGTTGATACAATTGGAAAACTAGATAAAATTAAGTTGTGTGTTGCATATAATTACAATGGAAAAGAAACAACTGATTTCTCAACAAATAGTGAATTCTTGAATAACTCTACTGCAGTTTATGAAGAGTTTGATGGTAATTTTGGAGATATTAGTAATTGTAAAACATTTGATGAACTACCTGAAAATGCAAAAATTTATTTAAGAAGAATTGAAGAATATACAGGAGTTCCTATTAAATTTATAGGAACTGGTGCGGGAAGAGAAGATATGATAATTAGATAAAAAGGTTACCTAACCTTGTTGTATACGGAAAAATCTTATATTGGGTCAAGATAAAAGCGTATTTTCCCTATACCCTATACAATAAAAATATCTCGGCTTAGCCTAAGCCGAGATATTTTTATTTGTTTTAACTAATTTCTCGTTCTTTTTTTAAAACATTATTTTTTATTATATCACATACATATGTTATTACTATACAACAGGCTGTTATACCTAATAATATCATCAAATATTTAGGTGTAAAGTTTGTTGCTGTTGGAATTAATATCTCCCTTAAAAGATTAATTGAATAGGTCATAGGTAAGTATGCACTTATTGCTCTAAATCCTGAAGAAATTGTTTCAATTGGGAATGTTCCTCCAGATGCTGCAAGTTGTAGTACTAAAATTATAAGTGCAATGAATTTTCCAATGTCTCCTAAGTTTCTAATTAAAAATTGTATAATACTCATAAATGTTATTCCAATTAGAATTGCTGATGTATAATACAAGAAATAATTTTCAATATTAAATCCTAATCCTATTTTTAATAATAATGCTGTTATAAATCCTTGTATTGCTCCAAATAATATATAAATTAAATTTTGCAAGTATTTATTTTTGTAATCATGGCAGAATATTCCAAATCGTTTCCTTTGATCATAATATAGAACAACATAGCACATTAGGCTTCCTACCCATAGTCCTATACATAAGAACAATGGCGTAAATGCAATTCCATAACTATTAACTTCTCCATAAGATTCTTCGTTAAAATCTACAGGATTTTCTGCAAACTCATCTAATTTATCTAATTTTTTTATTTCGTTATTTGTATTTATAATTCCATCATCTACTCCAGTTTTAAGTGTTTTAACACCTTCTGTTAATTCTTTACTTCCATTATGTGCAGTTATTGATCCATCCATTAAATCCCTTAGTGCTATTTTTATTGTTGTAGAGTTGGATTTTAATGTTCCTAGTCCATTATCTAATGTTTTACTTCCTTCTTGTACTGCTTGAGAACCTTGCTTTAACTTATCTACTCCAGTTGTCATTGAACTTGTTCCTTGTTTTATTTGATTTAATCCTGATTGTAATTCTGTAATTCCTGATGTCATAGAATTAAGCTGGCTAGAATTATCACTTAATGTTGCTACACCATCTGTTAGTGATTTACCACCATTTTCAATTTGGTCACTTGCAGAAATAAGCTGATTTGACGAAGTACTTAATAGACTACTTTTATTTGTTAAATTTTCTGCTGCTGTTTTTAAAGCAGAACCAGAAGTATTTATAGCACTTGCATAACCTTCTATTCCAAGAGCACCATTATATAATTCATTTATCGTTTGATTTTCTTTCAATACATCTTGATTTGCTTTGCCATAAGCAATTATTCCATTTATTAATACATCTACATTTGTATTAAAACTACTTGCTTTGTTTACATACTCATCTAAACTATCTACTAATTTATCTGTTCCTTGTGTATACTCTATTGTTCCACTTGCTAATCCTTTTACTCCTGTAGTATATTCATTTAAACTACTATTGAAGGAATCAGCTCCATTATTTAAATCAGATATACCAGTTTGGAGCTTGCTAATACCTTCACTACCTTTTTTTGCAAGTTCTGCTGTACCAGCATTTACTTTATCTATTGCATTATCTAAATTATATGCTCCATTTTGTATTGTACCAATTCCTGAATTTAATTCAGATATACCTGAATTTAGTGTTGTACTTCCTGCCTTTGCAGAAGATATGCCTTCATCGAATGTAGAATATTTATTGCTTAGTGTACTGTTTCCATCACTTATTTTTCCTATTCCATTTTCTAGGCTTTTACTTCCTTCTAAAAGTTTCCCTGACCCTTCTGAAATATCATTTAAGCTACTTGGTACATCTTTAATATTATCTGCAAGTGTTGTTACCACTTGATTATCTATTTTCCCTTGCAAGTTTGTTTCTATTGTTTTTATAGCACTACCTATTATTTGTGTTGCTAAATAATTCTTCTCTTTGTTAGGCGTATACGATATCTGTGCTATTTGTTTATCTTCTGTTTTTGCGCTATTTAATGATTTTGTAAAATCTTCTGGAAGAGTTATTACTGCATAATACTTTCCTTCTTCTAGACCTTTTGTTGCTTCATCTGATGTAATATCACATATGTTAAATGTATTACTATCTATTAGTTCTTTTAAAAATTCTTTTCCTTGGTTTTCTCCATCTTCTCCAACATCTAGATTAACAACTGCTACCTTCATATCTGTTAGGTTTCCATATGGATCCCAATATGATTTTAGATAGAAGAAACTATAGATAATTGGAATTAGCATTACTACAATAAATATAATTGCGTTAAACACTTTGTTATTCATTTTTACCATCCTTTCTTGCTAATCCATACTTTAGAATATTTAAAATTTGATTGGCAACAACAGTTTCATCTAATTTTGAATTATCTTCATTCCAATCAAATATTAAAGCAATATACATTTTGTATATCAAGAAAGCTGTTACTTCTGGATTTTCTACTTGTGTATAGCCTTTTTCTATTGCTAAATTTAATCTTTGAAGTATATAGTTTTGAATTTTTTTATCAATTATTTTTAAGTCCTTTATAAGTATAGGATTATTAAATACATCTATTTCTTCTATTATTCTATTTAGAAATACATGTTCTTTTTTATATTTTAGTAGTTTATATAGAGCTTGATGAATACTATCTAAAAATTCTAAATTTTGTGCTTCTATATCTTTTATCATAGATTCCATTTTTTCTAGTTCTTCGTTTATAAAGTATTCTAGAATTTCTTCTTTACTCTTAAAATACTTATATAAAGTTCTTTTTGTGATTTTTGCTTCTTTAGCAATTTCATCTACTGACACTCGTTTAAATCCATATTTATAAAATAATTTCCTTGCTGCTTCTATTATTTGTTTTTGCTTCATAACACCCTCCTTTGCACAAGTATACTAAAATCGTATATTAGTATACTATATATATTCAATTTTGTCAATAAAATGTTACTAAATATTAATTTATTTATCGTTCACACTTTTCATTTATTCGAATATCATATGGTATTAATACATATATTTAAAGTAGGGATGATAGTTATAGGAGGTTTTTATGAATACTAATAATATTGATATGGCAAAAATGATGGAAATGTTATCTAAAATGGATAAAAAAGAGTTAGAGGCTGGTATTGCAAAAGCTAATCAAATTTTACAAACTAAAAGCAAGGATGAAATTTTAAAAGAAATTACTAAAAATAAATAAGGTGGATTGATAGTCTTGAATAATGAAGATATGTCAGATGTTATGGATAAATTAAATAATATTGCTAGTCAAAATAATATTTCTCCAGAAATGGTAAATAATTTATTTAACATGTTTAATAATTCTAACAATAATGAAAATTCTACTAACCATTCATCTGACAACTCTTCTAAGCAAAATCATAGTAATACATCTAATTCCAAAACAAATAATAATGATAACCCGTTTGAAAATAGTGGAATAGATTTTGAGACTATAATGAGAATGAAAACTATTATTGATAAAATAAATTCAAAAGATGATCCACGTTCTAATTTACTACAGTCTTTAAAACCATACTTAAAAGATAGTAGAAAATCAAAAGTGGATCAATACATAAAGCTTATGAATATGAGTAAAGTAATGGATGTATTCCCTTTTATGGGTGGTGACCAAAAGAAATGATGGATAATATTTACAGTGCATTACCTTTTGGAAATGATAATAACTGCTTTGAAATATTTGGTGTTACTCTTTATTTTGACGATATTCTTTTGATATGCCTTTTGATTTTTTTATATAATGAAGGTGTTAAAGATCAACTTTTATTTATATCGTTGCTTATGCTATTGCTATCATAAGAATAGGAAAAAGGGGCCTGTCCCCTTTTTCCTATTCTAAAATAATCTCATTGTTATCATTAACATATACAAATTTATACTGTTCTTCTAATTGCTCTTTTTCAATTTCTTTTACAATGTTTGCTATTCTTATTTGTGGGCAATCTATATTATTTGTTGCAATAATTGCCTTTTTATTTCCTTTTGCGCCAGCATGAGCTAAACCTCTTAAGGCTCCTAATACAACTATGTTTTCTCCCGCTATTGCTTCTGCTCCACCATTTAAATCCCCTAATATTACAAGACTTCCTTCAAATTCTATTTTTTGACCAGATCTTAAACTTCCTTTATAAAACTTAGTTTCAGAAGTGTTAACTTCTTTTTCAAAAACCTTTTTTATTCCATACAATCCTAATACCTTTGGACTATCAAATGTAACAGAAACTCCAATTTCATCTGTAATTATTTTTTTTATCTCTTCTATTTCTTTATTCTTTAATATTTTACCTGTTACAGTTATAGGTGTTTTTTCTGTTTTATATAGCTTTTTTAATGCTGGTATCTTTTTATTTAAACATTCTATGGTTTCATCATGTGTAGCTTTTTCACTTATCCTTATTACAATTTCATCTTTTTTCATACTGATTCCTACTGGATTTCTCATTTTATATTCCTCCTTATTTATATTGTACTTTTATTTATTGAATATTTCTCATAAATTGAAATGTGTTTTTTACAAGGTTTGAGGGACAAGCCTCAGTCATAGGCATTCCTCATAGATTGAGGCATGTCCCTCATTTTTTAGTTGTTTTGCTGTTCTATATATGGCTTTGCTGTTACATCTTCTTTTGTTTCTTTTTTTAATTTAAAATGTTGCTCAATAATATCTTTTGTAACTTCTGCAGTATAAGATCCATGTGCTCCATTTTCTACCATTACTACAATTGCAATTTCAGGATCATCATATGGTGCAAATCCTACAAACCATGCATTTACATTGTCTCCTGCTTCTGCGGAACCGGTTTTTCCTCCTACCTCAATGTCAAAATCTTTAAATACACCATATGCTGTTCCACCAGTTTCAGTAGTAACGGACCTCATTCCCTCTAATACTACTTCCAAATTCTCTTTTTTGATATTTAAGTCTTCTTTATTTACTTCTGCTAAATTTAATTTGTCTTGAGCAATTTTTTCAATTGCATCTTTTCCTAATGATGTACCATTTACATCTAATATATCTTTTACAATGCTTACTTTAACATCTTTTCCTCCATTTGCAAGCATTGCTATATATCTTGCCATTTGAAGAGGAGTAAAATTGTTTTCTGCTTGTCCTATTACTGCCGATAAAGAATTTCCATAATACCAAGTTTCTCCAAGATTATCATATAAAGTTTTTCCTGCAAGTGTTCCAGATACTTCTCCTGGTAATTCTATATTTGTTTTTTGTCCTAATCCAAAGTATGTTGCATATTTCTCTAAATTTTCTATTCCCATCCTAGTTATAACTTCATAGAAAAAATAGTTACACGAATTTTTTATTGCTCCTGATACATTTAAAGCTCCATGTCCTCTTCCATAACTAGAATAAATCCAACATCTTGGATTATACCCACCTGGGTATATTCCTGTGTCATATATAGTTTCTGTAGAATTGATTGCTCCTGTCTCTAATCCTGCTATTGCAGATACCATCTTAAAAGTAGAGCCTGGGGCATATGCACTTTGAATTGCTCTATTTACTAATGCACTCTCTTCTCCATTAGTATATTCATTCCATTTTTCTGTACTTATTCCATTAACAAATAACTCTGGTTCAAAATCAGGATAACTTGCAAGAGCAAGAACCTCCCCTGTTTTTACATCTAATACAACAGCTGCTCCAGCTTTTACATCTCTAGTCTCGTAAAATCCACCAGTTCTAATTTTTTCTATATTATTTTTTAATGCTGTCTCTGTTGCAGATTGAAGATTTGCATCAATTGTTAATACAACATTATTTCCTTGAACAGCTTCTTCTGTTATATATTCTCCTGTTGTTGTTCCATCTATTGACATATCCGTTTGTTTCTTACCATTTTTCCCTCTTAAACATTCCTCAAATACATATTCTATTCCTGATTTTCCTATATAATCGTTCATAGAATATCCCTCTGTATTTTTTAGTTCTTCTTCATTTATTCCACCAATATATCCAATCGTATGAGATGCTAAACTTCCTCTCAAGTATTTTCTAACAGAGGATGTAGATATCGATACTCCAGGGAATTCTAAGTTTTGTTCTTCAAATACAGCTACACTTTTTGTACTTATGTTTTTTGCTATAGTGTACGAATTCATACTACTATATCCTTCTATTTCTATCCCATATCTTATTGCTATTATTTTTCGTATTTCTTCTATATTACTGTTATTTATTTCATACTTTTCTTTGTATTTTTGTAGTACTTGTTCTGCTGATAAATTCTCTTCTAAATTATTATTTTTTAACCAGTTTTTTAATTTATCATCACTTATTGTAAATTCTATTGGATTTATCTTTACTGGAAATTCATCTTTGTATGTATCTCCATTTGATTCTAAAACTTTAGCAACTTTTAATAAAGTATTATTTAAGGTTTCAGAATCTATTTTACTTTTATATATTTCTACATTATATTGATTAAATGTTCCTGCAAGAACATTTCCGTTTCTATCTAATATATCCCCTCTTGCTGCAACAATTGTATTTTCTCTTGTTAATCTTGAACTAGACTTTTCTAAATATTCTTCACCATGTACTATTTGAAGGTTGAAAAGTTGTATTAATAATATAACGCCTATTATATAAACAATTACTGTTAATATATTGAATCTTACGTTTTTTTTATCCAAAATTTATTTTATCTCCTTTTTTTCATATTTAATCTACACCTTAATCTAAGGTATTCATCATAGATTGAAGTGTTTCCCTCGTTTTAATAGTATCTTGTTAATATTTTTCTTTGTGTAAATATCTTTTCCAATAATGCTCCTGATTTTTGAATTATTGGATATATAATTATTATTATCATTAAATTAAATAGTAACTCTAATAGTATTATCCTTATAAATGCTCCTATTTCAAATGATAATTTAAATAATATTATTTGAAGTATATATGATATCGTTTCACACACGAGCGTAGCTATAGCTGACATTACCATTATCGTAATTCTACTGTCTTTTGAAAGATTTTTTGTAAAAGTTCCTCCGCATAAAACCTGCTGTTGCTAATACTATCGCATTTACTCCGAGTTTCCTTCCTATAAATAAATCTAATAACAATCCAAATAATATTCCTATAGAGGCACCATATGTTTTACCTATAAATACTCCCACAAATAGAGAAAGAATTATAAATAAATTTGGTTTTATTCCTGCTATATTAAACCAATTAAAAAAATTTGATTGTAAAAAATATATAAAAATAAATACTATAAATATAATTATAATAGACAGTACTTTTTTCATAGTAGCCCCTTTATTTTAATTTGTTACTATTGTATATTATTTTTAACAATTTTTCAAGGAAATATATACGGAAATAAGAATTTTAGAATAAAATAAATTGTAATATTACTGCTGATATTACACCTATTAAATATAATCCTAATACTATTTTTATATTTTCTTTTTGATTATGATTTACCTTAAATAGCACTATTAGTCCAACACCTGCATTTACTAATAATCCTCCTATCATTACTGCAAGGCTTAATACATTTGATAAATAAAGCTCTGTTAAAATTACTGATGATGCACAATTTGGTATTAGCCCAATTAGTCCTGCAATTAGTGCACTTATCATTGGCTTATTTGATATTAGCATAGATAATTTATTTTCTCCAATATATTCTATTGCAATATTTAATAGTAAAGATATTATAAAAATAAATACAAATACATTTATTGTGTGTTTTATTGCTGATTTCCATATGCCTTCTTCGCAATGACAATGATCATGTTCACATATACTTTCTATTTTACTATCTTCTTTATTCTTTTTATAAAATTTATTTAATACTAAGTCGATTAATATTCCTGCAATCATTCCTATTAATATTTTTATTCCTAATATTTTAAGTATTAATGTACCTGATACACCTTCTGATAGCAATATTGGAAGCATTTCATCTGAAGTAGATAAGTACACTGCAAATAGAGTTCCTAAAGTTATTACTCTTCCTGCATATAGATTTGTTGCAGTTACTGAAAATCCACATTGTGGAAATGCTCCTAATATACTTCCAATAATAGGACCAAATTCCCCAGATTTTTTTATAGCTTCTTTAGTTTTATTTGTTGTTTTATGCTCAATATATTCCATTATCAAATATGCTATTAATAAAAATGGAAGTATCTTTATTGTATCTATAATTGTATGCTCCAGAACATGTAACAATTCTTGCATTTTTCCCTCCTATAATGCCTATTTTGTGTTACCACATATTACCACTTTTTATATATAAAGTCAAGATTTGTAATTTTTATATTATCTTATATTTGCATTTTATGTTAATTCATGCTATACTTAAATCACTAAAATTTAGGAGGGATTTTTTTATGACTCTGGAAGAAAAATTAAAAGAGTTAGAAACTAATCACCCTGAGGTTTACGAAGTACTGTGTAATAATGTACCTAACCTCGTAAGCCGGCCTTCATTTCCTACGGAGAATGATCTTGATGAATATAATTTTTGGATTGATTCTCTTGATGAAGATGAAGCACAGCATTTATATCATATTATTGATAATTAATGCAACAAAACATCTAAGCTTAGGTTTAGATGTTTTTTATTCATTATATTTATCTCTATACAAAAACCCTCATAATTATAATTATGAGGGTCTTTTAAATTCCTTCATTAACTTACTCTAATCAAGTGCTGTCCGATTACGAAGGAACCATTGAGCTTTATCAAGCTCTTTTTGAAGCTTTTCGCAATATTCCTTCAGTTCTTTTATAGGCATATTAGCGAAATCCTTTTCTACCATTGTGTCATCTCCTTAAAACCCAGCAAAGCCGGTCTGTTGTATAAAGTATTATATCATAAATTACATTATTGGTCAATTTTGCTAATATTATTTATATTTCTTTATATTTATTATTATCTTTCCTTTTTGGTTTTTCTCTCCTATTTCATATATTATGAATTTACCTTTTCCTCTTATTACTATTACATCATTTTTCTTTACAGCTTTTGCATACTTTAGTTCTTCTTGGTAATTTATTGATACTTTTTTATTATCTATATATTCCTCTGCTTTATTTCTTGATGTTTTTACAATTTCAGCGACTATTGCATCAAGTCTATTTGATGCTACTTTTATATTAAATTCTATGAATTCTTGTGGTTTTATTTTAATATCTTCATAGTCTATAATTTCAATTGTAGATTTTTTAAATCTAGTTAAGCTTTGTAAAGAATCTTTTAAATATCTAGCGTTTTCTCTTAATACTAAAATATATGCTTCATCACTATGTACAATTATATCTCCTATACGCTCTCTTTCTAATCCCTGTAGCATTACGGCAGATAAATAATTTTTATGTTCATATTTTCCAATAAGTTCTTTTGGAAGTTTAATTTCTATTGCTTTTATTATGTTTTTTAGATTTTCTTGTATTATCTCTGCTGGAAATTTCTGGGGATATATTACTAATATTTCAGAGCTTGCATTTTCGTATCCTCCAAAAAATATATAGTTCTTTTCTTTTAATCTATTTAATTCTTTTTGAACGATATTTTTTTGATGCATATTCAAAAACTCTGTATTAACTATTCTATTTTTTGTTTTACATTCTTTTATTTTGTCTGTTAGTTTTGCAATTAATAATTTTTGTTCTAAGTTTTCTTTACCTTTCATACTTGCTCCATTTTCTCATTTCAATTTTTCTTTATTTCTCATATTTATTAGTTTATACGCTAATAGTATTTGTGGTATTATGAGCAATGAAGATAATCCTAAAATATATCTTACTCCATATTGAAATACAAATCCTGCAAATAATAATCCTAATGATTCTCCAAATATCCCTACTACAAATCTCATATCACTAAAAAACAATTGATGTTTAGTATCAACCCTATTTATATATATTCCATCTGTTTTATTTTCATATGAAGTTGATATTAATATAGACCATGAAATTGCCAATATTGCTATTATAATATTATTTGATAAAAATGCTATTAAGTATAATATTAATCTAATTCCAAATTTAATAAATATATTAAGATAATCATTTTTGAATGTAAAATATTTTAATACTAATATTCCAATTACATCTGCAATTAATCCTATTATTAATAAATAGTTAGTTGCTCTGCTTGGTGTGAAATTTAATTGATTTGTAAGCATTAGCATTTTTAATCCTAATCCTATATTCATTGCTATTTGTCCAATAAAATAGTATATTAAATATATCAACAATATTTTATCCTTTAATATATACTTAAATGATATTTCAGATTTTTTATTTGAACATTTTATTTTTATATTTGCAATAATTACTGTTGCAATTAGCATAAATGTTAATGATATACTTAAGCAAATATTATAGTCAATGTTTAAATTAAATATTGTTTTACCAATAAAAATACCACCAATTAAAATACCTACATCTCTAAATAAATATTCTACTAATTTTCTTTTTGAATATATAGTCTCATTTTTTTGTATTGTTGTAATTAATGGATATATGCTAATTATTACAAATTTTTCTAATACTATATTTAAAATTATACAAATATTTATTAAGTTTAGATTACCTGTACCATTTATTAAAAATAATAGAAACATATTTATTGAGTTGATTAATAGACATCCCGTTATAAATCCTTTTATTTTATTTAATTTAAGACTTTTTGCACTTATAAATATTAATATTGCACTTATAAAAGTACCAATACTTAAAAGGTTACTTATTTGTGAAACATTCATGTTGTTTGATTCTAGCCATAGTTGTCTAAAGTTATTCCATAGTCCCATTGATATACTAAAAAATGCTAACATTATTAATATTTTTGTTTCATCTTTTATTCCATTCTTTTGTGATTTCATAATTGCCCCTTTGTTACATTTTTTTTAAATATATCATAAGAAATCAAAATATTCCATAATTATAAGATAATTTAGTCATTGTGTAACAGGTAAATTTTTGTTATACTGTCTTTGTTATGGAAAATATAGAAAGATATAGACATTTAAATAAATATTTGAAAGATAAGTTTGGTGAAAGAACTTTAAAAATATGCATTGATGGTGGATTTACTTGTCCTAATAGGGATGGAACTTTAGGGCTTAAGGGATGCATATTTTGTAGTGAAAAAGGTTCTGGTGAACATATAAATTCTACCAATGGCATTACAAATCAAGTAGAAAATTATTTTAAAAGCTATAAAGCTCAAAGAGCAAATAAATTTATTGTATATTTTCAGAACTTTACTAATACATATGATACCATTCCTAATTTAAAGAAAAAATATGATTCTGCTTTAATTGATGAAAGAATTGTAGGGCTATCTATTGCTACTCGTCCTGACTGTATTAATGAGGATATTGCTAAATTATTATATAGTTACACAGATAAATACTATGTTACAGTAGAACTTGGTCTTCAAACCTCTAATAATAAAACTGGGAAATTAATCCATCGTGGTTATTTAAGTAGTGAATTTACTAAAGCAGTAAAAATCTTAAATAAGTATGGAATTGATGTAGTTACACATATAATGATTGGTTTGCCAAATGAGACAAAAGAGGATTTAGAAAATACTGTGGAATTTATTAATAAGCATAAAATTCAAGGTCTTAAAATCCATTCTTGTTATGTTGTAAAAAATACTATTTTATGTGATATGTATGAAAAAGGTGAGTATCTACCATTATCTTTAGAAGAATATTTAGAAAGTGCAGCATATGTTCTTACACATATTAGTCCTAACATAGTGATTCACCGAATATCTGGTGATGCACCAAAGAATTTGCTTGTTGCTCCACAATGGAATTTGCATAAAAAATGGATTATGAATGGACTTGATAAACTTTTAAAGGAAAAAGATTTGTATCAAGGGATTGAGTATAAAAAATAATATATTTTTTGCAGAAATGTAAATGCTACTTATGAGGTGCACATCATGGAGCAAGAAATATTGCAAATGTGGAAAAAGGGTTTTAGCAAATACAAAGTTGCAGAAATATATCGAAGAGATTATAACATGAATTTAAAAATAGTAAGAAGAGAACCTAAAAATAGGCATGTTCGGTAAATTACTTACTAATTATGAGGCTTTAGCTATTGTTGAAAGGACTATATATAAATATATTATGAGTGGAAGATAAATTCTACTATATTTAAATTACTACCTAGATAGTGGCTGGATAGAAATAGAACCATTAATATTTACATTCTACTATATTTAAATTACTACTCTTTTCTAAATATCCCAAAACTGCTTCCTACTTTAATTTACATTCTACTATATTTAAATTACTACGCTTGGGCTAACAACACAAAAGAAACAATAAAAGATATTTACATTCTACTATATTTAAATTACTACTTGCTTCAAGCTTATCAAATTGTCCATATACAAGGACATTTACATTCTACTATATTTAAATTACTACTATATGTCATAGTTTCTTCACTTAATAAATAAATGTATTTACATTCTACTATATTTAAATTACTACTACTACAATAAAATAAATACAGAAGAAATAATTGCATTTACATTCTACTATATTTAAATTACTACAAAGAAATATCAAGCTCAAAAATGAGAGATGGAATATTTACATTCTACTATATTTAAATTACTACGGTACATAGCAGTATTAAGACCAATAAATCAAAGTAAATTATTTACATTCTACTATATTTAAATTACTACGTTGACAAGGACGTTACGTCCGTATATAATAAACAAAATTTACATTCTACTATATTTAAATTACTACTGTTTCCTTTGCCATTACTTCTCCTTTCTACAACTAAATTTACATTCTACTATATTTAAATTACTACTTAAATCTTGATACATCAATAAGTTGACTACATATATTTACATTCTACTATATTTAAATTACTACTTTTTGCTCTAGTCACACTCGACTGGTGCTTCAACATTTACATTCTACTATATTTAAATTACTACACGTGGCTAATACATCCGTGAATATCAATACTTTTATTAACTATATCTGTCTATCTTTATAAAATCTTGACATTTCCTCATCAATTTTTTTCAATAATTGTATTAATCGTTGTTTTATGCTATTTACATTATCTGTCCAAAGTACTATATTTTTACCTTATTATATATCGACAGATTAAATTACAAGAAATTATCTGTTTTATCGTCCTCAACCATTCCTAAAAATTCTTTATCTAACCACCTTTGATGTCTACTTTTAAATACTATTACACTATCTTTATCTTTTCTAATATATTTATTTAATTCTACTTTTAAGTTAAACATTTGGGATTCTAAAAGTTCTCCTTCAAAAACTGAATTTTGTATATGTACTAAATATTTTTTACATATTTTGAATACATTTCTAAGAACCTTCTGGCCTTCTTTTCCTTCTAAATCTATATCATAAACTAAAATTACATACATTTTACCACCATATTCTAAACCCTTCATATGGAATGTTTTCTGTTAAATGCTTAATTAATTTATATACTTCTAATCTGATAAGATATTCATAGCTTACTTCCCTACCCAATTTTTTATGCTTTACTGTAGTTTGCATTCTCATATCTATTTGCTTTGTAATCTCCTTTCTTGCCTTATCTTTTATATACAAAAAATTTAATCCTTCCTCAAAATCTTTTTCTGTTATCTGTTTTTTATTTAACATAGAAAAAATCAATCTATCTCCTATAATTGGCTTAAAAATCTCTGCAATATCTAAACATAACGAAAATCTTCTTTCAGACGGTTCATGTAAATAACTAATAGTTGGATTTAACTGTGTTTTATATATTTCACTTAATACTTTAGTATAAATAATTGTATTGACATACGAAATTAATGAATTAATTGCATTATCAGGTGGGTTTTTTATTCTTTTTTTAAATCCAATATCTTGATTAATAATTTCATTCCAACAATCATAATATACTTTTCTAATATTACCTTCTATACCCATTAATTCATTTATATCTTTACTTAATTTTATTTGTTTTCTAAGGTATTCTATTTCTCCCATTTGAGTTTCTAATTCTTTTCCTCTGTTTTTATAATATGTTAAATTCCTATGTATATTATAAGAAGCCGCTTCTATAAATTCCTGAGCTATGCAAAGTCTCTTTTTTCTGTTTGAATAATGTTCTACTTGTTTTACCAATAATTTTCCTGACACTAAACTCTCTTTTGGATAATATGTACCAGTATAAAATAATAATAAATCATAATTCCTGTTATATTCATATCATCACCTACTCATCAAAATACCCATAATCAACTGCTTTTATTTCATCATCTATAATTAATCCTTTTCCCTTTAATTCATTATTATCAAATTCATATTTATATTGTGTACGATAAATATTGCTTCCTTTAAAAAACATTTCATCTTTATCATATATTAGTCTATTACTATATCTTACACTTATCGTATATTTCATTATTTCATTTTTAATTTCTACTTTTTTATTATTTGATATATTGTAGTCAGATAGTGCCTTTTGCCATTTTTCTATTTTTCCTTCTTGATATAATTTGTCAAATATCTTATCTGGTATTAAATTTATATTTTGTATATTTCTAAATTTATCATCTATAATCTTTTTATTTATTTGATTTGGTATTATATCATAGAGTTCTTCTATCTCTTCTTTTATAGTTTTATAATATTTTGATTCTTTTAACTTTTCATTTTTATCTAAATCAAATATATTGTCTATCATTTCTTGCTTTAATTGTTCAGATAAATTTTTACCATCATATTTCTGTACTTCTTTTAATGAAAAATCATATATATCAGAATTAATAATATATGGTACTCCATTTTTATTATCTAAAATATATACATTTGGCTGTTCTTTATCATAGTTTCGTTTTCTATATACTCTACCCATTCTTTGTAATAAACTATCAATAGAGCACATTTCTGTAAATAGTATATCAAAATCTATATCTAAACTTGCTTCTACTATTTGTGTAGATATCCATATTCCTGATTCTTTCTTTTTATCAGCAAACTCTACTATACTTTTTTCTAATGCATCTCTATCAGCTTTTATATAGTGTGCATGTAATAGATGTACATTTCCTTCTAATTTATCATATAATTCCTGTGCCCTTTTTACTGTATTTACAATAATAAGAATTTTCCTTTTCTTTGATAACTGCGTTATACTTTCTATATAAAATTCTTTTTCTTTTATGACTTTAATTTTATGCCTGTTAGACAAATGTGGGATAAATTTTTCTTCCTGTTTTTTATATGGAATTCTTAGCTTGTCCATAAAATGATATAATAATGGTGGAAAAGTTGCAGTAATAATTGCAAATTTCCCTCCAATCTCAGTTATCATTTTTAATCCTAATAAAATATATGCTATCATTTGTGGTGAATACATTTGAATTTCATCTAATATTACCTTTGAATAACTTAAAGTTGCTAATATTTCTTCATAACCTTGATATCTGAATGCTATTTTAAATAATTGATCTACTGTTGTGATTATTAATGGAGCTGATAACCTTCTTGCTCTATCATAACTATTAATATCAGTTTCTGGCTGTTCTTGATAAAAAGAATATGCATCAGAATGCAGAAGAAGCGCCTTTTTAAATCCTATTTTATTGTATATTCTTTGATACATTGCATTAATAGATACTTTTAATGGTAAAGTATAAAATGCCTTATTGTTTCCAATCCACAATAGAGCTGCTTCTGTTTTTCCACTACCAGTATATGAAATTACAACTAGATTTTCATCTTGTAAATTCATCATATATTTTTGTACATCTCTATAATTACCTTTATAGCTAGTATCAATAATTCTTTTAATCATATCTGATGCTGTTTGACCATTTTGTTTATAATCTTCTTCTACATTTACTCCTTCTTTATCTAAACTTGCAACATAATCTAATTTGTTTAAAAGACCTTTTATCATTATATATGATTTGCTTTTTAAAATATCTTCATCCTTTGCTTTTAATATGTATCTTCCTATAGAATCTTCGATTTTGCCCAAATCTAAATCAAAAAAATCTTTTAAGTTTTCTTTTTGTGCTATTAAGTCATTTAATGTTTCCTTAGTTATTTCCCTTTCGTCTCTTGTATGATGATAATATACACTACTCATTAATATCTTTGTCATTTCTCTACCATATTTTTCTTCTATTTTATCTATATTTATAAAATAAGGGCTTAAAAAATTATGCCATACTTCTTCTCCTTCTATATTATCTCTTAATAAATTTATTCCTAATTTTTTATATAATTTATTTTGAAATTTAGTATTTATTTTACCTAAATCATGATATTTAATAGCATAATCTAATATTTCCCATTCATCTTGTTTTAAAATATTAGGATATATGTCTTTTAATATTTTATTTTGGTTTAATAAATCTTGTGTATGTTCTTTTATTGTCTTTTTTTTATAAGTTTTTGCTAAAAATAAATTATCCATATTACTCCTTTATGCAAGAAATACTAAATCTTTTCCGTCTGTTAATACTTTACTTCTTTTATAAATAGTAGATTTACTGCTAAAATATCTTGCTAAAATTTGTTTTTCCCAATATCTTATTTTTGTTTTTTCATTGATGTTGTATTTCTTGTTTAATTTATATATAGTAGACTCGTCATCTGTATCATCATCATTCATATATCCAATCGGTACATATGCGTCATTGTTTAATTTATAATCTGACTCTAATGTTTTTTCTTCTACATCTATTATTTCTACATTCTCGATTATTAATAGATCTTCTCTTCTTCCTAAACTCAAATACTCCTTAGGACTTTTTAACCCCCTATAAATTTCATTAAGTCTATTTTCATCGATAGGTTTAATATGTATTACTAGTTTTAAATTTGTCAATAATTCTATATTTGCTGGCCCTACCGTTAATCCTGTACTTTTATATTCTTTACTTTTTATTTCTATAGAATGTCTTCCTTTTTCATAATATCCTGATTTAAATTCATATCTAGTATATAATTCATTTACTTTAGAATAATAACTACCTTGCACACTAATATCCATATCTACATATTCTTTATAACCACATGCCAAATGTATCATACCAATAACAGTAGAATATGGTGGAAGTGGATAACTTTCTTTTATTTGCATACTACTAGGTTTTCTATATGATGCTAGTGTTTGTCTGGCAACTAATTTAATCACCTTCACTTAGCACTCCTCCTCTACTTTTTTTACTAAATTATTAAAGAATTCATTTACTTTTATAGCTTTTAGATTTTCTTTTATATCATCATTATTTGCAAATATTCCTTCTATATATCCTATTTCTGTATGGCTCTTTATTTCTTCATCTGATTCTATAATATCTTTTAATATTTTAGTATCTAATTTGTTTTTAGATAATTTAATCCTATTTTCAAAAAATGGATTTTTAATATCATAAACTCCTCCTATAACAAATACAGGTGATAAATTTTCTCTTCTTCCTTTTATATCTCTATATAAGAATTGAATTGTTCGTAATAAATTTTTTACTCTATTCTTTTTTTCATCTTCTGATATTTCTAATTCTCCATCTATTCCTACTTTGTCTAAATCTACTACTATTGTGTATGAGTAATATGATTTATGAATTTCACTTTGTGCAATAGAATTATTAGAATTAATTCTTTTAGCTAGTCCCATGTTTGTTAAAAAATCATTATCTCCTTCAAATTCTTCTAATGAGATGGCATTACTTAATCTCACTACTGCATTTCTTGTTTCAGCTCCATTTCCTTCTTTTGTCTTCATATAACCAAACAAATCAATCTCTGGATATTTATCTATATTTGCATCTGGAGTAAATTGAATTACTTTTTTATCTCCTTTTCCATTTGCTTCTACCGGAGTATTATCATACTTCATTTGTTCTATTATGTTATATCTCAATGCTTGTCTTGATATATATGTATATGTATTACCATCTCCTCTTGTTAACTTTTTTAATGTAGTTATATTATTATAACCCTCTCCATAATTTGCACTTTCTGCTTCAAATACTATAGTCATAGTTAGACCTTTATTCTTCATTTTCATTTCCTCCTTTTATTTCTTGTTTTTTATCTGCTAATTTTTCTAGTCCATAAACATATGAATAACCTAATAATCTAAAATATTCTGGTTCTTCTATTAATACTTTTACTGCCTTACAATTTGGCATTGGTTTCCCTAAGCTTCCATAAAATAAAGTGAATAATTTCATAAATTCTTCTATATTATTAGCTTTTAAGGCACCTTGCAATTTGTATATATATGATTTTAGTTTATTTTGATTTTCCTTTTCAAAATAAAAATATTTTTTCAGATTCTCTCCTTCGTTTATCATTTCTTCAATTCGTTCTTTTCTATCTTGCACGTTTATCCCTCCCATACTATTTAATTGAATTATTATTATATTTTTTATCACACTAATGTTCTTATTTTCTCTTAGTAATTTATATATAGTATTATATTGTTTTTTACCTTCTAATAAATTATTAAGAACCTCTTGATATACATTAGAACTCATTAAGTTTTTAAAATTATCACTACATTTTTTTAAAATTTCTAACTTATCCTTTGAAATCATATTAAATTCATATTTTTGATTATCTTTTGCGCCAACTCTTTTTATTACTTGTATATTTTTTGGTTCATTACTGCTCATTTTTTCATTAGCTAGTTGTTCTGTTCTATTAATAAAGTTATATAAAATTTCCCCATAAACTTCTTCTAATGTATCCTCTTTTAAATTTCTTTCTGTTTTTAAAATGGAATTATATTTTTTCAAAGATTTTATACTTTCGTTATTGTTTACAAAAATTCCATTTGATCCAATTAAAGTAAATCCTAAAGGTACACATGAATATACTAAATTACAAATTGGACAAATATATGTATCTTCATTAAAATTCCAAAATCCTGATTTTTTTCTATTTACATCCACACCAACATCATTTAACCAACTCATTCCCATTGCTTCTTTTTTAGTAATTAAATTTCCACATTCTATACATGTAATATCACTTTTTCGTGATGAATTTATATATTCTATTGCTGGATTTACAAATACTTTTTTGTATTCCTCTTTTATATCATTTTTATTTGCATTTCTGTTTAAAAAAGCAACATTACTCCAAAAGCAATTAATTTTTGTATATATAATATCTTTCATGCAATAAACTTCTTTATTTCCTTCTATATGTGCAACTATATTTAGTAATAATTTTCTTTTCTCCTTATAATCTTTTTCTTGTTTTATTAAATTTATATCCTCATATGGATTTTCTTGAATTTCTTTATTTTTCAAAATCTCATATCCAGCTTTATAACTATTACTCTCCATGGCATTTTTTATAAATTTATATTGTTCATCAAAAATCTTTTGAGCATCTTCATTTTCTAAATTAAGATTGTTTATGGATTCTTTTTTCTGTATAATAGAATACCACTTTGTTGTTTCTTCATATGTATCTATCATTGTTTTGATATAATCATTTTCAAAATTATCTAAAGCCTCTGTTTTTATGATTAAACAATTTCCCTCTATTCTCATTAGTTCTTCTTTTTCTACATTAATTAGAATTTTATATAAGCCTAAAATTCCACTATTAAAAAGGAAATCATTTAATCTTATTTTTATTTCTTCCAATTTTATTTTTCCCTCCTTTCTTTTATATAATATCGAATAAGCCAAACCCCATTGCTTTTTTGCTACCAATTCCGAGCTTTGTATAAATAATCTAATAATTCTTTACTACCTTCTAGTTGAAATACTCCTACTGAAGTTTCCAAAACTTTTTCGTAATTTTTTATCATAGCTTTTTTTGCATTTATAGGAGTTATTTTAAAATCCTCTAAAATACTTGAGTCTAATTTTTCAAATTTTATTTGTTCTAAAATATTAATTTTTATGTATTTATTAAATTCTTCTTTTTCAAAGCAATAATACATATCCTTTAGAGTAATTTGATCATGATTTCTACATACAATTGGGGAAATCATTTTGATTGTTATAATATTACTTTTTATTTCCTTTTCTGGTATCATAGTTATATTTTTTAATGTCATTGAATTTTTATTCAGAGAAAATTTCTGAAATTTTTGTTTTAAAAATGCATTGTATAAGTGCAAAGCATACAAATAGTTATATGCAGAAAATATAATAAAAAATTTATTGTTTTCTAATATAATTCTATCTTCTTCAAATTGTGGCTTTCCAAATATTGTTCCGAAATGTAAAGGTTTTCATATTGTTGTCTTTATACATTTCTTCAAATAGATCTTTATCATATTCTTGAATTGAATGTTTTATATAACTAATAATGCTTTTTCTATATTGTATATCTAATATGTTATTTTCTAATTCAAATTGCAATTTCAATCTCATATCTATTTTCACCTCCTCCTTTAGAATTCTAATATATTTAAATTACTATTTTCTACTTCTTTTATTGCCTCTTCCGTTTTTACATTCTACTATATTTATATTAGTACATGATTGCAAATAAATGATCTCCGCATTTTCTCAGAAATTTACATTCTAATATATTTAAATTAATACTTTATAACTAAATTCAAATTACTTTTATAGTTTTACATTCCAAAATTTTTAAATTACTTATATAGTGGTTATAACATATTGTTTTTAAAAAAATTGTCGCAATTTGTATGCATATTAAAAAATTTTTTATAAAAAATAAAAAATGCCGAAATTTATTGATAAATCGACATTTTTTACTTTTAATTATTTATTATAATTATTAATTCATTTCAATGTATTCTTCCATTCATCTTGTTTAAATCCAATTAGCACTGTATCTTTTGTTATTAATAATGGTCTTTTTATTAGCATTCCATCATTTGCTAACAATTCTATTTTTTCTTTATCATTCATGTTAGGAAGTTTTTCTTTTAAGTTTAATTCTTTGTATTTTAATCCACTTGTATTAAACCATTTTTTAATTTCTTTGTTACTTAATTTTATCCATTTTTCTAACTCTTGCTTAGTAGGTATATTTTCTAGAATATGTCTTACTTCAAATTTTATATTATTACCATTTAACCATTTTTTTGCCTTTTGGCACGTTGTACATTTTGGATACTCTATAAATAGATTATTCACTTAATTTCACTCCTAATTTATTTCTTTCATTTTTATTTCTATATCATCTTCTATTTGTTTCATTGCATCAAGCGTTTTTTGTAATAATTCATCTAATTCCCACCCTAATTGTTCTGCACCTCTTTTTATTACATCTCTTGAACAACCTGCTGCAAATTTTTTATCTTTAAATTTCTTTTTTAAACTTGAGAGTTCCATGTCTTTTGTACTTTTTGATGGTCTCATTTTTGCAGCTGCCCAAATTAATCCTGTTAATTCATCTGTTGCAAATAAAATTTTTTCCATTTGATGCACAGGTTCTACATCCGTACATATTCCATATCCATGGCTGCATACAGCATGTATTAGTTCATCATTTGCATCTATTTCTTTTAATAATTTAGGAGCTTTTTTGCAATGCTCTTCTGGATAACATTCAAAGTCGATATCATGTAATAGTCCGACCATCCCCCAAAATTTTCCATCATATCCTAGTTCTTTTGCAAAGTATTCCATTACTAATTCTACTGTTATAGCATGTCTTATATGGAATTCTTCTTTGTTATATTTCTTTAATAATTCAATAGCTTTTTCTCTATCCATTTTTATTCCTCCCATTATATGCTTTAGTGTATTATATCATAAATCATGATATTTTGTATTATATAAATTATATTTTATACCTTCGGGTTATGAGTGATGGCTTACTGCTTTTTGAACCTTTGTGAAAATTAGAGTTTTGTTGGTATTTTATACTTACAAGAGTTTTTGCTTATAGAACATTTGTGCATTTTCAGGGTATTTTTTGAGAAGTTTTTCCCCAACTTTTTCCCAAATAATAATATACGGATGTTCGTGGACTTGAGACTCTTGTGGCAAATTTTTATTTAACAAAATTTTACTTTTTAGGAGGTTATTTTATGAGTAATTTAAGAGAAGTTAACGATGACATTTTGAAAGATTGGTTAGATTTTAGAGAAGAGGATTTATGTTCTTTGACTTGTGATGAAGATAGAAAACATCATATTTATTTTGATGAAACTTCTAAAAAAATTTTAAGAAATGTTCCTAAACAAAATCAGAAATATGTTAAAAAACAATTGGAACAACTTGATGAGAATTTTATGGATTATATTTATTATTGGAATGAGAAGTATTATAGGAATGGGTTTATAGATGGTGTGCAGGTGATTAGTGGATGTTTGAATTCATAGGAAAAAGCTGAGTTAATTCTCAGCTTTTTTAGGTGGTTTTGATGCTGAAGGCTTATTATCATTCCTACAATCTATCAATATTATATCTTCGTCAATTCTTTCATTTTGTTCAGCATCATTTATCATTTTATTAACTTTTATTAACTCTTGTTCTGTAAAGTAAAAAATCGCAATTACACTTTTTTCTGATTCATTTGCTTTTTTATATGTTTCAGTTTGTTCAAAAACATGTTTCAAATTAGGATTACTTGCTAGTTTAAATTCAATAACATTTTGATTTTTCATTCCTTTTGATACAACTACATCAGCTGGTCCTCTACCGTTATTTGTTTCAAAATCAGGTTTAAAAGATGTTCGACACCATACAAATTTGAACATTCTTTGTAAGTCATTTTCTGTAGAAATTCTTTCTCCTTTATAATATAAATTTCTGTAACCATCACAATCTTCTATTATGTGTTTAAAGAATTTTATTCTATTTTTACTTTCCTCATATGCACTACTACTTTCAGGCATTTCATGTTTTGACCTCTGAAATATATTTATAAGTTCTTTTGCATTATTTATAAATTTATCTATCTGTATATCTACTTCTTCAATACATTCCTTTTTTATCTCTTCTTTTTCTTCTTCTCTCATTTTTATGTAATAATCATATATTTCCGGATGTTCTTTTACTATTTCTGCAAAAGCCTCTCTTTCAATTTTTCTAATACTGCCTTCTCTTGGTTTCTTTTTATTCTTCTGTTGTTCTTTTTCATAGGCTGCTACAGCTTTAGCTATATAATTATTAACTTGTGCTTTTAATACATCGTTCTCTATATAATCTCTAACTCTCCTATTGTTCTTTAAAAAATGATCTCTGTTTAAAGATGGTTCATTTTTTCTTAAAATATCTGAAGGCGTTAATAATATAAATTCTTCTTCTCCTTTTTCATTGATTATAAAAGGTAAATAATATTCTTTAGTAATAAAACACTCTGTTTCATAATTAAATTCTGCTTTTTCAACAGGAAAAATAGAACAATCACTTTCTTTTAAATACTTTCGTGCAAAATCTTGTGTATATTCACATAAAAAATCTTTTATTAAATTAACCGTCATATCGCTAATTTTATCTCGCCCACTACCTTCATATAATAACATTACTTTTTCAGCATGCTCTCCACTTGGAATATCATTAGTTTTCAATACGAATTTTATATTATTATATAAAAATTTACCAAACTCAATATCTAATGCACTTCCTTTGTTACCTTCTAGTGCATATCCAAACCAATTATTACAAACTTCCTTAAAAGTAAACCAATTTTTTATATCCGCTAGTTCTAGTTTTTGTTCCGATTTTTTTGCAAGAAAATGAAAGTACTTAATTATATTTTTATGCAAATCTATATATATAGCCTTGTTACTATTAAAAATTAGCATTGGATCTATAAATAGTGGTATATCACAAACTAAAGAAATATCTATAGCTCCATATTTTTCTATTATATCCTTTTCTATTTGAAATTTTTCTGAAAACAACATTTTAATTCCCCCAATTTAGCTGTATTGCTTGTTTTTATATTTATATTTTTTATTAGTTCTGTGCATTTTCATCTTTTTTATCTACCATTTGTACTCTTCCAACAATTATCTTAATATGCTAATGGATCAAAATTATCAGAAGTTTGATTTTTTAATCTGTTTGACCATTCTTCAGCATAAATTGTTATTGGAGTTTCTGCAGAAAAAGGGTTAATTCCTAAATTTTTTATGTATTCTCCATTTGTGTTAAACATATCATATGCAGTAATTCCCTCTGCACTAGCAACTTTTCTTATACACTCAACAATATACTTCTTGTTAATTGTTTGTTTCTCAGACATTGCTTTATCAAAAAACGCAGGAAGCATTAAAATCATGAAACGAAAACCAGATATTTTTGAAAACGGAGCTGCATTTCTATCTTTTTCTATTATTTTTACTCCAACAGCTTCTTCCCATCCACTTATATACTCGCTAATTAATCTGTACATTTTCTCATCTGATAAATCTTGTCCTCCCAAAAATTTAATTTTTGATTTTGACAATATATTAATTATTTGTTCTGCTTTAAATCCTCCTGATACTCTTTCTGCTCCCATAATAATCTTGGATTTTAAAGGTGATCCAGCTTCGGAATTTAATAATTCAACAACCGTATGATAATTTTTTTCTTTGTCAGATAACATATTTAATTGTTTTCTGAACCACAAAAGCAAATTAGAAGCAACTGATTTTTGTTTTTCATTAGTATTTTTAAAAATTAATCTTCTTGTTCTTAAAGTTGGCGTTATATACATATTAAACATTAAATCATAATCTATTGATGAATCAATTTTTATTCTATCTTCTAAAAAAGAAAACAATCTATGTTGTCCATCCATTATAAAAAAACTATTTTTGTATTTTTCAAATTCTTCTTCTGTTTCAGGAAAATCCATATAATAAATATCAGAATTATCAACTTTGTGAACTGATAACCTATTAGAATCACATGTTCCTATAACAATTGCTGTAGCAATTGTTCCATCTTTCATTACATACTCTGATATTTCATCAAGTCTTTTAGCTTCTATTGGTCTTTGTGCTTCCTGTGGCTCATTAAGTTCTTGAGTTGTTGCAAGTCTAACAAGATCTCTAGCAGAAACTGAACCAATATAGCTCTTTTCATTATTTTGTCTAACCTCTAATAAATACACTTTCTTCATATTTTACCCTCCTAAACTAATTTTAATAAAAATCTAATCTGATAATCTATACTATCATTCTTTTTTTCATTACATTTCTTACATAACATTTGTATATTATTATTAAGTTCATCACCAACATATTTAAATGGCACAATATGATCTGCAGGAGCCTTCTCATTTATCATAGCATTACATATTGCACATTTATAGTTTTGAGTAATTAATAATGAATTTCTCAATTCTTCTGTAATACTTTTTCTGTATTCAGATTTTTTTAAAAAAGCTTCCACTAATTCACTCAATCTTTTTAATTGCATTTCTGAAAAATCACTATCATATTTTCTTTTAATTATTTGTTTTAATGTTGCTAATTTATCTGGTGATATTGACAACATATTTCGTAATGTGTTTTTTTCTTTATAGTTTGAATAATCATTATAAATATTTTTAAAAATACTTAATATCTTTGCTTCTTCTATATCGTTCAATATTCTTTCATCTACCACTCATATATCACCTCTCTCTATTTTGATTATATTATACATAATTTTGTATAATTTGTCAAGATCTACGTTTTAGATCTAAATATTTAGATCTTTTTTTTAACAATAATGAAAATGTTTAATGATCTATTTTGTATTATTAAATATATAAATAATAAATAAATTTTCTTAAATATATAAAATAAGCAGACTTCAATTTTACAAAGTCTGCTTATTTTATATATTTAATTAATTTTTTTCTTCCAAGTTTCAATATATATTTCCATATTCTTATCCCATTGCTCATAACTTTCACATTCTATTGCTTCTTCATGTATGTAATTTAACAAATTATTTAATTCATCAATTGATAAATTATTATTATATGTGTATTTTAATACTTTCATATATTGTTCTATAGTAAATGGGATTACTGGAACCGGTGCTCCCATCCAACTTTGTTTATTCAAAATAAAAAATTGCCACATTGTTCTTACATTTATTCTACTCGAAATAAATAATCCGATTACATATATAGACTTATATTTTTTCATAATATTTAATACATGATCTATTACTGATGATGCTTCATGTTCCCATTGTAGAACACCAGTCATAAGAGACACTTCTGGTACAATAACATATTTATCTTTATACAATTCTATATCTGGTGTATTACCTTTTCCAGGTGCAAAAAACCTAGGTGACAAATCTTCTTCTATCGTGAAGTTTCTTTTTACTTCTTTTTCTCCATCAATTGCAACTAACGATTTCCATGTATTGCATTCTAACCATAATGCTGCCATATCTTCATTTCCTGTAATAATATCTTCAAATTTATCTAAGATTTCTTTTCTCGTTTGCTCTTTTTTAGAGATATACTTAATAAATACTTCTTCATTTAAACTTGTAATATCCTCTATTAATTCTTTTTCTATAAGTTTTAATTCAGTATTTTTATCTGTTTTTTCTACTCTTCTAATATATTCTTTTATATTTTTATCAATAGTAAACGCATATTGCTTTTTGTACTCTTCAATTTTGTTTTGTAATAAATAGATTTTCTCATATATAAGTTCTTTTCTTTCATCTTTATTTTCCCAAGGCAAAGTAATATTGTGTGAACTACCATACCACTTCATATAATCTTCAATATTATCTGCATCTACCTTTTGAAACTTATACTTATTTATTAGTAAATCAACTTTTTTTCTAGCGTGTTCTGCCACTCTGACTTTCGTATAATTCCCTCGTCCGCTTAAATCAAATAATCCTGTATACAATAAAGATCTATTAATAGCATCGCCATAATCACCACATAAAGTGTTAACATTAGGTTCTATACCATAATTATCTTTATAAATGTCTTTAAATATACTCTCACATTTAGTTCTATCTGTTTTATTTGGTAATGCATTATATTTTTCTCTAAATTTTTCTATTGCACTATAAAGAGCATCTATTTCTGCTATACTATTGCACCCAAATATAAATCCCATTTCATATCTATTTATATATTTAAATTTATCTATTATTTTTAATAAAATTTCAAAAGGAAATATCACATTTCCCTCTGGAATATTTCTTCCTATGTCTGTTACCTTACTTGGAAAATGCATTTTTAATAGTTGTTTTATAAAATCTTCACTATCGAATCTATCATTTTCAATTAATTTTCCAACCTCTGTACTTTGAATTACCCCATCTTTATCAACATAACCAAATCCAAAAAATTCAAAAGTTGCTTTATCATTTCTTGCATTACTTTCTGTTTCAGTAATATCAAACATTCCAGACACATAATCTTCATAGGACATTTGAGCTAAATTCTCATCTTCATCTTTATGTGCATTATACACATATTCTCTTCTAATAGGATGAATAGCTTTTCCTCTTATATCTAATTGTTCTAATTTTTCTTCCCAATTTTTATTTTCTAGCTTTGAAAAATACTTAAACCATTGTACTGTTTTTACAACGCTTCTAGGTTTTGTCCTCCAACCCCATGACATATTTTCTCCTCCTAATAATTTGTTATTAATAAATGTTCCACATCTTTATCATTTCTGTTTTGGAAACTTACAAGATATTTTTTATCAAATGTTTTTATATTAAATTCTTTTGTATTGTATAGATTATAGATAAACTCTGTATTTTTAATGATTAACATTATATTAGCTTTTGTACTTTTTAAATATTCACAAAGTCTTATTTGATCATTCTTAGCAAATTCATTTTTTGCATATGTTGAAAATTCAGTATCATATGGAGGGTCTAAGAAAATAAAATCTCCCTTTTTAGGTTTAATTTCTTTAAGAAAGTTTTCAAAATCATTACAATATATTTTTGTATTTTCCATATATTCTCTTATTTTCTTTGAACCTATATAATCAATTTTTTTAGAAAACTCTTTTCTATTATAGCTTATTCCTCCATATGGTACATTGAATTTTCCATTTTTATTATACCTAAACATAGATGCATAGCAGAATTCTCTTATAAAATAAAATATTGCTGTATAAAATGATGTATTAATATTCAAATTTTCCGCTTCATTATACAAATGTCTAAAATGCATATAAAATGCACTTTTAAATGCACATTCAATATTGTCAAGAGTATCCTTTTCACTCATCTTTTTCTTTTGTATTTCTATTTTATACATTCTGTTCATTTTAGAAATTAAGTTCTTTACAATTTCATTTATAAAATTGTCTATTTCAATATTAAATTCTGCAGACAATATTCCATTAAATTCTTCAGCATGTTTTAATACAAATGCATATATTCTATCGTTAAATTTAATCTTTATATTTTTTGTATTATCAGTGTCATTAAGCTGTTTACAATAATCTCTATATATTTTTAGCAATTCGGTAGAATTAGTTTCAACTACCTTTTCTAATAATATCCAATTCTTATATATTGCTTTTAGATTATTAAAAAATTCTTTATCATGCTCTTTTATACATTTGTACAAATTAATTAATTCTTCTGATTTATCATTTATAATGGAATTTTTAATTTGCAAATTAAAATAAACCGCTCCTCCACCTACAAAAGGTTCAATGTATCTATCTATTTCATTTGGTAGATTCTCTTTTATATATGGTAATTCCTTTTCTTTTCCACCAGCCCATTTTATTATAGGATTCATAAAAATATTTCTCCTTTATTTTAATTAATTATTTTATATCATAAAATTTATTTTTTTTCCACAAATCGACAGTTATTTGTAAAAAAAATTTATTATTATTTTTATATCAAACATTTGTTTTGCTATCAATACATTTTTCAATTTTTATGAAAAAAATTATCATAAGGATAACCAGCTTCAATATATAACTCTGTTAACTCCATTTCATATTTTTCTAATAACTCCAAATACTTCTGTTTAAATACATTTTTACAAATCCATTCTACCCCTTCTTTTGAAATTACAACTTTGTTATTAACTAAGAACTTATATTTTTCAAAGCCACTATCACACATTTTCCTAATTGTTTTTCTAACAGTAATATCTTTTCTATTGAAATATTCGCATAATTGTTTTATATCCATATCTTCATTCCACCAGTTTTCATTATGTTCTATTTTTAACAATTCTTCATATTGTTTAATCCTGTCTTCAAAGGAATCTATATCAGCATCTATTAAAGATTTTTATTCTTGAAAATATACTTGATTTAGCCATGCATATCCTTCAACTAAAACAAAATATTTTCTACTTCTAATTTTTTTTACTCCCCATCTACAAATTGGATGTTTTTTTATTAGAAATTATTGAGTTTGATGTGTTTACTTTTCCCAACTTCTCCCCCCATAAAATAGACATAATAGTTCTTGATTTTAGCATTATTATAAACTTATAAATTAGTAGGGAAATCCGAAAAAGTTGTTAGCGAAGCGATACTTTTTTCGGAAAAGAAACAGTGGTATGGCTCCCGCAAATCGTAAGCAAATGCCGAAATTTATGGGATGGAACCTAGAAGCAATCTAGTGGTTATAGCTTCTTTTTTGAAAAAAAGAAGCAAACCACAATGATTTGCTTCTGGGTGGTTGCGGGGGATGGACTCGAACCATCGACCTTCGGGTTATGAGCCCGACGAGCTGCCAACTGCTCCACCCCGCGATATTTAATTTTTTGGTACTGTATTAGTATACTCTCGTTTTATGCATTTGTCAACACTTTGAGGTAAATTTATACACATTTGTAGTATAGGTGCATTCAAAATTCAATAGCAACAAAATCCAATATATAATTTATGCCATTATTTTTCTTATTTCATTTTCAAAT
>CANQVU010000007.1 GCA_947627415.1 uncultured Clostridia bacterium | reverse complement strand
GATAATAACATACAAGATTCATTTTCATTTCCTTTTGCTTTTTTTGCACCTTTTTTAAAATCTATTGTTCCTTTAAAGTGTTTAACTGACTTATCTTTTAAAGCTCCTTGAACTTCAATATCTACATTTGTTTTTATTCCTCTTAATTCTGCTATATAATTTAAATCAAATAATTGATTTTCTTTTCCTAAATAAATGCTATTTAATGAATTGGAAGAAAGCTCACCTTTTAAATTTGAATAGTAATTTGAAATACTATTTTTCCCTCCAAAATCAATTATTGTATAGTTTACATTTGCATTTTCGCAAAGTTCATTATCTATTGATATAAAGTTACTAGAGTTAGAATTAAGTAAATTAACTACTATCACATTTATATTAGAATTTTTCTTTGCAAATATCTTTATTATTCCATTATGATAATATTCTTTATTTTCATCTGATAAATATTTTATTATGATAGTTCCTTTTGAATTTTCATTTACTTCAATTACAATATTATCAACTAGATTTGAATTATTATCATCAAATTTAAAATCTATTTGTAGTTCTTTATTTACTTTACTATCTACTTTTACTTTTAGACTTTGATTTGAAATATTTTTAACTTGATTTGTAAAAATATCTCCTAAACCATAAGCTAAGCTGTATTTATTATCAGATGATTTTCCAACCTGCATTTTAGATGTTTCGCAATTTATGTAGACACTATCAAAACTTCCAACTTTATCAGGAATTTTAATATCTTCAAGTTTTATATTGTTCATATTAAAATTTCGTGAAGTTCTAACAGGTGTTTCATTTAATTTAATACTTTCCATTTTGTTTCCTCTCTTAAAAAAATTGTTCTAGGATGAATTCAATAGAAATAATAATAGATGTTAAGCCATTTTTCTGGGTTCCGGCACTATCTTCGAAGGACTTCTACCGGGAGATAAAATGGTTAACAGATATTATATTTCTATTGAATTATTTTAAGTAAATTTATCCTATTGCACCTTCAAGTTCTAAATTAATAAGATTATTCATTTCTACTGCATATTCTACTGGTAATTCTTTTGATATCGGATATGCAAAGCCTCTTACTATCATTGCTTTTGCATCTTCCTCTGACATTCCTCTACTCATCAAATAGAATATTGTTTTATCGCTAATTTTTCCTATCTTTGCTTCATGTGAAAATTCTGCCGTCTCTGTTCTTATATCATTTACTGGAATTGTATCTGATATAGAAATATCATCAAGCATCAATGATTCACAAGACACCATACCTTTTGATTTTTTTGCTTGTTCATTAATTCTAGTTAAAGCTCTATAAGTACATTTTCCGCCATCTTTTGAAATTGATTTGCTATTTACAACACTAGATGTATTTGGTGCATTATGAACAACTTTAAATCCATTATCTAAATTTTGTCCTTTTCCAGCAAATGAGATTCCTGTAAATTCTGTTTTTGCTCCTTCTCCATTTAGTATGCTCATAGGATATAGCATTGAAACTTTTGAACCAAATGACCCAGATACCCATTCCATACTAGCATTTTTTCCAACTAATGCTTTTTTTGTATTTAAGTTAAGCATATTTTTAGACCAGTTTTCTATTGTAGAATATCTTAAATGTGCGTTATCCTTTACATATAGTTCAACACATCCTGCATGAAGGTTTACTTTATTATATTTAGGTGCGCTACATCCTTCTATAAAATGAAGACTTGCTCCCTCACTTACTATAATTAGCGTATGTTCAAATTGTCCTGCTTCTGGTGAGTTTAATCTAAAATAACTTTGAAGCGGTATATCTACTTTTACGCCTTCTGGAACATATACAAAAGATCCACCAGACCAAACAGCACCATGAAGTGCTACAAATTTATGGTCATATATAGGAACACATTTCATAAAATGTTCTTTAACAATTCCCGGATATTTTCTAACTGCTGTTTCCATATCTGTATATATTACGCCTTGTTTTATTAGTTCTTCTTTCATACTATGATAAACAACTTCTGAGTCATACTGAGCTCCAACTCCTGCGAGTGACTCTTTTTCTGCCTCTGGAATTCCTAGTTTATCAAATGTATTTTTAATATCCTCTGGAACATCATCCCATGAGCTGTTTAATTTTGATTTTGGTTTTACATATGTTGCAATATCATTCATATTAAGCTCTGAAATATCTGGTCCCCAAGTTGGAAGTTCTAATTTGTTATATACCTCTAATGCTTTTAATCTAAAATCTCTCATCCAATCTGGCTCGTTTTTTTGTTTAGATATTTCTTTTATTATGTCAGGAGTTAATCCTTTTTCTATTTTAAATTCATATTCATCTTTATTTTTAATATCATAAATATTTCTATTTATATCTTTAATCTTAGTCTTAGACATTTCTAATTCCTTTCATTTTAATGTATGAGGACATAGCTCTTCTTCAATTCTTATATTTACTATATCCATTTTCTTCAATTTCTTTTGCAAGTTTATAATCTCCAGTTTTAACTATTTTGCCATCAACTAAAACATGAACATAATCCGGTTTTAAGTTACTTAAAATTTTTGTATTATGTGTTATTATCAAAACTGCATTTTTCTTGTTTTTAAACATTTCTATTCCTTTTGATACTGTTTTTATTGCGTCAACATCAAGTCCAGAATCAGTTTCATCTAAAATTGCAAGTTTTGGATTTAATACTAAAAGCTGAAGAATTTCATTTTTCTTTTTTTCTCCACCAGAAAAGCCAACATTTAAGCTTCTTTCCATATAACTTGGATTCATACTTAATTCTTCCATATATTTTTTGAGTTCGTTTTTGAATTCAAAAATTTTAACTGGTTTTCCGGTAACTTTATTTTTTGCATATTTCAAAAAATTAGTAACTGAAACTCCAGGTATTTCCTCTGGTAATTGAAAAGACATAAAAATTCCTTTTCGTGCTATTTCATCTGTTTTTGAATTTGTTATGTCTTCGCCATCAAATGTAATTGTTCCATTTGTTTTTATATAACTAGGATTATTAAGTATTGCATTTGCTGTTGTTGATTTTCCTGAACCATTTGGTCCCATAATTACATGAATTTCTCCTTTATTAACTTTTAAATTCATTCCTTTTAATATTTCTTTTCCTTCAGCATTTACATATAAATCTTTTACTTCTAATAAATTGTTGTTCATAATTCTATCCTTTCTTTGTTGTTTTATTCCAGGTCGCCCTAGAGTGCGACCCCTACAGTGAGGAAAATGGGGTCTGTCCCCTTTTTCCTCAAATTCTATTTTTTTGTTCCGAGTTCTTCTTACACATGACCTACATTTCTCATTATTAATATCATACCCACATTCTAAGCTATATAACCCCAACGTTTTATGCGTATATTTTGCTAATTTATTTAGTGTTTCGTCGTTAATAGCCATCTTTATTTTTTCTGCTTCGGATTCTGCTTTGTCAGGCTCTAATTCTAATATTCCGTTTAAAAATAGATACACTATATCATAAGCCTCTAGTATCTTTTTACCATACTTCTTACCCATATCTGTTAATGATATATCTCCATATGTTTTGTAGTTTACTAGTCCTGCTTCTTTTAAATTAGTTATTGCATAGTTTACAGTGGGCTTAGTTTTATTTAATATTTTGGCTATATCTGTAACTCTAGCTTTTTTTTCTTCATTTTGTAAAATATATATAGTTTTTAAATATTCTTCTTGAGTTTTTGTAAGCATAAAAAATACATCTCCTTTGTTAGAGTACTCTAACATTATACTACGAATTTTAGATTTGTCAATACAAATAAATAAAAAAGTTAGATTTCTCTAACTTTTTTATTTGGCAAAAAAGGGGTCTGTCCCCTTTTTTGCCATTATCCTAATTTATCTCCATTTTCAACTTTTCTATCTGGGCAAATTAGTACTACTCCATCTTTACTGTATGTACCAAGTACTAATACTTCTGATATAAAGTTTGCTATTTGTTTTGTAGGAAAATTAACTACTGCTAATATTTGTTTGCCTATCAATTCATCTAATGAATAGATATTTGTTATTTGTGCAGATGATTTTTTTATGCCAATTTCTTTGCCAAAATCTATCTCTAGCTGATACGCAGGCCTTTTTGCTTTTTCAAATTTATTTGCAGATATTATTGTACCTACTCTAATATCTAATTTCATAAAATCTTCAAATGTTGCCATATATACTACCCCCTATATATAAAATAAGCTTGTCACATATACTATATATATTATACAATAAATAACCCCATTAGTCCTATTCATTTCATTTTTTTGTGGAAGAATTGAAAATAAAGTGAGTAAAGATGTTGCTACTAATAATATAATCATATCTTTATTATAAATAGCATTATATGTTATTGGCTTTATTAAAGACGATGTTCCAATTACTAATAACATATTAAAAATATTTGAGCCTAAGATATTCCCAATTGCTATATCACTTTCTCCTTTTATTGATGCTGATACACTTGTGACTAATTCTGGAAGGCTTGTACCAATTGCAAGAATAGTTATACTTATAATCTTTTCACTTAATCCTAGAGTCTTTGCTATATTAACTGAGTTGTCTACAGTTAAATCTCCACCTATTTTTAATGCAACAAGACCTAAAACTATAAATATTATATCCTTTAAGGTAGACCATTTATTAGTATTTTTTTGCTCTTCAACAGTTATATAATCTTCTTTATCAAATTTTTCTCCTTTAAAAGACATAACAATTGTATATATAATAAAAAGTATAAATATAAAAATAAGTATTATCCCATCTGTTCTCGTTACATTTTGTTCTATGTTACAAATAACTATAAAAATAATTGAAATAAATAAACATAATGGTATTTCTATTAGTCTTGTTTCTCTTTTGAATTTTATTGGTTTTATAATAGTTGATATTCCTAAAATTAACAACAAATTAGAAATACTACTTCCTATTACATTTCCAATAGACATATCTGGATATCCATTTATTGCAGATGTTATACTAATAAATAATTCTGGCATAGATGTACCTATTGACACAATTGTTAATCCTATTATTATTTCTGGTATGTGAAATTTTTCTGCTATATTACTTGAACCATCTACTAAGAAATCTGCTCCTTTTATTAGAAAAATAAATCCTAGTATTATTAGAATTAATGATAAAATCATAAACTCTTCTCCTATTAATACTTGGATTATTCCCATTTATTTTTTCATTATACAATTTATAATTATAAATTACTAAATTTTATTTTTCAACACAAAAAAACAACAAATAAGAATTTTCTTCTTATTTGTTGTTTTTACTAAAACTAATTTTTTACTAATTCATAAGTCTGACAATTTTTGTAATTTGAGAGTTTTTGTATTTGATTCATTATACAAAAAATGTATCTGCTATAATTTATTCTATTACTATTTTTTATTTTCAAGTTCTATTATTATTTTTTCATCATTAAATTCAAAAACTACTTTTAAACTATCTGTTGAATTGTATTTAGTTAAATTAAATGTTTGCCAATGCCTAAACATGCCATTTAACATTTGATTATATCCACCGTTTCCATCACTGCTATTTATTACAGGATAAAATCTTTTACCTTCGCTATTTTCTACATACTCATTTTGTATAAGAATATTTCTAACAGAGTGGGTATTATTGAAAAATTCTTCTGTTTTTCTTTGTTTTTCTTCTTCACTATCATTTTCTGAATATACAGGATCTCCCCATCTTGTTATCCACTCAATTTTCATTGCTGTGCTTGATACTTCTGCTTTTGTAACAATTAAATCATCTCTTGTACAATTTTTAACTCTATATACTGTTTTTTCTCTATTATATATTTCTTCTGATAAATTCACCTCTAAATTCCAATCTCCCTCTACTGTAGTTTGTTCAGCAGTTTTATTATTTTCAAGTATTATTTTATCGAAACTTATATATAACTTTTTGCTTTTAGGAAAATTATCAGAATAAGTTGTATACATATATTCAATAGTTTTGTCATATTTTGTTACTATTTTTCCTTCATATCCACCATTAGAATATGCAATATTGTTATATGATTTTTCAATATTGTTTTCTTTGCAAAATTCTTCATATTTTTCTGGGCCTTCAAATTCTGCAACTATAAACTTGTTTTCATCATCTGTTATTATTAAGTTAGGTAAATTAATATTATATAACTCTTCAATATTTTCAATTTCCGGGATTTCTATATCGAATATTATAGATAAATTGTAATCATCCATTAGTATTTCTGAAACTTTAACATTTGTTCCATTAGAATTAATGTATTTCATCTTAACTTCTTGTATATAACCATTATCTATTGCTTCTTTTATTCCATCTCTGGAATCATTTCTTAACAAATAGTTTATAAAAGCTAAAATATTTTTCGAAAATAATACTGAGCTTATTAATATTGTCACTAATAAAAAACATGCTACTAATTTTAAAATTTTAAATTTATTAGTATTTTCTTCTTTATTAAGAGCATTTTTTATTATATTCTCATATTCAAGAGGTTTATCTATTTCTTTTATAAACGCTTCTTTTATCTTTTTATCTAAATTATCTTTCATTTTTAAATTTCTCCTTTATAATTATTTTTAATTTTAACTTTTGCTCTTGCTATTCTTGTTTTTATAGTGTTCTCATTCGTTTTCAAAATTTTACTTATCTCTTTTGTTGTGTATTCTTCAAGATAATATAAAGTTATAGCAATTCTCTCATCATAATTTAAGCACTTAATTATAAATTCAAAATTTAAATTATTATCTGAAAAGTTATTGGTCTCATCTAATTTTATATCCTCATTTAAAGATATAATAGTTGCTTTTTTACTTTTGTATATATCATTACATTTGTTTATAAGAATTTTTATAATCCATGTCTTAAAATATTTTTCATTTTTCAACTTATGTAATGATTTAAATGCTGAAATCATTGTTTCCTGTATGGCGTCAAAAATATCTTCATCATTAATCAATTTTGTTCTTGCTATTTTATATAGCTCATCCTCCATATTTATAATTAATTCAGTGAAAGCCTCTTTATCTCCCTTTTTAGCTTTAATTACTAATTCATCCATTTTTATCTCCTTAATTTGTTCTATATTATATTAGACGTAAAAAATACTAATTATAGTTTCATAATAAGAACAAATCGCCTGGGCACCCTTGTTCTTGCAATTTGAGTTTGCGACTAAAAGGAATAAATCTCAAAGACGATAGCGATTGTAGCATTTTTATATAAAAAGCTATAAATTTATTTCTAAACTTATAGCCCTTTATATATCACATAATTATTCATATAAAATTACGTCATTGCTATTTAAACTCTTTTTTACATCTATTACTCTTTGATTTTCTGAGCCTTTCCATTTTAGAGTAGGATTTCTTAGCTCATCAACATATTTTCCATCTACTAATACATCAGTATATTTCATTACTTCTTTATCTTTTAAATCTTTGTCAAATGTAAATCCTGACCATATCCATAAATTCTTGTTTGGTAGTTTTTCTTTGAAGGCTTTTGCAAGTTTTGTAGTTCCTTCGATATTATTAGGATGAAGCGGTTCTCCTCCTAAAATTGATAATCCTTTTACATTTTCATTTTCACATAGTTTCAATACTTTATCTATTGTTTCATCAGTAAATTCTTTCCCACCGATTAAAATCATGTGTTTCTGGATTAAAACATTCTTTACAGTTAAAAGTACATCCTTGCATAAATATTGATACTCTAACACCTGGTCCATCTGATATATCCATTTTTCTAATTTTGTTATATCTCATTTATATTTAACCCCCATTATATATGCCTTTATTCTTTATAATCTTTATTATCTAAGTGTAATACTCTTTCTTTTATTTCTTGTGTTCTACCTCTATTCCAGAAATTGCTTCCTATGTATCCACAAGTTCTTCTTGCTACATTTAAGGTATCATGGTCTCTATTTCCGCAATTTGGACAATACCATTCTAAATTATCATCTATTAAAATTTCTCCATCAAATCCACATTTTTGGCAATAATCTGATTTTGTGTTTAATTCTGCATACATTATATTATCATAAATAAATTTGATAACTTGTAATACAGATTCAATATTATTTTGTAAATTTGGTGTTTCTATATATGATATAGCACCACCTGGACTTAATTTTTGGAATTCACTTTCTAATTTAAGTTTTTCGAAAGCGTCTATTTCTTCAAATACAGGTACGTGATAAGAATTTGTTATATAATCTCTATCTGTAATACCTTCAATAACTCCAAATCTATCTTTTAAACATTTTGCAAATTTATATGTTGTTGATTCGATTGGTGTTCCATATACGCTGTAATCTATATTTTCTGCTTCTTTCCATTCTTTACATTTATCATTTAGTTTTTGCATAACTTTTAGTCCAAATTCTTTACCTACTCCATTATCAGTATGGCTATTTCCTGTCATATATTTTACACATTCATAAAGTCCTGCATATCCTAATGAAATGGTTGAATATCCACCATGTAATAAATCGTGTATACTTTCACCTTTTTTAAGTCTTGCAAGTGCACCATGTTGCCATAATATTGGTGCTACATCACTTGTTGCTTTACTCAATCTTTGATGTCTTGCTTGAAGTGCTCTATGGCATAATTCTAGTCTTTCTTCATATATATCCCAAAACTTATTCATATCTTTACTAGATGATAATGCTACATCTACTAAGTTTATTGTTACAACCCCTTGATTAAATCTTCCATAATACTTAGGTTTGTTTGTTTTAGGATCTACATATGGTGTTAAGAATGAGCGACATCCCATACAAGGATAACAATTTCCATTGCCATTTTTATCTATTTTATATTCTAACATTTTCTTTTCAGAAATATAATCTGGAACCATTCTTTTTGCTGTACATTTAGCAGCAAGCTCTGTTAAATACCAGTATTTACTGTCTTCTTTTATATTATCTTCTTCAAGAACATATAGTAATTTTGGAAATGCTGGTGTAATATATACACCTTTTTCATTTTTCATACCTTGAATTCTTTGTTTTAGCATTTCTTCGATAATCATAGCAAGTTCTTCTTTATATTCATCTGTTTCTCCTAAATAGAAACATACGCTTAAGAATGGAGATTGTCCATTTGTTGTAGTCATAGAATTTATTTGATATTGGAAAGTTTGAACACCATCTTTTATTTCCTTTTTTAAATCTTCTTTTGCAAATTTTTCGCATTGTTCTTTAGATAATTTTCTTTCTTCGTATTTTTTTAGATATCTATTATAGCTATCTCTTACGAATGGGGCAAGATGTGTCATTGTAACAGTTGCTCCACCATATTGACTAGATGTTACAGCTGTTATTATTTGAGTTGCAATTGTCATAGCTGTTAGAAATTTATGTGGCTTTTCAATCATAACTCCATTAATATTAGTACCATTTTGTAGCATGTCTTCTAAATCTATTAAATCGCAATTATGAAGAGCGTTTTGAGCAAAATAATCTGCATCATGAAAATGTATAATTCCTGCATCATGTGCTTTTACTATATCATCTGCAAGTAAAAATCTTCTCGTTATATCTGTACTTGTGATTCCTGCTAAGTAATCTCTTTGTGTTGTTACCACTTTAGCATTTTTGTTAGAATTTTCGTTGTTCCAATATTCACTTTCTCCCTCAATTAATTCTTTAATTGATTGGTCTGTTGTATTAGCTTTTCTAACTAATTCTCTCGTATAACGATATGTAATATATTTTTTTGCTAATTTAAACTTTTCAAGAGACATTAATTTCTCTTCAATAATATCTTGTATATCTTCAACTAGAATTCTTGCTTTATCAAGTTCTTCTATATATTTTATAATATCATCAATTTGCTCTTTTGATGCTTTTTCTTTTTTAGAAACTTCATTATTAGCTTTTTGAATTGCGATTCTTATTTTTTCTGGATTATATGCGACAATTGTTCCATCTCTTTTTATTATTTTCATATCAATATCTCCCCCTTCATAATGTAATAGGATTATATCATAAAAAAAATAAAATGTTGTTGCATTTGCAACAACATTTTATTTGATTCTTTTTAAATTTAGTAGTATCAAGGTTAAGCTGTTTTGTTACATTTTCATTACAAATTCATTACATTTTAATTTTGCTTTTCTAATGTATTATTGAATTTTTCAATCGCTTCATCTATAAAGATTTTACTTCTTCCGCATATTGGATTACTTAAAGGACAATGGTTATAACATCCTCTACAATTCATTTTAGCTAAATATTCTTTTAGTTCTATGTCTTCTTCATTCATTCTATTTTTCTCCAATCATTTCTCTATAAATAATATTTATATCTGTCTCATCTTTATATTTATTTTCCATTGGACACATTCCAGTATTATCTTTATTTTTAATGTAATTTACCTTTTTGTTATATTCATATTTAATGTCATTTTTTTCTAATATAGAAATTGCAAATTCACTTATTATTTCTGCATAAATCTCTTTAACTCCTGCTACTGTTAAAATAGATGCCGCAACCTTTCCAATTACTTTATCTGCAACTATAGCATCTTTAAGTAATGACTCGTCTTTCATTAAAATTTCTTTTATATCTTTTATTCTATCTTGATAGTATTCTTTTATATCTCCATTTTTATAGCATACTACTAGAGAAGCATTTTTCTCTAATAATATATTTTTTGCTTTTTCTAAATTAGTCATGTAGTTTTATTCCTTTCTCTATTGTTTTTGCAATAAATGGAACAAATAATATTTGAATAGCTATTCCAGGTAATCCTGCTTTTATGCTTTCTATTACTGATAATCCATAAGTATTAAATCCAAAAATATTTATTGCTGCAAATAGTACTCCTGAATAGATTACTCTCCCCAATACAATTGTTGCAATTAATGATATATATTTATTAAATTTTTTATTAAGCAATCCTAATAAGACTGCATAAATTACTAATTCTATAAGCATATATGGCAATCTTGAAAGATTTGGCATGCCTGTTAGTAAATAACTAAATATTATAGATATACCTGCCACTATACTTCCACTAAAAACTCCAAATGTTAATGCAGCAATTAGTACTGCAATATGCATTGGTAAAAATGTTGTGCCTGCTGAACTTCCTGCTAAAATATGAAATATTCTAGGTAAGGCTACGCCTATTGCACTTAAAAGAACTGTCCCAATTATATATTTTACCTTTCTCGTTGACAATACATCTAATAAACGATTTTCTTTTTTTCTTCCTTCAACTTTTTCTATCATAATAAAATCCTCCTAAATTTCTACTAATTCATAATCTCTATTGCCGATTCCTAATTCACTTGCAGCTTCGATTGTGTGAATTCCATGTCTTGAATTAATTCTTTCTAATAAGTGTTCTTTTCCTTCGTCATTTGAATTTTTAACTAAATCAATACATGCTTGGTCTATGGCAACAGGGTCAAGAGATGATAATATTCCAATATCTTTAATACATGGATCCTCTGCAACATTGCAGCAGTCACAGTCTACACTCATATTGCACATTACATTTATATATACAATATTTCCTTCAAATTTTTTAGTAACACTGCTTGCTGCATCTGCCATAGCCTCTAAAAATTTTAGTTGATCTACTTTAAACATATCATCATAACTTCCATTTTCTTTTCCAACACAATGGATATATCTTTTTCCTTTGCTTGATGCCACACCAATTGATAATTGTTTCAATGCTCCTCCATAGCCTCCCATTGGATGTCCTTTAAAATGCGATAAAACTAGCATAGAATCATAATTGTCTATATTTTTTCCAACATAATTTTTCTTAATTACTTTTCCATTAGGAATTTCTAATATTTTATCTTCACCTTCAGCATCCATAATATCTACATCAAAGTACTTAGTCCATCCATGTTCTTCCATTAATTCTTTGTGTTTCTCTGTTGTATCTCTTGCGCCTTCATATGCTGTATTGCATTCTACAACTGTTCCATTAACATGTTCTACTATCTTTTTTACCATTTCTGGTCTTATATAGTTTTGATTTCCCCTTTCTCCTGAATGTAATTTTACTGCTACTTTCCCTGTTAATGGTTTTTGAAGTACATCATACATTTTAACAATATTTTCTGGTGTAATTTCCTTGCAGAAATATACTTTTGCTTTTTCCATTTTAATCATTCCTTTCTTTTTAAATTATATTTTATTTAATCTTCATTAATCAATTCTTAGTGCAACAACTGGATCTTTTTTACTTGCCATTTTCGAAGGTATTAATCCTGCTATCATAGTAAGTAACATACTTATGATAACAAGTATTACTCCTGCAACTGGTGGAACCATTGTTTTAACATTTATTCCTGTAATATTATATATAGCAGAATTAATTGGTATAGTAAGGAGAATAGTTATTCCTATTCCAAGTAATCCTGAAATTAATCCTACAATAAAAGTTTCTGCATTGAATACTCTTGAAATATCTTTTTTAGAAGCGCCTATGCTACGAAGTATTCCTATCTCTTTTGTTCTTTCAAGTACTGAAATATATGTTATTATTCCTATCATTATTGATGATACTATTAGTGATATTGCTACAAATGCTATTAAAACATAACTGATTATACTAATGATTTGATTTACTGATTTCATCATAATTCCTACTATATCAGTATAATTTATTACGTTTTCTTCTTTTCCTTCATCTCTTTGCTTTTGGTTATAATTTTCTATTTCTCTTGTAATACCATCTTTAGATTCAAAGTCTTTAGGATAAATTCTTATAGAAGATGGATTACTTAAATCTACAGCTCCTAGCTTTTCTAAATTCTTCTCATAACTCGAATTCATATTTTCTGTATATGCTTCCATCATCTGTGATAATTCTTCTGCACTCAAAGTTGCCATAGCCATTTTTTGCTGTGTTGATAGTGAATCATAATTAAATTCTTGTTTCTCATCTTCTGTTGGAAACTCCAATCCTGAAAATACATTTACATCAGAATTTTCTTTTTGCTCTTTTACAATTTCTGATTCATTTGATTTGTTTATAACATATTCTTCTAAGTCCTTTGTATAGCCTATTCCTTCTGTCATAGATACCGCAACTGTATCTGGATTTTGTTTAATTATTCCTACAACTTTAATACTTTCTGCTTTATCTATTTTTTGTTTCATGTACTTATTATCATCTTCTTTATCAAGCCATAGTCCATTTTCTTTAGTATAATAATCTGAATTCAAAATTAGTTTAAATGATAATCCTAATAATTCATCATAAGTATATGATGTCTGAGTAGATTCTTCAACGCTTTCACCCTTTTGCATTGCTTTAAATTTCTTTTCTAGCTCATCTTGGTCTTTTAATCCTAATGAGTATAATGTATAATCGCTAAGTTCATTATTTTCATTTACAACTAACACTACTTCATTATAGCTTTTAGGCCAATTGCCTGCAAGCAAATTATATTGCGAGTGCAATAGTCCTTCATTATCCAATAATTCCATCCATACATCTGTATTTGACATCATAACTGACGACATAGAGGAATTATCTCTTGCTTCAATCATTTCTCCCATTCCCATAGCATTCATAACAGTACTTGGATTAACTTTTACTATTCCATCTTCTGTATTTTCTTTATATAAATTAATATCTAAGTTATAGCTATAATCTATTGCATTTGTATAATTCTTTATTGGATTATTATCTTCTTCTAAATAGCTTTTTAGTTCTTTTAAATTATTATTTGTTACTTTATTTGAAAGTGTAGTAATCATTTCATCCATAATATCAGACGAATATATTTTTCCTTCTTCATAATTTGATGTATCTTGGTTTGTTTCTCCCATCATATTTTCCATCATACTAGACATATCTATAGTTTGTTCTTCTACGGTAATTGGATATGATGATAAAGTATCTTCTTCTACTTTATTTATATAATTTTGAACACCTGTTGATATTGCAAGAATTAAAGCAATTCCAATAATACCAATGCTTCCAGCAAAAGCTGTTAGAAATGTTCTTCCTTTTTTAGTCATTAAATTATTTAAACTTAAGTTTAAAGCTGTAAAAAAGCTCATTGATGGTTTTTTAGTTTTCTTTTTATTATCTTTATTTTTATCTTCTTTTGATTTATACGGATTACTATCATCTGTTACTTTACCATCTAAAACTTTTATTATTCTTGATGAATATTTTTCTGCTATTTCTGGATTATGTGTTACCATTATTATTAATTTATCTTTTGAAATCTGTTTTAATATTTCCATTATTTGCACACTCGTTTTTGTGTCCAATGCACCTGTTGGTTCGTCTGCTAAGATTATTTCTGGATCATTTACTAGAGCCCTTGCTATTGCAACTCTTTGCATTTGTCCACCTGACATTTGGTTTGGTTTCTTGTTAATTTGGTCCTTTAATCCTACACTTTCTAATGCCTCTATTGCCTTTTTTCTTCTTTCTTTTTTTGATACTCCAGATAGTGTAAGTGCAAGTTCTACATTTGATAAAACTGTTTGATGTGGTATTAAGTTATAATTTTGGAATACAAATCCTACAGAATGATTTCTGTAAGTATCCCAATCTCTATCTTTGAATTCTTTAGTAGATTTACCGATTTATCGATAAATCACCGTTTGTATATCTATCTAATCCACCTATTATATTTAAAAGGGTAGTTTTTCCACATCCACTTGGTCCAAGTATTGATACAAATTCTGATTTTCTGAATTCAATACTTATACCTTTTAATGCTTCTACTTTAGAGTCTCCTGATATATACTCTTTAGTAATATTTTTTAGCTTTAACATTTTTCCTCCTTAAGATTTAAAAATAATCTAATTATATTATTTCCACTTTTGTAATTATATTCCTTAAGATTAATTAATGTCAACCACCAAAATTGACCGTTTTCCAATTTTATGATATAATTAACATAAGATACTTGTGTATCCTAAAATTTTTATATGAAAGGAGCTTACTATATTATGAAATATGTAAGCAAAAGAAATGACATTTTGGAAAAATTTATGAATGAGAATAGCTCTGATGTTGAAGAAATGCTTCAACTCTTTGAATCATTTCATGGGCATAGAGAATTAGTCAAAGTTGATTTTTTCAAATCTCGAAAGCCTGGACAGGTTCCTACTTTGATTAATGAAAATGATGGTTACACCAAAGCTATCTCCTTCAATTTTTCCGATCAAATGGAAAATTCGCACACTTCTTCTCGTTACCTTTTAGTTAACCTTGAATGAAATCCTTTCCACGCCGTGCTCTATAACAAGCACGGTGATTTTTTGTCTTGACATGAATGATATAATAAATTTAATTATTATATAAGGAGTATAATTATGGATAAACGAAAATTAGAATTAGTTACAGATTTTTATGAATTTACTATGTCAAATGGATACTTTGCAAAAAATATGCAAAATATTGAAAGTTATTTTGATGTATTCTTTAGAGAAATACCAGACAATGGTGGTTATGTTATATTTGCAGGTTTGGAACAAATAATTGACTATATAAAAAATTTAAAATTTACTGATGAAGATATTGATTTCTTAAAAAGTAAAAATATGTTTTCAAATGAATTTTTAAATTATTTAAAAAACTTTAAGTTTACTGGAACGATTTGGTCTGTTCCAGAAGGAACTGTGGTATTTCCAAATGAACCTCTAATCACTGTTAAAGCTCCTCTTATTGAGGCACAACTCTTAGAAACTACTATACTTTGTTTAATTAATCATCAATCATTAATAGCAACAAAATCTAGTAGAATAGTAACTGCAGCAGATGGACGTCCTGTAATGGAATTTGGTGCAAGAAGAGCTCATAGCGTAGATGCTGCTGTTTTTGGTGCAAGGGCTGCAATTATTGGTGGATGCGTAGGCACATCATGTGTTTTAACAGCCAAAGAATGGAATATACCTGCAAGTGGAACAATGGCTCATAGCTTTATACAAGCATTCGACTCTGAATATGAAGCATTTAAAGCATATGCTGAAAACTATCCTAACGATTGTACTTTATTAATTGATACATATGATACTCTTAATTCTGGTATTAAAAATGCAATCAAGGTCTTTAATGAAGTTTTAGTTCCAAATGGGTATAGACCAAAAGCAGTAAGATTAGATAGTGGTGACTTATCTTACCTATCTAAAAAAATAAGAACTATATTAGATGAAGCTGGATTTGAAGATTGTAAAATATGCGGAACAAATGCTCTTGATGAATATGTAATAACTTCTATATTAGATGAAGGAGCAAAAATAGACTTGTTTGGAGTTGGAGAAAATTTAATTACTGCTAAAAGCAATCCTGTTTTTGGTGGAGTATATAAATTAGTCGCAATTGAAAAAGATAATAAAATAATACCTAAAATTAAAGTTTCTAATAATACAATAAAGATAACAAATCCTGGTTTTAAAAAGCTATATAGATTCTATGATAAAAGCACTAATAAGGCTTTAGCTGATGTTATTGCCTTACACGATGAAATAATTCCAGAAGATAAATATGTAATCTTTGATCCTCTATCTCCTTGGAAAAAGAAAACATTAACAAATTATACTATAAGGCCTCTACAAGAAACAATATTCGATAAAGGAAATCTCGTATATAGTTCTCCTGATTTGGATACAATTTCACAAAATGCAAAAAAAGAGTTAGATACATTGTGGAATGAAGTAAAACGTATAAAAAATCCACATAAGTACTATGTAGATTTATCTCAAAAATTATGGGATTTAAAAAATGAATTATTAGAAAATAAATAATTTGAGAAAAAAGAGGATTTAGGGGGCGTCCCCTAAATCCTCTTTTTTCTTTTATCTTATATCAATTCCATTTTGTTGCATTATTTTAAATGCCATATCATTATATTCTTTTCTGTTATGATTTGGTGCATCATAGGTCTCTACTGCATTTTTGTATATCGTTACTTTTATATTTAAATTATGCTCATTTATATATGTTTTTAATGGGATTGCAAAATTTAGAATGCATAAATCTGTACAACAACCTGTAAGTACAATCTCTTCTAACCTATTCTCATTATCTTTCATATATCTCATAAAATCATCAGTTATAAATCCGCTTGTAGAATTTTTTCTAATTAACTTCATTTTATCCTTAAAAGGAATAAGTTCTTCAATAAGCTCTGCCTCTTCTGTTCCTAAAATACAATGAGGTGGGAAATTTTCAAATTCTTTTGATGATTTAGTATGTCCTTCTTGTATGCTTATTATATCATCATTATTATTAATATATTTTTCTACTAATTTTACGATATTTGGAGTTATATTATTTATTTGCTTATCTGCTAGTGCTCCTTCTTTTACAAATCCATTAATCATATCAATAACTAATAATAATTTTTTCAATCTTTACTCTCTCCTTTGTTTGAAATTATAAAGTTCCATGAATCTTTGCACATCTCTTCTATTCCTTTTTCGCAAGCCCATCCAAGTTCTTTTTTTGCTTTGCTAGGATCTGCATAACATTCTGCTATATCTCCTGCTCTTCTTCCTACTATTTTATATTTTACTTCTACATTATTTACTTTTTCAAAAGTTTTTACTAAATCTAATACTGAATATCCATTTCCTGTACCTAAGTTATATATTTGCACACCTGTTTCTTTTCTTATTTTGTCTAATGCTTTAAGATGACCTTTTGCTAAATCTACAACATGTATGTAATCTCTTACACCTGTTCCATCTTTTGTTGGATAATCATTTCCAAACACACTAAGTATTTCGAATTTACCAGATGCAACTCCTGTTATATATGGCATAAGATTGTTTGGTATATCATTAGGATCCTCTCCAATTAAACCACTCTCATGTGCTCCAATTGGATTAAAATATCTAAGAAGTGATATACTAAATTCATTATCAGCTACATAAACATCTTTCAAAATTTGTTCTATAAATAACTTTGTTGTACCATAAGGATTTGTTGTTCCCCCGGTTTTGCAATCTTCAGTTAATGGAACTCTTTCTGGATTGCCATACACTGTTGCTGATGAGCTAAAAACTATTTTCTTACAATTATATTTTTTCATTAATTTTAACAATATTAATGTACCTGTAATATTATTATGATAATATTCAATTGGCTTTTCAACAGATTCTCCTACTGCTTTTAACCCTGCAAAATGTATTACAGCTTCTATATTATTTTCTTGAAATACTTTGTTTAAAGCTTCTTCATTCAATACATCTATTTCATAAAATTTAAAATCTTTTCCTGTTATTTTTTTTATTTTCTCTAATACTGCAGGCTTGCTGTTTACAAAATTATCTACTATAACAATATCTTCATTTCTATTTAACAGTTCTACTACTGTATGACTTCCTATATAACCCGCACCACCAGTTACTAAGATTGACATATACTTCACTCCTACCTATTAATAATCTGATTATACACCAATGGAAGAACTATAACAAGTATTTATTCACACAAATTGATACTTGTATTATTATATTTCTATTGAGTTCATTTCTTACATCTATTCTCTAGAACGGAGGAAAAATCACATTTATGCGAAATAAATTTTTTCCTCACGTCCGGACGCTCAAATTGCAATTTATTGGTATTTCATTCTTTATATAATTTTGTATATATATCATAATCCCTTAATATTTTTCTTACATAATTATTTGTTTCTCTAAATGGAACATTTTCTATATCTGATGCATCTTTTTTTATAACTCCTTCTCTTAGCCATTTGTCTACATTTCCAATTCCAGCATTATACGCAATAATTGCTATATAATAATTATTATTGTATTTTTCTAGTAAACTGCAAAAGTATTTTAATCCTACCTTAATATTTAATTCTGGATTAAATAAGTCTTCTTCAGTAATATTTAAACCCATTTTGTTTGCTGTTTCTATTGCAGTATTTTCCATTACTTGCATTAAGCCTACTGCATCACTCGCAGATTTCGCTCTTTCATTGAAGTTACTTTCTGCTTTTATTATTGCATAAACCATATATGAATCTATATTATATTCATCTGAATATTTTTCTATATATTCACTATATTTCAATGGATATATTTTTTTCATTATAATTTCATCTATTTTAACTACCTTAAATAATGTAAAATAAATTAATAAAATTAAAATTAAAACTGTTAAAATTGTTACAAGTCTTTTCAAATCTATCTCCTTTTTTTATCTTTTGTATATAATATAACTTTTCAAAACAAATCAAAATTGCTAGATTGTGCATTTTAATGAATGAGTAAAACCGGAGGTGTGCGTTTGCACATTGAGGATTTTACGATTGAATTAAAATGTGCAGGATAGTGATTTTGATTTGTTTTTACTTGGCTTCGTACCAATTAAATCCTTGGTTTACTTCTGCTTTTAAAGGCACATCTAATTTAATTACATTTTCCATTTCTGTTTTTAATATTTCTTTTACAATTTCTTTTTCATCTAAAGCAGTTTCAATTAATAATTCATCATGTACCTGGACAATTACTTTAGATTTAAGATTTTTTTCTTTTAACTCTTTATATACATTAATCATAGCGATTTTCATAATATCAGCAGCAGTTCCCTGTATTGGTGTGTTCATTGCTACTCGTTCGCCAAATTTTCTTACCATATAGTTGTTTGATTTCAATTCTGGAACATATCTTCTTCTGTGATAAAGTGTTTCTGCAAAACCTTTTTCTTTTGTTTCTTCAACAACACTTGTCATAAATTCTTTTATACCACTATATTTTTCAAGATACTGGTCAATATATTCTTTTGCTTTTTTTCTAGATATTCCAAGCTGTTCTCCTAGTCCAAAATCACTAATTCCATATACTATACCAAAATTAACTGCTTTTGCATTAGCTCTTTGTTCCTTTGTCACCTCACTGATTGATATATTTAATACTTTAGAAGCAGCTTGTGCATGGATATCTTCATCATTATTAAATGCTTCTATCATATGCTTATCTTGTGAAATATGAGCCAAAACTCTAAGTTCTATTTGTGAATAATCTGCATCTACATACATATAGCCTTCTTTTGGCTTAAATACTTTTCTTAATTTTTTACCAAGTTCCATTCTTGTAGGTATATTTTGAAGATTTGGATCTGTACTGCTAATTCTTCCTGTTGTTGTTACTGTTTGATGAAATTTAGAATGAATTCTACTTGTTTTTTCATCTATATATGGAATTAATCCTTCTACATATGTTGAATTTAGTTTTACTAATTGTCTATATTCTAATATTTTTTCGATTGCAGGATGTTCATATTTTATTTTTTCTAAAACCTCTACATCTGTTGAGTATCCCGTTTTTGTTTTTTTAACTGCTGTTAGTTTTAATTTTTCAAATAATACTTCACCTAATTGCTTTGTAGAATTTATATTAAATTCTTCCCCTGTTAAAGTGTATATTTCTTTAGTCAAAATATCTATTTTTTCTTTAAGTTCTTCCCCATATTTTAAAAGTTCTTCTTTGTCTACATATATTCCTTCATATTCCATACTTGCTAAAACTTCTACAAGTGGCATTTCTATTTCTTCAAACAATTTTAAACTATTTTCGCTATTCATCTTATCTTTTAAGGCTTTGACTAACTTAAATATTAAATATGCATATATATAGTTTTTATCTATATTATTTTTTTGTTCTGAGATTTCATCAAACAAATTTATTTGATTCTCTTTTGCATCTACAATTCCTTCTTTAGACAAATATTCTTCCATATCAAAATTCAAATATTCGCTTGCTAAATACTCTATTGTATATTTACTTATATTGGAATTTAATATATATCCTGCAATAGAAACATCAAACATCAAGTTCTTCGCATTTATGTTATTTTGCCATAACAAAATATATTCTTCCTTTTGTTTATAGCCACATTTTAATATTTCCTCGTTCTCAAATATATCTTTAAAAGTCATCATATCATCTATATAACATGATTTATTCATATCCTCTGAATATATTACAAAACAATTTTTTTCTAAATAATAATACATCGATTTTTTTGATATAATTTCTGACTTTAATTTTTCCAAGTTTTCGCTTGTTAAATTAGTTCTATAATTAATTTTAATTGATGAATCATCTTCTTCATCACTTGAAATAGTTCCTAAACTCAAAAGATTAAACCTATCTATAAATCTACTGAACTTCAATTTTTTAAATATGTCTAATACTTCTTTATTATTCCATTCTTTATTTTCCAATAATGTCAAGTCTTTCTCAATAGGTGCATTTATATCAATCGTTCCTAGTGTTCTTGATAGATATGCTAAATCTTTATTTTCCTCTAACTTTTCTTTTAATTTTCCTTTTTGCTTATCTATATTTTCATATACACCATCAATTGATTTATATTCTTTTATTAAATTTATAGCTGTTTTTTCTCCTACACCTGGAACTCCTGGAATGTTATCAGATGTATCTCCCATAAGTCCTTTTACTTCTATTAAATCTAAAGGCTCTAAGCCATATTCTTCTTTAATTTTTTCTACTGTATAATCTTCCGTTTCTGTTTTTCCCATTTTTGTTCTAGGAATTCTTACTTTAATATTTTTATCTACTAATTGAAAACTATCTCTATCACCCGTTAAAATTGTAACATCTAAATTTTCTTTCTGTCCCCATTTTGCAAGTGTTCCTAAAATATCGTCTGCCTCGTATCCTTCCTTTTCCAATATAGCAATATTCATTGCTTTTAATACATTTTTAAGAATTGGCATTTGCATTGCTAATTCATCTGGCATACCTTTTCTGTTTGCTTTATATTTATTGTACATTTTATGCCTTTTTGTAGGTGCTCTTAAATCGAATGCAACTGCTAAATAATTAGGTTTTATATCATCAAGAATTTTGAATAGTATGCTAAGAAAACCATATACTGCATTTGTATATGTTCCGGTCTTCTGTCATTAACATCTTATTTCCCATTATTCCATAAAATGCTCTATTTATTATACTATTTCCATCAATTAAAACTAACTTGTCCAAATTATCCTCCTATTTAAATTTATTTTTTATAGAAATTTATTATTTTTTCTGCTACTTCATATCCGTATTTTAATTGCATAATTCATTCCGCCTATCCTCTGGATAAATTTGTCCCATAGTTGCCATATATATTCCCTTTTCTTGTAAATTTTCATCTAAACATTTTTTAGAATAATTCGTTGTAATTATTGGTTGTGCATACAATTCTTCGAAGCACTCTAAATTAATCACATCATCTTTTCTAAATTTGTTATTAATCTTTTTTAAAAATGGATAATAATAATTAAAAAGTTCTTGTTTACTCATTTTATAGAGCGTATCATCGTTATATAAATAATTTGAAATGTAAATTATATTAGCTCCTAAGTATTTATCTTTATTAATCATATTTGTGTGCTCAATAATTCCTCCAAATGGGATATTATTATCACCTATATTTACCCAATAATACGGTGTTAAACTCTTCTTAGAAAATATAATTAATGTCTTTGCAGAAGTATATTCTAAATTATCCATTTTTTCTTTTTCCTGTGAATTAATTAAATCTTTAAAAATTTTTTTAGAAGTATTATATGACACAGTGCTAACTACAAAATCAAATGATTTTTCTAGGTTGTTTGAAGTATTGATTATATAATTATTTTTGTCTTTTCTAACACTAATTACTTCTTCGTCTAATTTTATTTTACAATTATTTTTAATTAAATTTTCTTCTAATTTTTTTGTTAGTACATAAAAGCTTCCATCTAAATAACCTAGTCTTTCCCCTTCTATAGTCGATGAAGAGCTCCTCAAATTTATCTTTCCCCACAGCCAAGCCATAGAGATTTCACTTTTTCTACTTCCAAACTTGCTAATTAAAAGTGGTTCCCATATTTTATGATATATTTCAGCCCCACAATTCTTCTTCATCCATTCTTCTGCAGTAAATTGTTCTATATTTTTATAATTTTTTACTAATTTTAATTTTACTATTCCTAAGCCAAATCGTATTTTTTCTATAAAGCTCAACGGCTCATATTTAAGTAATGTAAATGGAGTCCCGAAACCATATAAACCCTTGTTTGAATAATATGCCATTTTTGTTTCATTCCAATGCAATTTTTCTAATATGTTAAGATCTTTTAAAAGTTCTATTACATATTTATCGCTTTTAAATATATGTCTATAATGCTTTTCTATTTTAGTATTATTATAATCTATGCATTTAGCAATTCCTCCAATTTCTCCTGTCTTTTCAAAAATTGTGACTTCATATCCATTTTCTGATAATTTTTTTGCGCAACTAAGTCCTGTATATCCTGCGCCAATTATTGCTACTTTATTATTCATTTATTCTCCCTTTCTAAGATATATAAATTTGCTAACTTCATCATAGTTATTTTGTAATATATCGGCAATTCCTTCATTAAATTTAATATTTCTTTTTTCATCGTCTTGTGTTCTTGTATCAATTATCAATTTTGGAAGTTCTTTTGCTATGTCCTCTAATGCTTCAGTTGCTACTTTTTCACTATATTTCACAACTGGAAATTGATAAAAATATTTTCCTTTATAATACCTATCTGAAAAATTATATAAATTGGTTTCCATTCCTAATTGTAAAACATTGTCATTTTTGTCTGTTAAATTCTGTATGTAGTTTGAAATTATATAAATTTTTTCCCTATATTCGTATACAACTTTATTTCTTTTTGACACATACTTAAAAACAGTTACGCCTAAATATATTACTGCAATAAATGTAATTGCAAACGTTATTGTTTCTTTTATATTAATATTTTTTAGTAAAACTATGATTGGAATTATAATCGTTGGAATCATTGTAATTGCATAATGAAGATACTTTCTTTGTGGCATTATTACTAATATAAAAGTAATTGAATAATATATAAAGTTTGTTACTAATAATAAATTTTCCTTCTGATTCTTTTTCTTATTTGCAAAATAAATTGATATTACATTTAACAACAATAGTCCTACCAATATATATTTAGTATCTTCAATAAAATAATAGATAGTTTCTAATATACTATTTTCTTTTATTCCTGAATATTTAATATTAAATAATAAATATATATCTATAAAATCTTTAAATGCATTATTAAATATTAAATATAATAAAAAAGGTATAAGTATTGCAATTAAGCCAATAGTTGTAAATAACATTATATTTAATAATTTTTTAATTTGCTTTTCCTTAATTAGTTTTATAAATATGCATAAATCATATACTACCCATAATGAAATTAAATTTGGTCTTAGTAATAATACTGCTCCTAAGCACACACCTGTAATAAAGCTTTCTTTTTTATTAAATTTATCTTCGTCTAAAATAAATACAATAAATTTATCTAAAGAAAGCAAAATAAATGGTAACGCCAAACTTTCTGTACACGGATTTTCGTAATAGAAATGTGATACAAAAAATAAATATATAATTACTATTAATAGAGACTTTGATTTTTTTGTTGTCAATCGATTACAAATTTTATAAATAATCAAACAACTAAGAATATTGCATATACAATCAAAAAGCCAAATTGCATTTTCACCATTTAAAACATATCCGTAAAAAATAAATAAAATACAATAATGGTCCTTTATGATCAAATACATCTCTGTATATAATTTCGCCTTGTTTCATTTTCGCTGCGGCATTAACCCAAACAGATACATCTCTTGATGCACAGTTATTAACTATTGAAATACTACTTTTCATAGAAACTAATATTGCAATTAAAATTATTATAACAATAATTATTATATCTTTCTTATTAACTTTTTTCATCAATTACTCCTTTTGTATTTGAAATATTTATTTTATCTAATAAATTAAATATTATAACTATTATAATAATTATAGGTAAATAGAATAAACCTATTTTATAACTTTCACTGAATAATGCAAAATTCATCAATATAACTAATTCGTATGCAAATTGTATATATAATATATTTTTCATCATCTTACTTCTTTGCCAAAACATTGTTGGAACAAGCCAACTCGTATACCATGGGCATAAATTAGTTATCACTAAAAATATAAAACCTAATAATATGTTATTGCATCTTCTCATTGAATTTATAAATTTATTCTTTTTTACTCTGAATGTTGCATTTATTAAATTATCTAAAAAGATAACAGTAAAAATCAATAAAGAAATCCATTTAACCGGAGCTAGTAATTTTATATTAAATATTTTAGACAATTCTAAACAAATAGCAAATATTGATTCTCTATATTTTCCTTGCTGCATAAGACTAATAAGAATCAAATTAATATCTCTTGCATATAGCAAATAACACAATAATACTATGCCGATAAATAATAATGCATATACAAAACTCCATGCTATTTTTTTCCATACAGTTTTATCTCTTAAATAATATAATACAAAAAATGGAATTAGTAGTACTGACACATATTTAATACATGTAGCAAGAGCCATAAATATAACTGTAAGTACAATATTTTTCTTTTTTAATAAAAAATATAAAGCTAGCAATATGAAAAATATTAAATATATATCGTTATGCACATTAGTAATCATTTCAAAAATTATAAATGGATTTAATCCATAAATAACAGCAAATTTATGCTTTTTTGTAATTTTATATACCAGAAAAGTGTTTAAAATATGTATTAATATACTAGAGAATTTAAATATATAAAGTAAAAGTGTTACATTACCAAAAGAAAGTAATGATAAAATCTTGCATATAAATGCCCACAAAGGACCATATACTACTACTTGATTTTCCCATATTCCTGTCCTTTGCAAAATTTCATCATTAAGATTTTGCAATCTAACTTCTCTTACTGTTGTATAATAAGGATTTTCACCATAATTTGAATCAATCCAACCTGTACCCATATAATAAAATATATCAGATGTAGTAAATGGTAACATTAGTCCAAAAATGCAAGATATAATTAAAACATAAAGGATTATAGACTTTAAGCCTTTAAATTCTTTATCCGTATTTTTTATAATTTTAAAATACAAATAAAACAGTACGATAAGAAGTATTCCAAATAGAATTGCTCCTATTACTGATTCTATGCTATTTACTGGTTTACGTAAGAAAAAGGTGAACCACTCATTAAAATTTAATATAGTTTTATTCCTAATTAAGTAATTTAATGAAGGTATTAATATTATTATAGATGTAATTAAAAATAAAAACTTATAATTAATTTTTTCCAACTTGTTTTTCATCTGTACTCTCCTGTCTCTTGCTCCTCATTTCGCTTATAATAACTATTACAGCACTAATTAACACAAATAAATAAAAATTAACTCCTCTTGTTAAAAGCATTGCACTATCTAGTAAATTTTCTGGAAATACTGATGCAAATATAGCCATATATCCGCCTTCGCTTACTCCTACTGAACCTGGAGATGGTATTCCCGAAACTGTAGCATATAATACAGATTGCATTGTTAGTATTGAAAAAACATTATGCTCCGATAATCCAAATGAGCAATATATTAAATACGAAATACCATAAAATGCTATAAATTGAGCATAAGTAGTTAATAAATTTTTTAAGACAACTAATTTGTTATCTTTTATATATTTTGCACTATCATGATATTTATTAAGTTCATCTTCAAGTTTTGCCTGCTTACTCTCAATATTTTTTACTTTAAAAAACTTTAACATTTTTACAACAATTCGAATTATTCCTTTACTCATTCTTTTTGATAATATTGATATTAATAGCAAAATTAACGCACTTAAATTAAGCATCACTCCAATTGCAAAAAACCACATTAATAATGTATTTAAATATTTATAATTAAATATTAAACTAAATAAAGCCACTGAAATTGTAACTATTTGAACACATGCTAAATTAATTAAAAGTGCAAGAGTTGAATTTGCAACTGATATTTTATCTTTATACATATAATATATCTGCATTGGTTGTCCACCGCTTGCAGCAGGAGTTATTGAACTAAAGAAAAAACCTATTAATGCATATTTTATATTTCTTAAAAATGTGCTTTTTTCATTTAATGCTTTTAGTGTTCTTCCAATATTTATTGCTTCACACGTAATATAAAAGCACATACATAATATTGCAAGTAATACAAATCTTTTGTTTACGTTTCCTAATATACCAAATATTCCAGTTATATCTTGATCTTTAAATATTACATAAAATGTAAATATAATTATTATAAAAAATAATATTACGTTTTTAAGGTATTTTTTTGTATCTTTCATTTTATCTTTCCATTCTAAATTTTATATTCTATTATTTTCACAAATTTTAAAAAACCAAAATTAATATATCACATTTATTAAAATATTTCCACAAATTATTGTTATTATTTTGTTTATTTTAATTTCTCCCCAGTTATAGTATACTTATACACATATTCATCAATAATTACATATAATTCACTTTTTTCATTTTCTATTACTTCATAATGAATTATATTACTATTATTTTGTTCAGCTACATCAATTAAGTCATCTATACTATTGAGTTTCATTAACTTTAAATTATTAAAATTAGGTTCGTTTGATATTGTAATTATTAATTCTTTATAATATCTCAATAAATGTTTCATATTGCTTTTGTACATTTCTTTAGGAGTTTTTTTACTGAATTTTTTAATTATTATAAATAATATTACTGCACCAACAATAAATACAATTGAAAGTATATAATATACTACTTTATTTGTTGGTATTTTCTCTGCAAATTGTTGCATAATTTCTTCACTTGTAATATTCTGATATTTTTCTTCTACATTTGTTACGGTATTGTTTATTGGTATATCTAATTCAATATAATCATTAACTGTTTTGTTGTTTTCATCTAATCCTTGAAGATTTATGCTATATGATATATTAAAATAGACTTTCAAAATTGCATTAATTTTAATTCCATACTCCTTTTCATAGGAACGTGCTAAATCATTATAGTATCCATATTCTATATTTGCTTTCTCATTTATTGAAAATTCGTTTTTATTAGTATTTGAAGCTGTATTATCTAAAATTGTAAATTCTCTATTCCAAACTTCTTTTCCTTGATTATCGTTATTTTCTACTGTTGCTACCATATTAGCTTTAATATCATAGTTATAGCTTATATCTGTTTCTTTACTTCCATTAAAATTATATTTAAATTCTAGTGCAAATTTATCTATAGATTTAGATGCATAATACAAGTCCTTTGGGAGACTATCAGTTGTATAAAATTCATTTGGTTTCAATACTACTTCATAATTATCGCTTTTTTTCGCCTCATAACTGTATATATACTCACTCTGTTTTTTATATGATAAACCCATTTTTAAAAAAATAATTCCTAATAGTATACAAACTATTATTCCAAAAATGATAAAATAATTGTTATTTTTTTCGCGATATTTTCTATATCTCTTTCTATGCAATATCATCCTAATCCTCCTTATTAAACATTTACTTCTTCTTGGTGAAAATAGTTATATAACCAAACTGATGGCAATCCAATATATTTTATATGAAAGACGTATACGCCTTTTATTTGCCCTATCTGCACTAAATCTGTATCTGGCACATTGTTGCTATCCCCTTTAGTTTGATATAATGCATTATCATCTGTTTTTATTACATTTACAACCCTATGTGCTATATTCTTGTCGTCTTTTTCATATATAATTATTGAATTTTTTTGTATATTATTTAATTCATAGTTATTCATCTTTTTAAAAATAACTACATCCCCTCGTTTGTATGTTGGAATCATACTGTTTGACAGTATACATATTGGTTCATATTTGAATATTCCAATCATAAAACAAACTAACATAAGTGCCAAAATAAAAGTAACTACATAATAAAATTTTCCTAGGAAATTTTCTTTTCTTTCTCTTATATCCTCTTTTTCTTTTAAAAATTTATATCTAAATAATAAATACATAAAAGCTGGTAACAATATGCCAACTGATCCCATTACATACCAATCAACATTTGGAAGTGCAGGAATTAATAATACAAATAATTTTCCTAATACTCTGTACCTAAGTGCAAATAAATGCATATCTTTTAATATAAAGTACGTATATATGATATTGCAAATTATTATTGGAATAATAGTAGAACATACATACCTAAATAACTCTTCCTTGTTCAAATATAAATCTCCGAATATATGATAATTAATTTGCACGAGTATTAGTAAAATTGTAATCATTGCAACTAGCAATTTATTTTTTTTATTTTTAGCAATAATCACTATCCTTAGAGTTTCAATTCCAATAATAGGTATTATTTGAATCATAATATTTTTTATTATTGCAGTTATTTTATGGCTATATGGTGTTTTTGAAAATCCATATATATAACCTAAAGTTATATATATTCCAATAGTTATAAATATAATAGTTATAAAATATATTAATTGCCTTTTATTTATACTAAACCTAATCTTTACATTCCTTATTAAATATAAAAATACTATCCCCCAGAATATCGGATTAATTATATTTGTATAAAATATAGCATCTTTTATCATAAAATATATTGTTACAACCAAATACAAAAAAGCTATTATCAATTCTTTATTTTTAATGCATTTCATATTGCTCACCTTTTCAAGTTTTTTATATTTCTGCTGACATAACTATTTCTGGAATAAATTTATCATCCTTTGTAATAATCATAAGATAAATTGATGTTGTTGTATTTTTTGGTATTTCCATCCAAAAAGGTAATTCAAAACTAGTATTTGTTTCGTTTTGACAAGTAATTTCGCTTGGTGATACTTCTAATAACTTGTTTTCTTTTCCTAAATAAACATTTGCTCTAACTTTTATAAAATCATATTCTGTATCATTAGTTATATCTATAATATATTGCTTTTCATTTTCAATTTCTGTCTCATAAGATGAATCTAATTTAATAGTAAAGTTCGTTATTTCTATTTCGGATTCTTTAAGTGTTAAAGAAGCATTTCCATTTGTTATAATTTTCCCTTCTCTATTTGGTTCTTTTAAACTTCCTGTTGCTTTAATATAATTTTCAACATAATATTTTGCATATTCTGATACATCCCCAACATTTTGATCTACTGTAAATATAATGGTTACTGTAACAGATCCTCCAGTTTCAATTCTATTATCCCATTCAGTATTTTTTATTACTGTATATCCATCTTCTCTTTTTCCATATTCATATGCATATATTATATTATCATTGTCATACATTTTTATTTCCCAATTTTGATACGTATTTTCCGAATTATTATGAATAATAATATCGTAGAAAAAAACATTATCTAATTGCTTAGTTTCTACAAACTCCATATCTAGTTCCCACATATCTTCCTTATTTGTTATAGAAGATGTCCCTACTATATTTAAAGTTGTATTTAATATTGAGTATCCACAAGACATAAAAATAAATGATAATAAAAAGCTTAAGCAAATTATTAGCGAATTTTTTTTCTTAAAAAATCTTTTAATTAATCTTCCTTTCATTTTGTCTCACTCTTTTACAAAGAAGAATTTAGTCATCTTGGACATATTCTATAATTCCTGTAATTGTTTTTGTTTTTACAGATGGTATTTCTGTAGTTTCTGCATTATACGTAACTTTTACTGTAAATGTTGTTTGTTCGCCTGCTCCTAAATTTGTAGCTGGCGTTGTTGTTTCATAACTAATTGCTGGAGAACCATTTTCATTATCTGGTGTAAAAGTTACATTATCCAAAACAGCATTAATTGTTCCACCATTCTGAATTGTTATTAAATATGTGATTGTATCCCCTGGCTTTAGCAATTTTGCACTAAAAGTTGCACTTGTATTTGTATACTCAGGTGTCCCAGCATCACAACCTGTACTGATATTCTCAACACTAATTCCTGTAATTTTAATATTCCACTCTCCTACAATTTCACTTTGCCCATTTATATTTAATTGAGTAGCAAACGCAGAATATGCTACTGCCATAGCAATAATTGCTATTAACACTACTATTGTTATAATATTTTTAGAATTTTTCATAATTTAGCTCCTTTCTAACTTTTTAATATATTGTATAGTTATTATATGCATTTTTTATATTTATGTTAACTTGTTTTTGAAGTTCAAAAAAATAGACTGCTTGTATTTTAAGCAATCTACTTTATACATCTAGTTTTAAACATATTTTTTATCTTTTTCTATTTGTTTTTGATATCTATCCTCCTCTGAAAATATACAACCACAATATTTTTGCATATATAAGCCAAGCTCTCTTGCTTTTCTTTGTCCTTCTCTAAAGCCTACTCTAAAATCTCTATATACAAATTCTATTCCATATTCTTTTGCTAATCTTTCTCCTAACTCTTTTATAGCATCATGTTTTTGATATGGACTAACAAGAAGTGTTGTGGAAAAGCTATCATATCCATTTTCTTTTGCATATTTTACAGTCTGCTCAAGTCTTACTTTATAACAGTAATTTACACATCTATTTTCTAAATCATCAACTACATTTTTGCAAAATTCTCTTAAGCCATAATCATCTTCAAATACAGCATTTACATTTATTAGCTTTGTATAATCTTTTAAGCAATCTCTTCTTGCTTCATATTCTTTATATGGATGAATATTAGGGTTATACCAATATACCGTTGGTTCTATTTCCTCTTTCCTTAAAGTATCTATGCAGTATACACTACAAGGTGCACAACATGTATGTAATAATAATTTCATCTTTATTCCTCTTCTATGTTAATTTTTTTATCTATTATATATTCTGGTCTTTTCTTAGTGTCATCATATATTCTTGCTATATATTCTGATATCATCCAAATTGATACTAATTGAACACCTGCAAAAAAAGTAATTGCTACCATCATAGATGTCCAACCTGACGCCAAATTGTTTAAATTAAATATATATGATACTAAAGCATATACTAATAATATAATTGATATAAATATTGATATAATTCCTATTCCTCCAATTAATTTCAAAGGTTTAGTAGAAAAACTAATTATTCCATCAGATGCTAATTTTAACATCTTCTTCAATGGATATTTTGTTTTACCTGCAAATCTTTCTTGTCTTTCGTATTCTATTGGTGTTTGTTTAAATCCTACCCAACTAAATAGTCCTCTTAAAAACTTGTTGTGTTCAGGCATAGAATTAATTACATCAATAACTTTTCTATCAGCTAATCTAAAATCCCCTGTATCTTTTGGAATTTCTACATCTGATAATCCATTTAGTATTCTATAAAACATTTTTGCTGTTATAAGCTTAAATTTAGATTCTCCCTTTCTTACTTTTCTTTTTGCATATATTACATCATTACCTTGTTCCCATAGTTTTATCATGTCCACTAGTAATTCTGGGGGATCTTGCATATCGCTATCAATTATAAGACAGCAATCTCCTGTTACATATTTTAATCCAGCAGTCACTGCTACTTGGTGCCCAAAATTTCTTGAGAAAGATATTACTTTTACATTATTATCTTTATCTGCGATTTCTTCTAAGTATTCTAATGTTTTATCTTTGCTCCCATCATTTACAAATATAATTTCATGTTCAAAATTATTTAAACCATTTAACACAACTTTAGTTCTTATATAACATTCTTTTACTACTTCTTCCTCGTAATACATTGGTATTACAACTGATATCTTTTTCATTTTATTCTCCTTTAAATTCTAATCCTAAATGTTTATATGCATTTGGTGTTACTATTCTTCCTCTAGGTGTTCTTGATAAAAATCCCATTTGCAACAAATATGGTTCATATACATCTTCGATTGTTTCAGTTTCTTCTCCTATCGTTGAACTAAGAGTCTCAATTCCTACTGGTCCTCCAGAATAGCTTAATATTATAGTCTTTAATATTTTTCTATCTATGTTATCAAGTCCGAAGTTCATCTATTTCCAATTTTTCTAATGCTATCTTTGCTATTTTTTCTGTTATAACTCCATCTCCTAAAACAGATGCATAATCTCTTACTCTTTTTAACAATCTATTTGCTATTCTTGGAGTTCCTCTTGAACGCCTTGCAATTTCCATAGACCCTTTTTCATCTATTTTTACATTTAAAATATTAGCTGATCTTCTTACTATTGTATTCAATTCATTTTCATTATAAAGTTCTAATCTATGAACTATACCAAATCTATCTCGTAAAGGAGTAGTAAGAGAACCTGCTCTTGTTGTTGCTCCAATTAAAGTAAATTTAGGAAGTTCCAATCTAATAGACCTTGCACTAGGTCCTTTACCAATTATTATGTCTAAGTTATAATCTTCTAAAGCAGGATAAAGAATCTCTTCAACACTTCTATTTAATCTATGAATTTCGTCTATAAACAAAACATCATTTGGTGAAAGATTTGTTAAAAGTGCTGCCAAGTCTCCTGGTTTTTCTATTGCTGGTCCTGATGTTATTCTTATATTGGTATTCATCTCATTAGATATAATACCAGCAAGTGTTGTTTTTCCTAGCCCTGGAGGTCCATATAATAAAATATGATCTAGTGGTTCATTTCTTTTTTTAGCTGCTTCAATATATATTTTCATATTTTCTTTTACTTTAGTTTGTCCAATATATTCATCTAATGTTTTTGGTCTTAACGAAATCTCTGCAACTTCCTCTGATTCATCTTGTAAATTTGGAATTAATAAATTTTCATTTTCGTCCATTTTTTACCTCTCATCTCTGTTTAATTATATATTTAACTTTAATTTTATGCAATAGTGAAGCATTAAAAATGAGAAAAAAAGGGCAAGCTCCCTTTTTCTCATAAAACATAAAATAGTATGCAGAAAAATTGCAATATACTTCCTAATAATATAAATAAATGAAATACTGAATGCATATATTTGTGTTTTACACCTACTCCATATAGTATTGCTCCTATTGTGTATGCAATTCCTCCTGAAACTAATAATATAACTCCTCTTATACCTAATAATTTTGGTAATAAGTCTGCTCTAAATATTATTACCCATCCCATAGCTATATAGCAAACCATTGAAAATTTATTATATTTTTTTAAATCTATTGCATTTAATACTATGCCAATTATGGCAACACCCCAAATTAAAGCAAATATTGTCCATCCTATTGCTGAATTATATTCCCTAAATGTGCAAAGTGCAAATGGTGTATATGATCCTGCTATTAATAAAAATATAGTGCAGTGATCTAATATTTGCATTACTTTTTTACCTAGTATTCTAGGTGATAATCCATGATATATACTAGACATTGTATATAAAACTATTAAGCTAATGCCATAAACTATACTACTAATTATTCCATAAGCATTTTTGTGTAATACTGCAATTACAATACAAAGTATGGTAGCAATTATACCTAACGAAGCACCTACAATATGAGATGTCATATTAAAAATTTCTTCACCTTTTGTATATTTAGGTAATACTCTATCCTTTAATTTAGTTCTCTTCATTGTAACTCCCTTTTTTTCTTCTTAATATCCAACCTTCTTTTGTAGATATTGGAATCTTTAAAACTACTTTTTGTCCTTCTCTACCTGGATTTACATGATCTATTTTTTCATTTGTTTCTACATCCCACATTTCTTCTATTTTAAAAATACTAGGCTCTAGTTTATCCGGTATTAAAATTTCTAGTATATCATCTAATTGTAGTCTATTTCTTATTTCTATAATTGCTTTTCCTTCTTTTTCTGCTTTTAATATTTTTCCTCCAAATTCATAATCTGGATTATATTGTTTTCCCTCATATTCTTGAAAGTCTTTATTATTTTTATCGTTAAAATAAAAAGTCGTTAATCCTCTTGTTTTTGTTTTTTCTAATTCTTTTAAATATTTTGTATAGTCATAATCCTTAGGACTTTTTATATAATCATTAATTGCATTTCTATACGTATTTATTACTGTTGCTAAATAATACTCAGTTTTAAGCCTTCCTTCTATTTTTAAACTATCTACTCCCATTTCTATTATTTCTGGAAGTTCCTTTATTAAACATAAATCTTTTGAAGATAATATATATGTTCCATTTTCATCTTGTTCTACTGGCATTAAATTTCCTGGCTTATTTTTTTCCTCTATATACATATTATATGCCCATCTACAACTTTGAGCACAATCTCCTAAATTACCACATCTTGATGCTAAAAAGTCACTTAAATGGCATCTACCAGAATAACTATAGCATATTGCTCCATGAATAAATATTTCTATTTCTAAATCTTCTGGTTTATTTTTCATAATAGCATCTATTTCTTTTTTATTAAGCTCCCTTGCTAACACTATTCTTTTAGCGCCATTCTTATACCAAAATTTGCAGGAATTATATCCGACAACATTAGTCTGTGTGCTTATATGTATATCAACATCTGGAGCATATTCTTTTAAAGTTTCTATAACTCCACCATCTGATGCTATTATTCCGTCTACTTTTAGTTCATTTAAAAGTTTTGCTTGTTTAATTACTTCATCATACATATCATCTCTTGCATATATATTTAATGCTGCATAAACTTTTTTGTTAATTGAATGCGCATATTTTATTGTTCTAGCAAGTTCATCATCTTGAACATCTACTCTAGAACGCAAAGATAATTTTGCAGTTCCCATATATACAGCGTCTGCTCCATACAAAAAAGCTGTTTTTGCTTTTTCAAATGACCCTGCTGGTGCTAATAATTCTGGTTTTTTCATTTACTTTCTCCTCCAGATTTTTCTTTGCTTGCAAAATTATCTGCCCATACATTTCCTATTTGAGAAAGTAATTCATCTTCTAAAGATTCTGTTTCTGCTCTATCTAACCTATTTACTATCATTGACATTTTTAATACTCCCCATTTTTCTTCTTGTTTACTTTCATCATACTTATAATTAGGTAAATAACCTCTTAAGAATGGAAATTGTGATGCAGTTAGCATGTCAAACTTAGAAACTTTTTCTCTATCTTTGATTTCCTTTCCAGCATTTCTTCTCTCAACAATAGTATTCCTTAAAAATGGCCAATTTTCTAATAATGTTTTATAAAAATCCTGAAGCTTTAATCCAGATGGGGTACCTTCAAACTTCCATGGAGAATTAATTCCTCTTATAAGTTCTCCATTTTTAAATTTATTTTCTATCATTTTCTCTTTCGTATGCTTATACTTAGTATGGGAAGCACTTCCTCTTAAGGCGCATTCCTCAACGTCTGCTGTCTTAAATTGAAATTCTACAATTGGTAAATCTAAATTTGTTTTAGTTGTTTTCATGTATTCTAACATTTCTTCAAAAGTTTTTGCTATTTCATTTAATCTATTAGAATCTTTTATGACTTCTTGTAGATTTGGGAATATTGGTACCATATGCTTTTTATCATTGTATGTAGGTTCACTTCTTTTTCGTACATATTCTCTTGTATTTAGTTCTGCAACTTCTTTTTTTATCCAATTTTTAATGTTTCCTTCCTTTGGTGAAAAATCTCCCATACAATGATATGCTATATATCCAGAAGGTTTGTTATATTTTTTATCTTTACTAATATCAAATACTAAGTGGTTAAATAACATTAAAATTTCCTTTTCCACTTCTGTTGAAGTAACTATTTCCATTCCAAAAACATCATCTAGAATTTTTATATCACTATTTATTCTAGAGCTTGAAAAATCTTTTATCCTAGCTTTTAACTTAGCATCTCCTATTAGTTCATTTTGCTTTGCTATCTGTATACAATCATTATAATTCTCAGCTATTTCTAAAAATCCTTTTCCTAAATCTAATACAAATTCTCTATATCCATCTACTACTTCTCCTATTGTTGTAGGTCTAGTTTCTTTTAAAAATTTCTCTCTTGCAATATTATTTACTTCTACAGCAAAACTTTCTATGAATTTTTTTCGTTTATCATTATTTTCCATGTTTATTCACTATTCTAGCACTCTACTTACTGCTAGTCCATCTCCTATCTCTAAAATTTCAGTTTGCAAAGTTTTATTTTCATTTACATCTTTTATATACTCTCTCAAATGTGTTACTGCCGTTCTTTGCTTATGTTTGTTATAGTCACTCATGACATATCCTTTGTATAGTATGTTATCTGCTAGTATTACGCTACCCTTATGAGATAATCTTAGTGCTTCTTTCAAAAAAATAGGATATTTACTTTTTGCTGCATCTATAAAAAATATATCGTATTTTTCATTTAATGTAGGCAATATATCTACTGCATTTCCTATAATTACATTTATATTATTTTCCAATCCCATTAGTTTAATATTACTTATTGCTTCATTTGCCCTGTTACTGTCTAATTCTATTGTATCTATATAAACGTTATTATTTAAAATGTTAGAAAAGCAAATAGAAGAATATCCTGTTGCAGTTCCTAACTCTAATATTTTTTTGGGCTTTTCTTCTAATAATATTTTTTTTATTACCTCTAATGTATCATCCATTATAATTGGAATGCGCTCACTTAAAGCTTTTTCTTTTATTTCTTCTATATTCAAAATATCACCTAATTACTATATTAGTCTTTTTCCCTTTATTTTTTCTATATCCATTATACCAATTTTTAAATATTGATGCTATATCTGTAATTCCATTCTTAGTAAAATAATCAAATTGTTCTTTAATCTCTTTTCTTTTAACTATTTCATCTACTACATTATCTAATTTTTCATTGTTTTTTTCACATCTTGTCTTTATTTCATCTAGAACTCTTTGTCTATTCATATAATCATCTGATTCTTTATTTACTAATGATATATGAAAATCAGAAGAAGAACCTGGTCTATAACTTCCATTCTTTCTAAAATTATATGAACTTCTACTTGCTCTCATTCTACTATTCCATCCCATTTTTATTTTCCCTACTTTCTTGCTGATCTTTCTCTATCTTTATTATTTAATATTTTTTTTCTTAGTCTTATACTTTTTGGTGTTACTTCCACTAATTCATCGTCTTGTATGAATTCTATTGCTTTTTCTAATGACATTTGAATAGGTGGAACAAGTCTTAATGCATCATCTGACCCTGAAGCTCTAGTATTTGTTAAATGCTTTTCTTTGCATACATTTACTGCTAAATCTTCTCCTCTAGAATTTAGCCCTACTATCATTCCTTCATAAACTTCTGTTCCTGGTCCTATAAACAAATCGCCTTTATCTTGTGCATTGTATAATCCATATGTTATTGCTTTACCTTGTTCGAATGCCACAATTGTTCCTCTAGTTCTTGACACCACATCACCTTTATATGGCTCATATGAATCGAATATATGATTCATTACACCTTCACCTTTTGTATCTGTTAAGAATTCTGTTCTATATCCAATTAGTCCTCTAGCTGGAATTTTGAATTCTATTTTTGTATGTCCATCTTCAGCAGGTTCCATATTTATCATTTCCGCTTTTCTTCTTCCTAGTTTTTCTATTACATTTCCTATACAATCATCTGGAACATTTACAACTAGCAATTCGATTGGCTCACATTTTTCTCCATTTATTTCTTTAAATATAACCTTTGGACGAGATACTAAAAGTTCAAATCCTTCTCTTCTCATTGTTTCAATAAGAACTGATAGATGAAGCTCTCCGACGTCCTGCTACTTCATAAGAATCTGGGCTATCTGTCTCTTTAACTCGTAGAGATACATTTCTTTCTAGTTCTTTAAACAATCTATCTCTTATATGTCTTGATGTTATAAATTCTCCTTCTTTTCCTGCAAAAGGTCCATTATTTACCGAAAATGTCATTGTAACTGTTGGTTCATCTATATTTACAAAATCAATTTTTTCAGGATGATTAACATCACATACTGTTTCACCAATATTTATGTTTGTTATCCCTGATATTTCTACAATATCTCCTGCTTTTGCAGTTTCAACTTCTTCTTTTTTAAGTCCTTTATATGTGTATACTTTCATTATTTTAGCATTTTCAACCTTATCGTTTTTACATACTGCAACCTGCATTCCCTCTTTTATGATGCCTCTTTCTATTCTTCCTACTCCTATTCTTCCTACATAGTCATCATAATCTATGTTTGATATAAGCATTTGCATTGGTCCTTCTTCATCACATTTAGGTGGTTCAATATTGTTAATTATAGTTTCAAATACACATTTCATATCACTTGATTCTTCTTCTAGACTAAGTTTTGCTATTCCTTCTTTTGCAGATGCATATACAACAGGAAAATCTAATTGATCATCATTTGCTCCTAATTCTATAAATAATTCTAAAACTTGGTCCACTACTTTATATGGAGTTGCACCTGGTCTATCTATTTTATTTATTACTACAATTGGTTTTAAATTTAATGCTAATGATTTTTTTAACACTTCTCTTGTTTGAGGCATAGCTCCCTCAAATGCATCAACTAATAGAAGTACTCCATCAACCATTTTAAGTACTCTTTCTACCTCTCCGCCAAAGTCAGCATGTCCAGGTGTATCCACTATATTTATTTTTACATCATTATACATTACTGATGTATTTTTAGCTAATATTGTAATTCCTCTTTCTTTTTCCAAATCATTTGAATCCATTACTCTTTCTTCTACTTGCTCATTATCTCTAAAAGTACCACTTTGTCTAAGTAGGCTATCAACCAATGTCGTTTTTCCATGATCAACATGTGCTATAATTGCTACATTTCTTATTTTTTCATTGTTCATTCTTTAATCCCCTCAATCTATTTTAATTCATTTTAAATAACTCACAATAACAATTAATTATACCTCTTTTTAGCACTAAATGTCAACCCACGGTTGCGTATTTACACGTGATATGGTATAATTTATTAAATTTCATATTTGAGGGATATGAAAAATAATACTTAAGGAGTGGTAAGAAGTGTTAAAATATATAATTGCATTTCTTGTAATCGCAATTGTAGCACTGATAATCGTAAGTATTATTGCTATAATTTCAGCAATAAAGTTTTATAAAAAAATGAAATAAAAAATAACCTTCCCTCACGTTTTTGTCCCATTAGTTCTTACTAATTGGGGCAATTTCTTTAAATAAATAAAGTGGAGCATTTTTTTAGCTCCACATAGTTTCTTTTTTTATATTGTTTGATTTATATTAAATCTTTTCATCTCTCAATTCAACTATTTTTTGCATTAATTCTTCAGTTAATCTATCTAAAATTTCTTTATTATTAGATTCTTCTTTGCTTATATCATAATATATTGGCTTACCTATGTTTATTTTTACTTTTTTAAAGAATCTAAAATTTCCTTGAATGCCTACTGGTATAATAGGGACATTTGATTTTATTGCAAGTTTTACTGCACCGTCTTTTGCTTTTATACCTTTTGCCATTCCATTTCTTGTTCCTTCTGGAAATATGAGCAATAATTCATTATTCTTTAATAATTTAAGAGATATTTTCATGCTTTCCATTGATTTACTTTGATTTTTTACTGGATATACCCCAAATATATCTGCAAGCCATTTTATAAACCAATTTTTAAATATACTTTCCTTTGCAAGTGCATTAATTTTTCTTTTATTTGTAAGGATTATAACTGCTGAATCTAATGCATGAACATGGTTTGGACAAATTAATGCACCTTTTCCCTTTTCTATATTATCTAACCCTACTGTTTTCGGTCTATAAACGATTATTATCAATAAATTTAATACAAATTTTATTATATGCCTTAAAACCTCTTTCATTTTTTCTCCTTCTACTTTATAACAATCTGTTAACTTAAATGAAAATTGAAACCTCAAACTCCTAGTGATATAATATTTTTGAACGAAAACAAAATATCT